>JAGAYI010000009.1 GCA_017940545.1 Prevotella sp.
GGTCGGGATGAGGCGACTCGAACGCCCGACCCCTACGTCCCGAACGTAGTGCGCTACCAACTGCGCTACATCCCGATTGCCCTTGATTTTCTCGTAAGCGGCTGCAAAGGTACGAAAAAAAGTGAAGAGAGAAGAGCGAAGAGTGAAGAATTTGCTTTCGCCCCTTTCTATTTAACCTTTTTTAATCATTCTAAAAGCCCTAACCTTTCGTCGCCACTGCCGCTTTGCACCGCAAGCTCCCCTGAGCATTACAGCAACTCGGGCAGTTCAAAGAGCCGATTACTGTTACTGCCCTTGATGAGTATATAGAAGTGCTCCGGGTGCTCGCTGCCGATGGCTGTTTTCACGTCTTCGACATTGGCGAAATGACGGAAACGGCTGTCGGTCTGCAGGTACTCGTCGCCCACGAGCCACACCTCGTCGAAGCAGGCCTGGCGCAGCTGGTCAATGACGTGCTGGTGCTCCTCGCTACTGACATCGCCCAGCTCGCCCATTTGTCCGAGAATAACCATTTTGGGAGCTCCGCCCGTATTGATGAGCCGGAAGTTGTCAATGGCTGCCTTCATGCTGGTGGGGTTTGCGTTGTAGGCATCTACGACGAGGTGGTTCTTCTCCGTGACGGTCATCTGCGAGCGGTTGTTCTTGGGGGTGTAGCTGCTCAGTGCGCGGTTGATGTCGTCGAAGGGCACATTGTTGACGTAGCCCACGGTGATGGCAGCCAACATGTTGTCCACGTTGTAGGCACCGATGAGCTGTGTCTGCACCTCCATCCAGGGTCCGGTGTAGCCGGTATCGTGGTCCTGCTCGCGCCAGCGGAAGCGCAGGAACGGGTCGCAGGCAGTCACCTCGCCACGAATCAGTATGTCGGCTGCATCGCTCTGACCGTAGTAATAAACGTCGGGCATGTGCCGCTCGGCTACCATGCGCATCAGGTGTTCATTGTCGCGGTTGACGAACACGGGCAGGTCACGATGGCAGAGGAAGTCATACAGTTCGCCCTTGGTCTTGCAGACGCCCTCGAAGGAGCCGAAGCCCTGCAGGTGGGCACGCCCCACGTTGGTAATCAGTCCGCAGGTAGGCTCGGCAGTTTCCACGAGTGTCTTGATGTCGCCCGGGTGGCTGGCTCCCATCTCCACGACGGCAATATCGTGCTCCTCGTTCAGCCGGAACAGGGTCTTGGGCACACCGACGTCGTTGTTGAAGTTTCCCTCGGTGTAGAGTACGTTGTATTGCGTCTGCAGCACGGCGGCCACCAGTTCCTTGGTGGTTGTCTTGCCGTTGGTGCCGGTAATGCCGACGATGGGAATCTGGAACTGCCGGCGGTGCTCACGGGCCAGGTCCTTGAAGGTCTGGAGCGTGTCAGGAACTTTTATTAGTTTAGAGTTTAGAGTGGAAAGTGGAGAATTGTCAACAATGGCGTAGCTGCAGCCTTTCTCAAGGGCTTGCAGTGCATACTGATTACCGTCAAACTTTTCTCCTTTCAGGGCGAGGAAAATACTGCCTTCGGGGCAGTTGCGCGAGTCCGTGGTGATGCACGGGTGCTGCTGATATAGCTGGTAAAGCTCTTTAATATCCATATTACTTATCTGAAAAACAGCCACAAAGTTACAAATAAATTAAGTAACAAAGAATAAAAAATCACAAAAAAAGCCTGCCAACCATAAATTCTTCACTCTTCACTCTTCACTCTTCGCTAAAATGTGTACCTTTGTACGCAGTATGGACTATACACTGAATATACACGGCCAGTTGCTGAACCTGACGACGCCACGGGTGATGGGAATCCTGAACGTGACACCCGACTCTTTCTATGCCGGCAGCCGCCAGCAGACTGAGGCGGAGATTGCCGCCAGGGCGCGGCAGATTGTGGCAGAGGGTGGAGCGATGATTGACGTTGGTGCCTACTCTACACGCCCTGGTGCCGACACGGTCAGCGAGGCGGAGGAGATGGGCCGTCTGCGCATGGCGCTGCCCATTGTCAGGCGCGAGGCTCCCGGCACGCCCGTCAGCGTTGACACCTTCCGGCCTGCGGTGGCACGCATGGCGGTGGAGGAATATGGTGCCGACATCATCAACGACGTGAGCGGCGGCCACGACGGTGGAGCCTTTGGCGGCACACAAACGGCCGACGCGGACGAGATGCCTGCCATGTTCCGCATGGTGGCGCGGCTGGGTGTGCCCTACATCCTCATGTCCACCCAACCGGACATGCGGCACATGCTGCTGACGTTTGCACGACAGGTGCAGCAGCTACGTGACTTCGGACAAAAGGACATCATACTGGACCCCGGCTTCGGCTTCGGCAAGACGCTGGAGCAGAACTACACCGTGCTGCGCGACCTGCAGCAGCTACAGCTACTGGAACTGCCCGTCATGGCGGGCGTGTCGAGAAAGCGAATGGTCTGGCAGCTGACGGGCACCAGTGCTGAGGAAGCCCTGAACGGCACCACGGTGCTCAACACGCTGGCCATAGAGCGCGGAGCCGCCATTCTCAGGGTTCACGACGTGAAAGAGGCCGCAGAATGCATCAGGTTGAGCACGGCAGCGGCTATCTGAAAACAGGAAATCGGAAATAAGTAAATCGTAAATAAAAAAACAGGGTGTTAGAGATTTTAGAATTCGGAATAAAAGATATTATCGACATCTTCCTTGTAGCACTGTTGCTTTACTACGCATACAGGCTGATGAAGGAGTCGCGCTCGCTAAACGTGTTTATGGGCATCATCATCTTCGTGATCATGTGGCTCATTGTCTCGCAGATCCTCGAGATGAAACTGTTAGGCTCCATCATGGACAAGCTGGTGAGCGTGGGTGTCATCGGACTGATGATTATCTTCCAGGAAGACATACGCAAGTTTCTCTTCAATGTGGGTTCCCACCGGCGCATGCGCAGGCTGCGGCGCATTCTCTCCCTGGGTCGTAACGACGGGGAACATCTTGAAATCAGCAAGAAGACACTGATGCCCATCGTCATGTCGTGCATGAACATGGGCAGGAGGAAAGAGGGTGCCCTCATCGTCATTGAACGCAGCGTACCACTTGACGACGTGGTACAGACGGGCGACATCATAGACGCCCACGTGAACCAACGGCTCATAGAGAACATCTTTTTCAAGAACTCACCGTTGCACGACGGTGCCATGATTCTTTCCAACCACCGCATCAAGGCAGCAGGATGCATCCTGCCCGTGAGCCACAGCCTCGACATACCGAAGGAATTAGGGCTCAGGCACCGCGCCGCCATGGGAATATCGCAGGAGAGCGACGCCGTAGCCATTGTCGTGTCAGAGGAAACGGGCAGCATCTCGGTGGCCATCAAAGGGCAGTTCCATCTGCGCCTGACAGCAGAAGCACTGGAAAGCATCCTCACGCGGGAATTGTCGTAAGTGCGCCGCATGAAACGCTATGAAATCGTTATCGGAGATTTTTTAGTTTTTTTATCTTCGTGCATGGGCGTATCCCGATATTTTTCCGTATCTTTGCAATCTACTAAAAAATAATTTTCTTAACAATAACAGACAACAAACTATGAGTTTAATCGAACAAATCATTGCGCGTGCCAAAAGCAACAAGCAGCGCATTGTGCTCCCCGAGGCAGAAGAGGAGCGCACCCTGAGAGCAGCCGACCGCGTGCTGGCTGAAGACATTGCAGACCTGATTCTGATAGGCAACCCCGACAAAGTTCACGCCTTGGCCAAGGAATGCGGCCTGACCAACATTGACAAGGCCACACTCATTGACCCGCTGAACTGCGAGAAGAGTGAAGAGTATGCACAGCTGCTCGCCAAGCTGCGCGAGAAG
Organism: Prevotella sp.; assembly: GCA_017940545.1. Classification (GTDB taxonomy): domain Bacteria; phylum Bacteroidota; class Bacteroidia; order Bacteroidales; family Bacteroidaceae; genus Prevotella. Next base: position 3,802 of record JAGAYI010000009.1, read on the forward strand.
AAAGGCATGACCATCGAGAAGGCCCGCGAACTGGTGAAGGACCCGCTCTACCTGGGTTGTATGATTATCAAGACCGAGGGTGCCGACGGACAGATTAGCGGAGCGTTGTCAACGACAGGCGAGACGCTGCGTCCTGCCCTGCAGATTATCAAGTGCGCCCCTGGTATCACCTGCGTCAGCGGTGCCATGCTGATGATTACGCAGAAGCCTGAGTACGGCGAGAATGGCGTGCTGGTCATTGGCGACGTGGCCGTAACACCCATGCCCGATGCCAACCAGCTCTCGCAGATTGCCGTCTGCACGGCACAGACCGCCCGTTCGGTGGCAGGCTTTACAGACCCCCGCGTGGCCATGCTGAGCTTCTCGACAAAGGGTAGTGCTACCCACGAGGTGGTTGACAAGGTCATTGAGGCTACGAAGCTGGCCAAGGAACTCGACCCGTCGCTGAAGATTGACGGTGAGCTGCAGGCCGATGCCGCCCTCGTGCCCAGTGTAGGCTCGAAGAAGGCTCCCGGTTCTGACATTGCCGGCAACGCCAATGTGCTGGTATTCCCGAACCTCGAAGTAGGAAACATTGCCTATAAGCTCGTACAGCGTCTGGGTGATGCCATCGCCATCGGTCCTATCCTCCAGGGTATTGCCCGTCCGGTGAACGACCTCTCCCGTGGCTGTTCCGTCGAGGACATCTACTACCTTGTAGCCATTACCGCCTGTCAGGCGATGGATGCTAAAAAGTAAGAAAAAGAAAAATAAAATAAAAAGATTTATGAAGATTTTAGTTCTCAACTGTGGCAGCAGTTCTATTAAATATGCATTGTATAACATGGACGACAAGTCCGTGATGACATCGGGTGGCGCAGAGCGCGTGGGCTTGGACGGTGCCTTTGTGAAAGTGAAGCTGGCTAACGGCGAGAAGAAACAGATTATGCACGACATCCCCGAGCATACCGAGGGCGTGAAGTTCATCTTCTCACTGCTCACCGACCCCGAGATAGGCGTTATTAAAGACCTGAAGGAAATAGATGCCGTAGGTCACCGCATGGTGCATGGCGGCGAGAAGTTCAACAAGTCCGTCATCCTGACCGACGAGGTGCTGAAGGCTTTTGAGGAGTGCTCTGACCTGGCTCCGCTTCACAACCCTGCCAACCTGAAGGGTGTGAATGCCGTGAAGGAACTCATGCCCGGTCTGCCCCAGGTAGGCGTGTTCGACACAGCCTTCCACCAGACCATGCCTCCCAAGGCTTATATGTATGCCATTCCCTACGAGCTGTACGAGAAGTACGGCGTGCGCCGCTATGGCTTCCACGGTACCAGCCACCGCTACGTGTCGGCCCGTGCCTGTGAGTTCCTCGGCATTCCCGCAGAGGGTACGAAGATGGTGACCTGCCACGTAGGCAATGGCGGTAGTATAGCTGCCGTGGTCGATGGCAAGTGCATTGACACCTCCATGGGTCTCACCCCGCTGGAAGGTCTCGTCATGGGTACCCGTGCCGGCGACATCGACGGCGGTGCGGTGACGTTCCTCGAGAAGAAGTTAGGTCTGGATGCCGACGGCATGTCGAATCTGCTCAACAAGAAGAGCGGCGTTGCCGGTCTGACGGGTGGCAGCAGCGACATGCGCGACGTGGAGAATGCCGCCAAGAACGGTGACCCGAAGGCCAAGCTGGCTCAGGACATGTATTTCTACCGCATCAAGAAGTACATTGGTGCCTATGCTGCCGCCATGGGCGGACTGGATGTCATCGTCTTCACCGCTGGCGTTGGTGAGAATCAGGTGAGCATGCGCTCTGAGGTCTGCAAGAACATGGAGTTCCTTGGCGTGAAGTTCGACGAAGAGAAGAACAAGGTACGCGGCGAAGAGGCCATCATCTCGGCAGACGACTCGAAGGTGAAAGTGGTTGTCATCCCGACCGACGAGGAGCTGATGATTGCCACGGACACCATGAACCTGCTGAAGTAAGCAAACAAAATACTGACAGGCTTAAAGTCAGTGCGAATGGGTGACGCCGACAGGGTGTTGCCCATTCGTTTTCTTTTTATAGCATTCCGTGCCGGTAGCGCCAGATGTTATAGCCCCAGACAACAGCCTCAAACAAAAGCACCGGGACATAGACCGCAGGGCGGTTGCCCCACTGCCTGAAACGGGCAGAAATGTCGCGCAGCCGGTTGGTGTGGTGGACAAAATCGTAGCCTGCCAGCAGGAGAGCCGCCAGGATGCCCAATACGGCAGGATAGACATTGGGATTCATGAAGAAAGCATCGACAGGATGCCCCTTTATTAACAACAGGAACGCGCGCGTACCGCCACAGCCGGCACAGGGCAGGTCATAGACCAGTCGCGAAGGGCATACAATAACGTTGTAACCTGCGCGCTGCGTGAAATAAGACAGCACCACCCAGGTTACACCAATAATACAGAGAATGACAAGACCTTTACGACTTATCACGGGTATTACAGACCATTAGAGGAAGCTGACATTCTGCATGAACTTCTGGTAGTTCTTTTCCTTGGCAGCTCCCATAATCAGGAACAGGTCAATGAGCGCCCAGATGCCGCAACCGCCAGCTGTGATGAGTTTGCCAATGCCCAGGCCAATATCGCCGATATACAGGCGGTCAACGCCTGATACTCCCAAAAAGCATACCAGCGAAAGGCACAGCGCAACGGTAGGGTCTTTATAGTCAGCAGCCAGGGCCTGGCTTGCACGTTGGGGACCAAGTTCCTCAAGAGTCTGACGAATGGCCGGAATACTTGACTCGGGGAAGTACTTGGCATAATTCATCAGCAGCATATTTGTCTGATTGTCCATCATTAATGTTTCGTTTTTATAAACCATAACATCAAGCACCGCACCAGTCGGGCAATGCTTGATGTAAGTCTCTTTTGTTACAGAAATAAGATTACAGAATCTCGTTCAGCAGGTTCAGGTTGAACTCACGGGTACGCTTGCCGGCGGTGAAGATATCGATGAGCGCCCAGATACCGCAGCCACCGCAGGTGCAGAGCTTAACAATAGCCATGGTGGTGTCCTTCAGCATGAAACGGTCAACGCCATAACAGCCCAACAGCCATGCAATAAGCATCATGGTAGTAGGATTCTTGAACTGCAACATCTGGAGTTCGTCAAACTTGCTGTCGTCAGCAGCTTCTAATCTCTCACGAATCTCAGTCATTGCCTCAGCGGGCAGATTAGCAGCCTGAGCTGCCAAGAACTGGTCAATTTTCTCTTTAATCATAATATTATTATTTTGGTTGAAAAATATCTTTCGGTAGTAATCTCAATTATTTGTCTGCAAATATACTTAAAATATTTAATACCATACGATTATGAACGTTAAAAAAAGCTAAGGGCGACTTTCTCCTTCCACATACTCCTCCAAGAACATGTGTTCCCCGTCGAAAACAGCATAGGTAAACTGGCTGATCCAGTCGCCCAGAATCATGACACGGGCTTTCTTGGTGAGCTGCAAATCCAACTCAATGTGCCGATGTCCGTAGATGTAAAAGTCAATGTTGGGGTGGTGCTGCATGTACTGCCTGGTGAAGCGCACCAAGAATTCCTTGTTCTCTCCCATATACGGTTCCACGCCCGTTTCCTTGTGCTTCAGGTAGCTGTGCTTGGCCCATGTTTGTCCGAGCCAGATGCTCCACCGGGGATGAATGGCTGAAAAAGCCTTCTGGCAGACGCGGTTGTGGAACACCCAGCGCAACAGCTTGAATTTTTTGTCAGGGTCGCCCAGCCCGTCTCCGTGCGCCATGAAGAACACCTTTCCGTACAGCTCGGTGGTCAGTGGCTGTTTGTGGAGAACGACTCCGCATTCGCGTTCCAGGTAGTCGAAAGCCCAGATGTCGTGATTTCCAATAAAGAAGTGGACCTCGACACCCGCATCCGTCAGTTCGCTGATTTTCCCGAGTATGCGCGTATAGCCACGCGGCACCACATATTTATATTCGTACCAGAAGTCGAAGGTATCGCCCAGCAGATAGACGGCGGCCGCTTTCTCCTTGATGCTGTCAAGGAAACGCACCAGCCGGCGTTCCTGCTGCCGCGGATGTGGAATAGCCCATGAGCCCAAATGGGCGTCGGAAAGGAAATAAATGTTCTTCATCTTTTTCAGTGTAGAGTTAAAAGTGTCTAATCAAATCCTAATTCCACCCTTGCCTCTTCGCTCATCATCGACTGGTCCCATGCCGGTTCGAAGACCAGGTTGACGTTGGCACTCTTCACGCCGTCAACGCTTTCCACCTTGGTGCGCACATCCTCTAAGATGAAGTCGGCGGCAGGACAGTTCGGGGCGGTGAATGTCATGTCGAGCTCAACGTTATTGTCGTCCTGGACATCTATCTTGTATATCATGCCCAGGTCGTATATATTAACGGGAATCTCAGGGTCATAAACCGTCTTCAGCACGTCAACGATGCGCTCTTCCATCCGGGTCTTTTCTTCTTGTGTCATGTCGTACGTTGTTATTTTTTTTTAGATTTTTCCTTGTTCGTGGTAAGAGTAATATTGTCCGTCGGTAACAATGATATGGTCGGCAAAGCGGATGCGCATGACCTCACAGGCTTTCTTGACGCGCTCCGTCAGCCGGTTGTCGTCGGCGCTGGGACGTATGCTGCCCGACGGGTGGTTATGCGCCAGAGCCAGTATGGTGGCATTGCAGAGCACGGCCTCCTTGATGATGAGCCGCACATCGACCGCCGTTTCGGTAATGCCCCCATGCGACAGTCGCAGGCTCTTAATCAGGCGGAAGTTCTGGTTCATCAGCAGTAGCCATGCTTCCTCCACATCAAGGTCCTGCATGTGTGTGTGCAGATAGTTATACATGCGGGTGGCAGTGCCTAAGTCGGGGCGTTCTTCTGCCTGTTCGCGCTGCCTGCGCTTGCCCAACTCGCAGGCAGCCAGAATGGTGATGGCCTTGGCTTCGCCAATGCCGTTATACTGCATCAGTTCGTGCAGAGACATTTTCCCCAGTGTGTTCAGGTTGTTGTTACACTCACTGAGAATGCGTTTCATGAGCTCTACTGCGCTTTCCTTCATGGAGCCCGAGCCAATCAGGATGGCCAGCAGTTCGGCATTGCTCAAGGCTTCTGCGCCCGACGCAGCCAGTTTTTCTCGCGGACGGTCTTCTTTAGCCCACTGGTTGATGCTTAGTTTGGTCATTTGTAGAATGTTTTTTCGAATGCCTGGAACTCATCTTGTTTCAGCACGCAACGTTTCCACCAGCTTTCCAGGAACCCCAAGCCATAGCCCACCAGCTGGGTGAAGGCAGCGGGAATGCTGAGCAGCCCGACGTGCACGCTCCGGTTCTTTCGGGCAGAGTCTGCGAAGATGAGCAGGCTGTAAAGGAATATGGGGGCCAGTGCTGCTATGACCACCCAATACCAAAGGCGGAAATCGGCAGGCTCTCCATAGACCATCATGATGCGGCCGAAGGCCCCTGTCAGGATGAGTGCAAAAACGCCCAGCGTGAACACCGTGGGCAACAGGTGAACCAGCTTGAGGGTTCCCGGGTGCCGCTTCTCCAGATTGATGCGTGCAATGCCACTGTTATACACCTGCCGGAAGAACTTTCGGAAATCAGTGCGGCGTTTGTGCCACACCCACGCCTCAGGAATGAGCTGCGGCTGATGTCCGGCCTCGACAATGCGGTAGCTGAAGTCGATGTCCTCACCAAAGCGCATCTTTGAGAAGCCGCCCAGTTGCAGATAGACGTCGCGGCGGATACCCATGTTGAACGAACGGGGGAAGAACTTGTCGAGCTTTTTCTTTCCTCCACGAATGCCACCCGTGGTAAAGAACGACGTCATGGAATAGGAAATGGCCTTCTGCACCGGCGTAAACGACTCGTGGGCGGCGTCAGGGCCACCCCATGCCACGAGTTCCTTTAGATTTGAGTCCTGCACTCTACACTCTACACTTGACAAATAGTCAGCCGGCAGCACCACGTCGGAGTCGAGAATAATGAGCCATTCGCCGCGTGAGCGCTCTGCGCCGTAATTGCGGCTCTGTCCGGGGCCGCTGTTGTCCTTGTAGTAATAATGCAAATCAAGGATGCTTGCGAACTTGTCGCAAACACCCTTGCATGTTTTCCGGGAACCGTCCTCAACAATAATCACCTCAAAGTCCTTCACTGTTTGGGAGCAGAGGCTCTCAAGCAGTTCGCTCACCTCGTCAGGGCGATTAAACACAGGGACAATGAATGAATATTTCATTCTTACTCCTTGGCACGTGCCAGGTACGAACCGTCACGTGTGTCAACCTGAATGAGGTCTCCCTCGTTGATGAACAGGGGGACACGGACCTCGACGCCCGTTTCCAGCGTTGCAGGCTTCAGCGTGTTGGTAGCGGTGTCGCCTTTGATGCCCGGCTCAGAGTGAGTGACGCGCAGAATGGTCTTGACAGGCATTTCGGCATAGAGGATGGTACCGTCGGTAGTGTCGCTGACCACCGATACGACGTCGCCTTCCTTCATATACTCATGACCGATGACCAAGTCGTTGGCAATGGGAATCTGCTCGAACGTCTCCTGATTCATGAAGATACGCCCCTCCTGGTCTTCATAAAGGTACTGATAGTCGCGGTGCTCAATCACCACGTCCTCCAGTTTCTCGCCGATGTTGTAGCGGCGCTCCAGCACACGGCCGTCAGTAACGTTCTTCATCTTAATGTTCATAATGGTGTTTCCCTTACCGGGCTTACGGTGCTGGAAATCGATACAAACCCAAATGGCACCGTCCATGCGAATGGCAGTTCCCTTCTTGATGTCTTGTGAATTAATCATACGAAAAAATATTGCTGTTTAAATGATAATTATCGCATTTTGCGGGTGCAAAGGTACAAAATAATTCTTAATTCTTAATTCATAATTCATAATTTTTTGGGAAAAACTTGTATAATTAAAAAGAATTGCGTAATTTTGCAGCCCGAATCGAGAAATAGTAATAACAAAAAAGTATAAAAAGACAATGAAAAGAACATTCCAGCCACACAATCGCCGCCGCGTGAACAAGCATGGCTTCCGTGAGCGCATGGCAACCAAGAATGGCCGTCGCGTACTGGCTTCCCGCCGCGCAAAAGGCCGCAAGAAGCTGACGGTATCAGACGAGCGTCACGGAAAGTAACCCACTTTGACCAAGTGGCAATGCTAAAGAACGGCGGAGCGAGGCAGAGATGTCCCGTTCCGTTTTCTTTTATGCACCCCCCGAAGAGAAAATGCCAATAAAATTTGGTGTTCTGCCTGACTTTTCGTACCTTTGTCGGTTAAATAGCAAAGCATAGTTTCAAAAGAACATGAAACAAAAATTACAGAAAGTGGCCGACTGGCATTTATGGATTCATTTGTTTGCCATGTTTGTGGTATTCATACTGCTGTGCCTCGGCGTAAGATTCGGGCTTGATTTCTACACCCACCACGGACAGGAAGTGGAAGTGCCCAACGTGGTAGAGATGGATTTCGACAAGGCAAAGATTCTGCTTGAGGAACGCGGGCTGAAGATTGCCGTGTCTGACTCCGGCTACAACAAGCGGAAACCGGCCGACTGCATTCTGGCACAGCTGCCCGACGCCAAGGCGCTGGTAAAGAGCGGGCGCGTCATTTACGTCACCGTCAACTCCACCTCGTCACCCACCATCGTCATTCCCGACATTATTGACAACAGCAGCCTGCGCGAGGCCGAGGCAAAACTGACAGCCCTCGGCTTCAAGATGCTGCCGCCGAAACGCGTTGACGGCGAGAAGGACTGGGTCTATGGCATCATCAGCCGGGGACGCCGCATCGGTACGGGCGACCGCGTCAGCACCGACACCCCCCTGATGCTGATGGTAGGCTCAGGAATAGTGGAAGAAGAAGAAATGACCGACGAATACATAGATGTTGACGTCGCCAACGAGGAAGAAGTGCTGCCCGTTGAGGAGCCTGCAACAGCTGCACATGAGGTACTTACGGAAGAGGAAAAGCCTGACACTCATGACAGAGGAAACTGAAGACAACATACTTGACCCCATTGAGGACGACGAAGAACAGCCGGCCCAGCTTTACGAGCACTATCGCTTTGAGGTGGATAGGGGCCAGGAGCCCGTGCGTGTAGATAAATACATGTTCGAGAAGCTGCAGCACTCCTCGCGCAACCGCATTCAGAAAGCCGCCGAAGCAGGGTTCATACACGTGAACGAACGGCCGGTGAAGAGCAACTATAAGGTCAGGCCCGGCGACGTGGTGACGCTCATGATGGACCGTCCGCACTACGACACGACCATTGAGCCCGAAGACATTCCCCTTGACGTAGTCTATGAAGACGACCAGCTGCTGGTCATTAACAAGCCGGCAGGCCTCGTGGTACACCCCGGCGTGGGCAACTTCCACGGCACACTGGTCAATGCCATTGCCTGGCACCTGCGCAACCTGCCCACCTACGACCCCAACGACCCCGGCGTCGGACTGGTTCACCGCATTGACAAGGACACCAGCGGACTGTTGGTCGTAGCCAAGACACCCGACGCCAAGACCCAGCTGGGTGCACAGTTCTTCAACAAGACCACCCACCGCAGCTATGTCGCACTGGTATGGGGGCACTTTGCCGAGGACAGCGGACGCATAGAAGGCAACATCGGCCGTGACCCGAAAGACCGCCTGCGCATGGACGTCTTTCCGCCGGACTCAGGCATCGGCAAGAGCGCCGTCACCCACTACCGCGTGCTGGAACGCTTTGGCTACACCACCCTCGTAGAGTGCATCCTGGAAACAGGCCGCACGCATCAGATTCGGGCCCACATGCGCCACATAGGCCACCCCCTGTTTGCCGACGAGCGCTACGGAGGCAGCGAAATACTCAGAGGCGAGCGCACGGCCAGCTACCGGCAGTACATAGCCAACTGCTTCAAGCTCTGCAACCGCCAGGCCCTGCATGCACGTACCCTGGGGTTCGTCCACCCCACCACAAAACAGCAGATGGACTTCAGCAGCCAGCTGCCGGCCGACATGGAAGCCCTCATCGTGAAGTGGAGAAACTATACAGGAAGTAAAAAAGAATAACGAAAATAAAGAAAACCAATGAAACACTTGAAGAGAAACATTGCAATTGTTTGCGGCGGAGACTCCTCAGAGCACGACGTGTCGCTGCGCTCCGCCCAGGGACTCTACTCTTTTTTTGACAAAGAGCGCTACAACATCTATCTGGTTGACGTGAAAGGAATCGACTGGCGCGTAGAACTGCCCGGAGGCATCACCGCGCCTATTGACCGTAATGACTTCTCGTTCGTGGAGGACGGAAAGGCAAAACTGTTCGACTACGCCTACATAACCATACACGGCACACCAGGCGAGAACGGACTGCTGCAAGGATACTTCGACCTGATACACCTGCCCTACTCCACCAGCGGAGTACTCGTAGAGGCCATGACCTTCGACAAGTTCGTGCTCAACCACTACCTGCGCAGCTACGGTGTCAGCGTGGCCGACTCGCTGCTCATCCGCCGCGGCTACGAACAGCTGGTAAGCGACGACGAAGTAGAAGAACACATCGGCATGCCCTGCTTCGTGAAACCCGCCTCTGACGGTTCCTCGTTCGGCGTGTCAAAAGTAAAGAAGAAAGACCAGTTGGCCCCCGCCATCCGCAAGGCCATGCTCGAGAGCCCGGAGGTCATGGTCGAGCAGTACTTAGAGGGTACCGAAATTACGCAGGGAGTCTATAAGACCCGCGAAAAGCAGGTGCTGCTACCCATTACCGAAGTGGTGACGAGCAACGAGTTCTTCGACTACGACGCCAAGTACAACGGACAGGTTGAGGAAATCACTCCGGCCCGCATCTCTGACGAACTGGCTAACCGCGTCAGCCAGATATCCAGCCACATCTACGACATCCTGCATTGCAACGGCATCATCCGCATTGACTATATCATATCGCCCGAAGGCAAGATAACCATGCTCGAAGTAAACACCACGCCCGGCATGACGGCCACCAGCTTCATACCCCAGCAGGTACGCGCCGCCGGCCTGTCAATGACCGATGTGCTGACAGAAATCGTGGAAAACCAGTTCTGAGAACTGATGTCCGGCAACGGTCTGGCGAAAAAATTTTGTCAGTTATCATTGGAAATATTCAAATAAATTAGTACCTTTGCAAGTAACAACGGTGGTTCCCCATCGCCACCTGTCATCAGGAAAGAAACACCAAAGTGAAGGGGTTTCACCGCCCGCTGCTAATACTTTCACCGCCCGTTGCTAATACTTTCAGCGGGCGGTGCTATTAGTTTCAGCGGCCGCTGAAACCCAGAGACCCCGGCACTCTCTCCCTCTCTCCCCGGCAGTTCCTCCCCGTTTCCCCTACCCTTTCTCCCAGTTTCTCTGGCACACTCTAAACGGCAGGTGCCGTCTTGCAGTCAGAAAAGCCAATATTTATTTTGTATTGTACTCGCTTATTCGTACCTCTGCACACAACATGAAGAACGTCGTTTTTATTACAGATAATGATATTATATTTTATTCCATACTATAGTCGTTACATTCATGGAGAACATGTAGCGGTAGGTGGCAGAGCGGGCGCCTACTGATGCGGCATCCATACCATTGTGTACCGGGTCGTAGGGACGGCCGCAGTCTTTGATGGTCATCTGGACCCCGTCGTCTAACTCGCAGAGCGTGATGTCAAGATATTTAAGATGACGGCTTCTACGATCCCGTGCATTGTTTAACAGCGCCAGGATAGTAGAGTACATCTTAGAACTCAGCTCGTCGCTCATCTCGCAGATGAAGGCAAATAACTTGATCATCTTCTTCATCTCTTCAAGATTATGCTGCTCGTAATCTATCGAGCATTCGAACTTAATACACGAAGGCATCTTATCGACCAACGAGAACTTGGTATAGAACGGGTGCTTGAGGTGCCTCCTGTAGCCGTAACCCAGACTGACCACAAGGATAGGCACACCACCCACAATCATTCCCAGCCACATGGCATCGGCACTGACCTTCGAAAGGCCAAGCATACTCAGATAGGCTATGATGCCCATGGCGAATACCAGCACGATCTTGGCCGTTACGAGACCTGCCAGTTGCAGTACGACAGTGGCATATACCGCTACGGCACAGAAGCAGAAGTAGTAGATGCCAAAGCAGGTGAAGACCCTGCGGGCCAGGGCGAGGTCGATACCGTCGAGCCCAAAGCACCACAGGAAAAACTGCGGCACAGCCACCAGTAACAGCAGTAGCACACCGTAGAATCCCACCAGTATGCTGGCAGTATTATTCATGATGCGCCGCAGTCCGTCGCTGTCGCCGGTAGCACGCATGTAGGTGACGAGCGAGACGCCAGCCATAGTGAGTCCCAAAACAACCGAGAACGTGGCCGACTGTATCTGCAGACATACATCAAAGAGCGTCAGCCCGTCGTGTCCTGCCACTTTCAGCACCAATGCGTTGCCCAGGAGCATAAAGGCATTTACCACGATAAAAAAGACGTTGAAACCGAAGCCATGCTTGAGGTTCTCGCCGATGATGGCCCCCTGGTCGCCCTGCGGTCGCGCCAATCTGAACTGGCTCTTGCCCTTAAGGAAATGGGGCGATATGAACGCGAGATTGATGAGACCCGAAATGACCGTACCCCATGCCGCACCGCTGATGCCCATGTCGAGAACACCGATGAAAAGGATGTCGAGCACCACATTGACCACGCTGCCCATAGCCACGGCCCGGGTGGTTAACTGCGGAACCCCCTCTTGCGTTGCAAAGTCGTTGAACGTGTTGTTTAGCGGCAGGATGAGCAGGTAGATTACGATCACCTGTAGGTACTCGCGGGCATACGCTGCGCTCTCGGGCCTGCCGGTCAGTCCCAAAGAGATGCTGTCGAGGTTAATCCAAATGCCTAACGCCGCTATTACCGCCACCAGCACCGCCGAAACCAATGCCGCCGTGTATATACGGTTGGCCTTGTCGCGGTTGCCCTTGGCCAGCTGACCTGCTGCAAGCACTGCGCCGCCGCGTTCACATATCATCGTTAGCACGCTTACGGCGTTGACTAAAGGTAGCACCACACTCACTGCGATGAAAGCATCATTGCCCAACAGGTTGCTCGAAAAGAGCCCATCGACCAGCGTAGCTATGAGCGGTGCCAATGCCGTAAGCGTAACGCTCACCAGTGTTAGCCTGTAAGCCTTGTCGATAAGATAGCTGTCACGAAAATTGCTAATATTCATAGTTGCGATTGTTTTGCTTGACTGTTTTACAGCACCTTTTTCCACGTGCCGTTGGCGGATTTTATTTGTTGCTTATTGATTGGCACTAAAAACATTGCGGCCTCCCTTGCATGATTGAGCGGAACAGGCTTCTGACACGTAATGCTGGGTGGCATTAACCGCCAAGACATCAGGGATTGGCGGAAGAAAGCAAACCCGACAGGTAAACGATGTCTGCCACATCAACACGGCCGTCACCGTTCACGTCGGCTGACTTGATGGTTTCTGCCGACGGTTTGCTGTCAGCGGCACCGCCCTCTAAGGCTGCCATCACGCTGATGATGCTGTCGATGTCGGCACGGTTGACACGGCCGTCGCCGTTCACGTCGCCCTTTTCATGCCCGCTTGTGCCGTCGGTTATCTGTTGCTTGCTTTCCAGCGTTACGGTGCCGCCGGTTACCGTGGCGCGAAACCAGTCTTTCTCGCCGTTGGGTGTCCTGACGAGTGTCGGCTGTGGGCTGTCGTCATGCTGTGCATAGAGTGCTATGTAGTATTGCCGTCCGTTCTGGAAGGTTTGCGCGTTGTAGCTGAACGTCCGGGTTACCGACCTGTTGGTGAAGCCTCCGGCATGTAGCATGCTGACCAGTTCGTCGTCGCTGAAGAGGGTCTCTACGAGCTGCCAGTCTCGGCTGAAGACGCCCAGCCCGAATTTTCCACGGAAGGCTACTTGCTTGCTGGCTTTGTTGGCGCAGCAGTAGGGGCGATAGGTGAGGCTGGTGGCAGCGTCAACGGCTACCGACGTTTCGAGCTCCAGACCGATGGTGTAGAAGATGTCTTCTTCCTTGCCTACTGCATGGGGCGACATGCCGACGACCATGCCTTGGTCCTGGTTGAAGTCATAGACGGTGGATGTGGGCACGCCCAGCACTCTTGACGTCTTGGTGGGGTTGACGGCATCGATGGCGAAGTATCCGTCGCAGTCGCCTGTCCATCCGAAGTTGAAGTGGTAGAGTCCGTTTTCGTCCATGCCGTCGAGTATGAAACGGTGTCCGCCCTGCATTTCCTGCGTATCGCCCAGTATGGTTGTCTTGGCGGGGCCGATGCCGCCGTAGAGCAGGGGGCGCCCGGCTGCCAGCTCGCTTCTGATGATGCTGTTCCACTCGTCGCTGTCGTAGTAGTTCTTCAGCAGGTGCTGCGTGTTGGGGTTGTACCCGAAGTGGTTGATGACGGCGTATGGTATCTGGTTGGGTGTAGCGCCCGACTCCGTATTGTAGTCCATGAGTACGGACACGCCACAGGCATGCATTAGTTTAGCAACTTCCTGCTTCGAGGCTTGCGGGCTCGTGTAGCTGTAGGTGTCTGACATTTTTGACCAGTCGAGGCTCAGGGCGTCGAAGTCCATGGTCTGTCTGATTCCCAGCGTCTCTGTGGTGTAGGCAACGGTGCCCCCCTGCCCTTGCGCGGGGTACTGGTGGTGGTTCATGACCTGTGCCATGGCGGTTGCCACGCAGCCTGTTGCCAGCCTGATGCCCCAGCTGTTGGTGGGGCAGTCATTATTGTAGGGGCTCTCCTGCCCCCATTTGGTCTGAATGAGCGGGGCAATGGCTTTTACGCGCTCCCGCCTGGGGGCTTGGCCGCGGTCGGTGCTTTCGGGGATGGCGGCCCGCTGTGCGTCGTACCACGCCAGGATGTCAAACAGCTGTACGGGGGCCTCTCCGGCTGCAAAGGTGCCGTTGTCTGAGTAGCCTAATATCTGGTACATGCGTTTGTCGGCCGACACGACGACGAACCGCTGGTTGGCTTCGTCGTTCACGATGTAGTAGCTGGCTGCCGGCTGCGGGCTGCCGGCCGGCTGGCTTGTGCGGCTTCTGCGCAGCGCGACGGCCTCGCGTACTGACGCTGGTGACAGCACGTTCAGGCGCGACAGACGTGACGTAGGCCGCTGGTTGAGAAACTCGGAGGCTATCTGCATGGCTTCTGCGCTGGTTCGTTGTTGTGCGCAGAGACTGTTGAAGCTGCCCGTTAACAAGGCTAATAGAATGAGTATCTTCTTCATTTGTCGGGAATTCGTGTGCAAAGATACATAATATTCTACAATTTATTTGTATGATTCTCAAAAAAAATAATGAGCGGATGGTGCCTGTCAGACAAATAATTTGTACCTTTGCACTCATGATGAAACACTTCAGAGTATTTTTCCTGCGGCTTGCTGCTGTGCTGCTGAGCGCGGAGGCTTCGGCCCAAACGCTGTCGGTCAGTCCCGTGGAGGCTACGCGGGGCGGCCAAGTGACGCTGACCGTCAACATGTCGCAACCTTCAGGGGCTTCGGCCCTGCAGTTCTGTCTCCTGTTGCCCGAGGGCTTCACGGTTAATGACGATGACTGCAGGGTGAAGCAGTCGGCTGCCGGCCATGTCCTCAGTGTCACCCGCATGGACAATGGCCACCATCTTTTTGTGCTCTACAGTACTGACCTGCAGCTGATGACGGAAGGCGCGTTGCTTTCTGTTCCGGTTGACATAGCTGACGATGCCGCCGAGGGCAGCGGCCGTCTCTACTCCGTCTGCTCGTCGGGGCGTGATGCTGTCAGCACTCAAATCAGCCCGGCAGACTTCAGCATCACGCTGCATGACAGCGCTACGCGGATGGATGCCTGCGCAGCTGAAGGCACGGGCAGTCAAACAATCTACAACCTAAACGGCCAGCGCCTGTCGAAACCTCAGAAAGGCCTGAACGTCATCGGCGGCAGGTTGGTGCTGAGGGGCTGTCAATAGTTTTCCTGCATCCACTCGATGCCAGACACCCCCGTCAAGACTGGGAGAAACTGCCGGGGAAACGGGGAGAAACTGCCGGACTGACGGGGAGAGAGTGCCGGGGAGTCTGGTAAACAGGCGGCCGTGTCAAACAAATGACACGCACGTGTCATGATCTTGACACGGGCGTGGCACATTCTTGACACGGGCGGGTGCACCCCTTATGTTTCCCCATCTGTTTCGTCATATCGGGAGACCCGCGATTGTCTTTCTTGTTTGCAAAGATACAAAATATTTCGGAATGTCTATCACTCTCTATAAAAAAATAATGAAAAATAGCCTTCCACAAGTCTTGTGAAAGCACTTTTTGGGCGAGAATTACTCCGTCTCGGCAAAAAAAAAGAAACAAGTTTCTTTGTTATGCTCTCGACTTTTCGTAACTTTGCGACAAAAGTCGCGAAATTACTACGTCTCGGCAAAAAAAAGAAACAAGTTTCTTTGTTTTACTCTCGACTTTTCGTAACTTTGCACGTAAATAAATTGCACTATGAGTTACACTATTCCCGCAGAGTTTGACGAGATACGGCCTTTTGAGCCGTCGGAGATGAGGCAGGCATTTGACGAACTGCTGGCAGACAGACAGTTTTCGCTGGTACTGAAGGGGTTTGCCCCGTGGCTGCCCAAGGTAGTACGCAACGGACTGCTGCGGCTGGCCTTTACGGGGGTGAAGACGCCGCTCGACTTCCAGAAACGTTTCATGAAACCTGTTGTCAAGTGGATTATCCGCAAGCATACTGACGGCTGTACGTTCGACGACAGTCTGCTACCGCCCCCCCGGGCAAAGGGGCGCTACACCTTTGTGAGCAACCACCGTGACATTGTGCTCGACGCGGCATTCCTCGACGTCATGCTGGTGGAGCACGACCACCCAACGACGGTCGAGATAGGCATTGGTGACAACCTGCTCATTTACCCGTGGATAAAGCGGCTGGTGCGCATGAACAAGGCGTTCACCGTGCGCCGCGGGCTGACGGCGCACGAAATGATGCGCTCCAGCCAGCTGATGAGCAGCTATATTCACTTCGCCGTCACGCAGAAAAGGGAGAACATCTGGATTGCGCAGCGCGAGGGCCGGGCCAAGGACAGCGACGACCGCACGCAAGACTCGGTGCTGAAGATGCTGGCCATGGGCGGACCACTGCAGGAGCTGAACATTGTGCCGCTGACCATCAGCTATGAGTTTGACCCGTGCGACTACCTGAAAGCCCAGGAGTTTCAGCAGAAACGCGACAACCCTACTTTCAAGAAGAGCCGGCAGGACGACCTGGACAACATGAAGACGGGCATTTTTGGCTACAAGGGACGTGTGCACTACCACTGCGCGGTTCCCATCAACACCTGGATTGCCGGTTTGGACGACCTTCCGCGAAAGGATTTCTTCACAGCACTGAGCCACCGCATTGACCGCGAGTTGCACGCCAGCTACCGACTCTACCCCTGCAACTACATCGCCTTGGACGAGCTGGAGGGCAACCACGAATATGCTGCTCACTATACACCTAAAGACAAGGAACGGTTTGAGAAATATCTCAGCGGACAGTTGGCAAAAATCAGGATTCCCAACAAGGACGAGGCTTTTCTGCGTGAACGAATGCTCACCATGTATGCCAACCCGCTACGAAACTACCTGAAGGCGAAAGGGGACAAGGGATGAAAGGACACCAAGTGAAGAAATGGACGGGGCTGGTGTTGCTGCCCTTAGGCCTGCTTATGGTTTTGCTCTTCTCGTGCGAGGCTGACAACTACGAGAAGGGCGAGGGTGAATACTCGCTGATGCGGGCCGACTTTGTGCAGGCCCACGTCGGCAGCGACAAGCGCGTAGATTACATTGTGACGGACGATGGCGACTCGCTAACCACCGAGCCACGCTTCACCACCAAGGCCATCGGCACGGCCGACACCATCTACCGTGCCATCCTATATTATAATAA
Source organism: Prevotella sp. (assembly GCA_017940545.1). GTDB lineage: Bacteria > Bacteroidota > Bacteroidia > Bacteroidales > Bacteroidaceae > Prevotella. The sequence goes on from JAGAYI010000009.1 coordinate 20,717, forward strand.
GGTAAAGAACGAGGCTGGGAAAACCGTAGCAGAGGCCAAGGGCATGTCGTTGGTTCCTACACTGCTGCTTGCCCTGCCCGAGATGCTGGACCCTATGAAACAGGACCCGGTCAAGTTTGAAAGTCTCTGGACTGGCAGCAACGGCCGATACCTGAATGGCAGCATCGTGCTGATGACGGGCAAGGACGGTGAGGAAGACCGCTATCAGGCCATTGCCATGGTGCAAGACAGCGTGGAGCAACACGACGACGGGACACGAACACTCTGCTGCCGTTTATATCACGACCAGTGCGACGTGCCGCAATACTATTCGACACAGCGTTATTTCAGCATTCCACTGACCCACGTGCAGGCCGACTCCATGCGCATAGAGATTCAGACGTATAGCGGGAAAGTTGTCAAGACCTTGGCGATACGATTTAAAATAAAAAAATAAAAGATTAACGCTTCACACTAACTGCTCCAACTGGTCAAGTTCCTCGTCGGTCGTTGCCCAGCTGGTAACGAAGCGGCAAATGGTGCGGTGCTTGTCGGCCTGTCCCCAATGGGTGAACACCACGTGCTGCGACAACCGTTCCACCTGTTCGTTGCTGATCATGACAAACTGTTGGTTCGTGGGCGAGTCAATGAAAAACTCATAACCCTTTTTGGCGAAGATGTCCTTCATACGCATGGCGGTGTCAATGGCACGCTTTGAAAGCTCAAAGTAGAGCAGTTCGTCACCCGACGACGGACTGAACAGCGCATCGAACTGCAGGCCGATGAGTGCCCCTTTGGCTATGACGGCTCCGTGCTGTTTCTGAATGCTGAAGAAGTGCTTGTGGGCACGGCGGTTGGTAAAGACGACGGCCTCGCCGCAGAGAGCGCCAATTTTTGTTCCCCCGATGTAGAACACATCGCAATGGCGGGCCAAGTAGGGCAACGTCATGTCATTCTCGCGGGCCATCAGTCCATAGCCCAGACGGGCACCGTCTATATAAAGAGGTATCTCGTAACGCTGGCACACATGGTAGATGTCATCCAGTTCGTGAGCCGTGTAAAGTGTTCCCAGCTCAGTAGGGAAGGTGATATAGACCAAGCCGGGATAGACGGCATGCGCATTGTTGCCATCGTGCATGAAGTCGTCCAGATACTTGTCCAGTACCTTGGGATCCATCTTTCCGTCGCACTCCGGAAGGGTAATGATCTTATGCTCCGTAAACTCTACAGCTCCCGCCTCGTGCACATTGATGTGGCCGGAACTGACACAGATGACTCCTTCGTACTGGTAAAGCATGGAGTCGATGGTGGTGGCATTGGTCTGCGTGCCACCCGTCAGGAAGAACACCTCAGCGTCAGGCAGTCCACAGGCGCGGCGAATGCGTTGCTTTGCACGTTCGCTAAACTCGTCGAAGCCGTACGGTGTGGGCTTCGCCTGATTGTTGTCAACAAGGTTTTGCAGCACCATCGGGTGTGCACCGTTATTATAGTCACATTCAAATGAAATCAAATCTTTTATTTTTTTAGTGTCTGCAAAAGTAATCATTATTTCTGAATAAAGCACCATACTGCCAGAGAAATTTACGCCGTAGCCGCACAGAGGCTTCTATTGACATATACAGAGACCTGCAGGTATGAGGTTTATTCGGGTGTGTACAGTTAACACTTATCGGACGAAAGTGTAACATTTACTTTATCAATAGTATCATTTTGAGCAACAATTAAAAAAAAGTTACTTAAATTCATGATAATTTTGTTTCGTTTATTTATTTTTGCACCATGTATCGCCACGATGAGCGAATATAATCAATCTATAAGTTACAAACCAGAAACACTACTGATAACATGACCAAGACATAGTAACAAAACGTTTTTAGCCATTGCAGGCCCGGTGGGTTTGCGTGGAAGGGAGTTCTCCCAAACATCTGATGATTCCCGACTAACAAAATTATCGACGAAACAGAATTTTTTTAATTAATCAAACTAAATACCTAAGTATGAATCAAAGAATCAGAAAGACGGCGCTATTGATGAGTGCTCTGGCCCTGATGGGTCTTTGTTACTCACCTAACGCCAACGCTGCTGTGAATGTCATTGACGGCATCCAGCAGTCAACCAAGAAGGTTACAGGTACTGTATCTGATGCACAGGGTCCGGTTATCGGAGCTACTGTTGCAGAAAAGGGCAATGCCGGTAACGCAGTGATTACCGACATTGACGGTAACTTCTCGATTAATGTGAAGCCAGGTGCTACGCTGGTTATCTCGTACATCGGCTATGTCACTCAGGAAATTGCCGTAGGTAGCCAGTCGGTTATCGACGTGACTCTTGCTGAGGACAGTGAGTCACTGGAGGAAGTGGTAGTTGTAGGTTATGGTACCATGAAGAAGAAACTGGTGACCGGTGCTACCGTTCAGGTAAAGGGTGAGGAAATTGCCAAACTGAACACTACCAATGCCCTCGAAGCTATGCAGTCCAGCACGCCTGGTGTGCAGATTACCAGTGCCTCGACTCAGCCAGGTAAGGGTTACAAGGTGTATATCCGTGGTATCGGTACCATCGGCGACTCTCAGCCTCTGTATGTGATCGACGGTGTGGCCGGCGGAAACCTTGACGGCATCAACCCGAACGACATTGAGAGCATCGACGTACTGAAGGACGCTGCCTCGGCAGCCATCTACGGTTCGCGTGCTGCCAACGGTGTGATTCTGGTCACTACCAAGCAGGGTAAGGCCGGCAAGGTGGAGATTACCTACAATGGTGCTTTCGGATGGTCTAACGCCTACAAGCGTCCGCAGATGCTGAACGCTCAGCAGTTCATGACCATCATGGATGAGTACAGTTTCAACACTTCTGGCCAGAAGGTTGACTTCTCTGCCTACGTGCCACAGGCTATCGTCGATAAGGTGGCCGGCGGTTGGGAAGGTACTGACTGGTGGAAGGCTTTCGAAAACAAGAATGCTTTGCAACAGAATCACTCTGTAACGCTGACGGGTGGTTCGGAACTGTCAAAGTTCTCATTGTCTTACACCTATACCGGTAATGAAGGTATTATGGGTGCTGACAGAGCTTCTTACTACAAACGTCACACAATCCGCTTGAACAGTGACCACGTGCTGCTCAAGGCCAAGGACTTCGATGTCATCACCATCGGCGAGAACATCTCCATTGGCTACAACAGGAGCCACGACCTGGCCGAGGACGGCATGTACTGGAGCTATATCCACAGTCTGCTGCAGACCAACCCGCTCGTACCTATGTATGATGACAATGGTGAACTTTACACTCATGTTAAAAATGGCGCAGGCTGGAACGACTATTGGTTCAACAACCCTTACGAGGGTCTTGATAAAGGTGGATTCAACTCGATGGCCGAGAGCCGCAACGTCAACACCTCGGCCACGGCATTCGTCACCATCCAGCCTATCAAGGGTCTGAGACTCCGCAGCCAGTTCAACTACAACTGGGGATCGGGTGCATACCGCAGCTTCGGCGTACCGCGCTCTCCTTCTTCTGGTTCAGGTACGGTGACATCCTACAATGTCAGCCAAAGTGCATGGCTGAGCACCAACTGGAGTGTTGAGAACACCTTGACTTACGACCTTCCTATCTTCTCTGGTCATAAGATCAGCGCCATGGTTGGTCAGAGCTTCCAGAGCACTGCCTGGAGTACGAATCTGAGTGGCTCGAACTCGGTAGGCGAAGGCTCACAGTATGCTACGCTGAAGGACTGGAATTCTGCATACCTGAAGAATTTCAGCACTGACCTGAAGAACGCCTCGCTGAGTGGTAATCCTAATGATGAAGAGTATCTGGCCTCTTGGTTCGGTCGTGTGACATGGGACTGGAATGAGCGCTACATGGCTACCGTCACCTTGCGTTACGACGGTTCAAGTATATTTAATAAAGGCAAGCGCTGGGGTGCATTCCCATCTGCATCTGTAGGTTGGGTGATTAGCAACGAGAAATTCATGGAGAGCACCCGCAACTGGATGGACTTCCTGAAGATTCGTGCATCTTGGGGTCAGAACGGTAACAACCGTATTGCCAAGTACCAGTATCTGGCTACCATCGCTCAGTCTGGTCCTAATGGAGATAGTGGCTATAAGTTCAGCGACAGTTACGACGTGACACTGAATGGCAAGCCCAATACAGGTGCCTACGCCAATATCGTGCCTAACCCCGACGTGACATGGGAGACTTCCGAGCAGCTTGACTTCGGTCTTGATGCCCGCTTCCTCGACAGCCGCCTGGGTCTGACCTTCGACTGGTATAAGAAGACCACTAAGGACTGGCTGATCGTTGCTCCGCGTATTGCCATCGAGGGTACCAACCCGGCCTACATCAATGGTGGTGACGTTCGTAACACCGGTGTTGAACTTGCTGTAACTTGGAATGACAGAATTGGCAAGGACTTCAGCTACAACGTAGGCGTCAACTTCGCTACTAACAAGAACAAGGTTACCCGTATTGCCAACGAGAATGGCTACATCAATGGTGGAGGCAGCATCCTCTCTCAGGGTACAGAGTATATCTATCGTGCTGAGGTCGGCAAGCCCATCGGCTACTTCTACGGCATGTCGTACAGCGGCATCTGGCAGAACCAGGAGCAGATTCAAGCTGCACGTGCTGCTGGCAAAGCCGTACTCGACGGTGCACAGCCCGGTGACGCTATCTGGGACGACTGGAACGGCGATGGTGTGATTACCTACGCTGAAGGTGCCAACTGCGACCGTCACGAGATTGGTAATCCTAATCCCGATGTCACCCTGGGTGTCAACCTCGGTCTGAGTTGGAGGGGTCTTGACTTCGCAGTCAACGGTGCCGGTGCATTCGGCATGCAGATTATGCGTTCTTACCGTTCATTCAGTGATTCTTGGTGGCATAACTACGACACCACTATTTTTGATCGTTGGCATGGCGAGGGTACCTCTAACACTGTGCCTCGCATCTCCGGTACTGGTCATCCTAATACGAACTATGTATCAACACGCTACATGGAGAATGCCGACTATTTCAAGATTAAGACTGTAACGCTGGGTTACGATTTCAAGTACCTTTGGAAGGGTTGTCCGTTCCAGCAGCTCCGTCTCTACGTTCAGGCTCAGAACCTCGTTACATTCACTGGTTACACTGGCCTCGATCCTGAGGTAGGTAACGCTGCAGGTGCTGATGGTTGGGCTTCTGGTATTGATTTGGGTCTTTACCCACCGTCTCGTACTTATTTGGTTGGTGCAAGTATCAAATTCTAAAATTGAAAAATTGAAGAATTGAAAAATAGAAAAAGAATTAAAGTTATGAAGAAATATATTTTATCAGCATTAGCTGTTCTGTCAGCAGCAACTGTATTTACAAGCTGTGATGACATGCTGGACACTGATCCGCGTGTTACGGATGCTACTCAGGCTACCTACCCTGGCAAGATTGGAGATGTAGAGGCTCTGAACACTGCAACCTATAGTATTCTGAATACCATGGGTGGTGGTGATGCCGATACACAGCATCCCTTCTACTGGTGGGAAATCATGTCGGACAACTGCTATGGTGCAGGTGGTCTGCAGGATAACAAGGTGAAGTCTTTGCATCATCTCGTTGAGATGAGTACAAACCAGTTCGAGATGCCCTTCACTCTTCTCTATGGTGGTATCAACCGTGCCAACAACCAGATTGCAACCATCGACAACGTAGATTGGACGGGCAATGAGGCAAAGCGTAGCCAACTTCTTGGCGAGGGCTACTTCATGCGCGGCCTCTATACGCTGTGGCTCACTCAGCTCTATGGCGACGTGCCCCTGATAACTTCTACCACCATCACCGATGATATGAGAAAGCAGGTGAGCGCTGAGGAAGTGATCTATCCTCAGATCATGTCTGACTTCGTGTCGGGTATTAACCTCATGAGCACTACGAAGAGTTCTGGTCATGCCAACAAGTATGTGGCCGAGGCTTTCCTGGCTCGTGCCTATATGTTCTGGGCTGGCTTCTATAAGAAAGTCGGCGAACTGGCAACTGGTTCTGCTCCAGCCATTGAACTCGTAGAGCAGGAGGGCTGCAATGGCGGTTCTCTTTCTCAGGCTGACGTGGTCAACTACCTGAAGGATATCGTATCCGGCGGTGCTTACAAGCTGCTGCAGGACTACCGTTCGCTCTGGCAGTACTCCAACAGCTATGTATGGGATGAGGCCCACGACAATGAAGACGGTACTGGCAACAAGGAAGGAACCCATGCCTATGCCTTCATCGCTGACATGCCCCGCGAGCTGTGCTTCGACCAGCCCGGCATGGGTAACGGCAACGACGAGGAACTCTTAGGAATCCAGTTCATGAATGCATCGAAATGGGGTATTGGTGGTTCGGTTGAGAATGGTGGTGTTTATTCCACTGCTCGTATGTACTGTAACTATCTGTCAGTGTTCTGGGCACTCCGCGTAAACGGTAACAACGGTAACCGCGACTACACCTACCCGTTCACTCAGGGCTGGGGCCAGGGTACACCTTCTTGCAACATTTGGGACGACTGGACCATTGCCGAGAACAATGGCGGCTACACCGACATCCGTAAACTCGGTTCTCTGATCGACTGTAACAATGAGCTGACCGAATACTCATACGTGAAGGACGATTGTGAGGAGTCTGGCTATGGTGTGAAGAAGTATAATGGTGTCACGACAGATAAGCTGACAGGCGACACGCCATGGTGGAGCGGCATCCAGGAGGACTTCAAGGGTACACTTGAGAATCCCATGCAGGGTGAGCACTTCGAGGACTTCTATCTGATGCGCTATGCAGACGTGCTGCTGATGCTGACCGAGCTGACTGGTGATGCTTCTTACATGAATCAGGTTCAGAAGCGTGCTGGTGTTCCGCAGACAGCCTACTCGCTGAAAGCCGTTCAGGACGAGCGCCGCTGGGAGTTTGCCTTTGAGGGAATCCGCTTCAATGACATGCGCCGTTGGTCGGGTGTCGATAATCACAGCGAGAGTTCTTACGCTGCCAAGGCTCTTCAGGCTCAGGCCGGCAAGCAGGTGGTCGTGAAGGGCAACGTGGCCAACAAGGTCACCATGAAGCATATGACTTGCTCTTGGGCTAAGCGTTATGCCGACACTCAAGGATTCCTGGCAAAGCCGCAGTCGCAGATTACCCTGATGAATGGCGGTCTGGAGCAGAATCCCGGCTGGGATGCCGCTAACCCAGAGACTCAATATGTCGATCTATATAATTAATCCTATAACAAGTAATCAGTATGAAAAAGATATTTTTATTATTTGTAACAATATGTGCATTTGCCGCTTGTGATCCTACTCATGAGAATATCAGCAATGACGGCCACATCACTGTTGACGAACTAAGGGCCAAGAGTTCTGTCACTGTTGACAAGGCTCCCAGTGGTCAGAATGGTAATGTGATTACATGCTCCACTTCGGCTCCTGTCAATGCAAAATGGACTCTCGGCGGCAAGGAACTCGTAGGCAACTACGCGTGGAAGAAGATGAAAGTGGGTGAACACACTGTCACTCTGACGGCTCTTTGTGCTGACGGCACTCTATTGACTACCGATTACCAAATTAACTGTCAAGAGATTACCGATCCGCTGCAGAAGTACTATATCTATGGTGAGGACCCCGAGGCTCAGCCTCCCTTCAAGCCCGCTGCCTGGAATGCTGCATGCATGCGCTTCAGCGACAACGAAGGTAAGTTCGTAGACATCAATGGAAATGAAGGCTTCCTGCCATACCTTTCTGACGATATCTATTGGGGTATGAAGACGCTCATCTTCGACATTACAGAATGTACTGAAGATGCAAACGTTAAAATCATGACCGGTTGGTGGAGCCCCGTGTTCTTCGAGGATTACAACCTCAGAGAGGCACTTGGTGGTGCATCCGGTTTGTGGGAACTTCCAATTACCGAAGACATGGCTAAAGCTTGCGCCAGAGGTAATGGTGGTGAGGGTAAAGACCTTGACCTCATGTTTAAGTCTGGTGGCTGCCAGATCAATGCAGTTTACTATGAGGAATAATCGTTCCTTTCAGGTATAAGTATCATAGGCTGACCCAATGAATTGGGTCAGCCTTATATCTAAAAAAAATGGAAAAACACTGTAAAGTTCCTATTGTCATCCTTTATGTAAGTCTGTTGACTTTCATTTTGTTTACCGCTTACGTCTTGTACATCAATCAGGAGGTACTCTACACGGCACACGACCGTTCGGAATTCCTCTACGGAGAGCCGTTTTTCCTCACGCTGATGTCAAAGCCCTTTGGCCTGATGCAGTATGTGGGAGCGTGGCTCACACAGCTCTTTCATGTGCCGGCTGTCGGTGCCGGAGTGCTGTTGACAATTTGGATGCTTACTTTCATCGTGGGAACCAAGGCATTCCGGTTACAGGGAAGTGCCTCAGCACTGATGCTCTTGCCTGTAGCCTGTCTGCTCACATCGACAGTCGATTGGGGCTACTGGATTTACATCTCCACCGAACGTGGCTATTGGTTCTCGCAGTCGGTAGGTTACCTGCTTATGCTACTGCTCTTATGGGCAGCACGCAGCACACCGCGCAAATGGCATCTTGCCTGGTATCTGCTGGGCTTCCTGCTCTATCCGGTACTTGGATGGTTTGCCATGCTTTTCGTCTTGTGTCTAATACTTACTGAAAAACCTTCCTGGCGTGAGTTGCCAGGCATCGTCGTGCTGCTCCTTACCGCCAGCATCTGGCATACGCAATACTATTCAAATCAGAGATTCGACGATGTCACACTGGCCGGCTTCCCCCGTTTCGTGACACCAAGCGACAGTTGCGAGCATCTTTCCATGCCGTTCTGGGTGCTCGCTGCTGTCTCTATACTTATACCGCTGTGCCGTTGGGTCATGGCGGCAGTTCTGCCTACGACCACTTCCAAAGAAAAATGGATAACCAAAACCGTAGCCATGATTCCCGTGGCTTCTGCCGTTGCAGGAATCATCTTTACATGGTCGCTCATGTACAGCGACCGGAACTATATCGACGAGATGCGCATGGTGCGCTATGCCGCCGATGACAATTGGAAGGAGGTGCTGAATATAGCAGAAAACAACAAGAGACCGACCCGTACGATGGTCTTTATCAAGAATGTTGCCCTGATGAATGAAGGCGGCTTGCTCGACCGTTCGTTCAAGCTGGGTAATGACGATGTCAACATTACCAACCCTGATTCGCTCCACGTCACACTCTTGGACATTGCATCGCCTCTGGTCTATTACAACTATGGCATGATGAACGAAGCCATCAGGCTGAATTTCGAGATGGCCATACAAGCAGGGTTCTCGCCTTTCTATCTGAAGACGCTCTCACGCTGTGCCCTGGCAGTGGGTGATAAGAAACTGGTTGAGCGCTACACCACCCTGCTGCACCATCTTCCATTCTACGGCGACTGGCAACCGGCTCCCGTCTCAGGAAAAGTAAAGGAACTGATGAAGTGCTATCCCGACGAGATTACCGGTGTTGAGTACAGTGACAGCTATCTTGTCAATGGCATCAGCCTTTGGAATGAAACCGACAGTAAAGTGGCTTCAGAGCAGGCACTGTTCTATTCCATGATACGCTGCGACTCGCACCGCTTCTGGGCATCGCTGCGCAACTACGTAAAGTCGCACATGGACGAAGAATTTCCCCTGCATGCACAGGAGGCATATATTCTATATATGGACAAGGCTCCTGAAAAGAAGCGAATCATGCTACCCGTTGAGCAGTCTGTCTATGACCGCTACAAAAAGTTCTGGAAGACACTTGAAAGACGGATAAGGCCTGATGTTACCCGCAAACAGATTGGCGAGGAAATGCGCGGTGAATTTGGAGATACCTACTGGTGGTATAACATCTTCGGAAAGAAAATTCTTATTGTAAATGGTTATGTTGGTCATGAAGTTGCATCATAAGAAAACAATGAAAAGATATATCTATTTTCAGCTTCTCGCTGCCGTGGCACTATTCCTGTCTGCGTGTGTGAACCATCCTGACGTGCCCTCTTCAAGCAAAGAGGCCAAGTGCCTGCCAGCCATTTTCCCTGACTATTGCGATGTCACCGTGCCATGCAACATTGCACCGCTCAACTTCATGCTTCCGGCTGACGAATATGAAGCGTGTATTGCCCGTTTCACCACGTCCGATGGCCGGCAGCAGACCTACGGAGACGGCGTAAAAGTAATGATACCGGAGTCGGAATGGCAGTCGATGCTTAGTGTCTCGAAGGGGAAGGGCATGAAGGTCGAGGTATGGGGGAAAAAGGGTGATGAGTGGCTCTCGTTCCAACCGTTTGAGATACGGGTAGCCGAAGAGCCCATTGACGAATACATATCGTACCGTCTCATTGAGCCGTCGTATGTGGCATGGAGTTTCATGGAGATTTCCCAGCGCAACCTCACCTCGTTCGATGAGACGCAGGTTTTCAACAACGAGATTACCTGTAACGACATCAAAAAAGGCCAGTGTATCAACTGCCACAGCTACCAGAACTACAAGACCGGCAACATGCTTTTTCATGTAAGGCTCGCTAACGGCGGTACCGTCATCGTAAACGACGGCAAAGTATCGAGGGTGAATATGAAGCGCGACTATACCATATCAGGGGGAGTCTATCCTGCATGGCATCCCAAGGCCAAGCTGATTGCCTTCTCAACCAACAAGACACGGCAGGCGTTCCACACGTTAAACCCGAACAAAATCGAGGTGTATGACCTTGCGAGTGACCTGATTCTCTACGACGTAACGACCGACTCGGTGAGCATTGTCAGTAACGACTCCACCTTGTTGGAAGTCTATCCCACATGGTCGCCTGACGGGAAATATCTCTACTACTGCAAGTCGGCTCCGTTGCCTGAGGAGATGCAGGGCCAGGACATCAGAACCACCTACGAGAAAGTGCAATACAACCTTTATCGCCGTTCGTTCGATGTGTCAACGCATAACTTCGGCGACGAGGAACTGGTCTATGATGCAGCCTCGCAAGACAAGAGTGTAACCCTGCCACGCATCAGTCCCGACGGACGCTACCTGCTGTTTGCCCAAGGACGGTATGGCTGTTTCCACATCAGGCATAGCGATGGTGACATTGTCTGTATGCCGCTTGACGGTGAGAATGCCACACCGCTTGACCTCAGCAAGTTCAATAGTGACGGTTTTGCTGACAGCTACCCGTCCTGGTCAAGCAACGGCCACTGGCTGATGTGTTCCAGTCGCCGCGAAGACACCAACTTCAGCAGGGTCTATTTCTCTTATTTCAACAATGGGAAAGTAGAGAAAGCCTTTATGCTGCCACAGGAAGACCCCGAGCAAAACACCTTCCGCATGAAGTGTTACAACCGTCCGGAGTTCATGGTGGAGCCTGTAAGAACCAGTGTTGACGAATTTAGCAAGGTGTTTGACAAATAGAATGAGTATCATGGAACGCAATGAAACGAAGTCCCCAAGGCAATGGACAGGGTGGGTGTGCTCCCTGCTCTTCGGCGTGGCGGTTTTCCTGTTTTTCGGACTGGCTTATCCGCACCATCTTCATTATCAGGAACAGTACCAGCTTTTTCTGTTCGACACCGCCTACGTATGGGACATCGTCAGACTGCCGGGCGGCGGGGCTGACCTGTTAGGACGTTTCTGCACGCAGTTCTTCCTTTATGCCTGGGTAGGGGCATTCATCATTGCCCTGCTGCTCACCTCGGTACAGTTACTGACGCTCCGTCTGTTCAACGCTCATCGCCCAACCCCCAACTCTCATCCCGCCTACGGCCTGAGCTATGTGCCCTCGTTCCTACTCTGGCTCTTCCTGCTCGACGAGAATGCGCTATTAGGGGGAGTATGGGCTGTCTTGCTTACGCTTCTCGCGACCTGGCTGTTCAGTTATTTGAAAAATGGCAGGGCACGTCACATTCTGCTCTTTGTCTCCATTCCCCTACTCTACTGGATGGCAGGGCCTGTCAGCGTAGTATTCTTCCTTCTGCAAATCGTGGAGGCAATGTTGTACACAAAGAAGCCAATAGTCCCCATAGTGATTCTCGTTCTTTTGGCATTTATGCCCATCCTGCTGTCATACCATCTCCCTGTACCAATGGAAAAGCTGTGGTCCGGTGTCCATTACCACCGTTACCCGACGGCACTTCCCACTCTGCTATGGGCAGCAGCACTATCAGTCATTGTCCTTATGGTTCTTTGCCCTGTAGCCAATCGCTTGGAAACGAATCAGACTCGGCGAAAGTCTTTGAGTGCTCCGCATTTCCCATTCCTCGTCTCTCTCTTCTCGTTTCTCCTTGTAGCTGTCATTATGGGACTTCTCGTCTGGAAAAACAGTAATTTCAAGGCTGAAAAGGTGATGCAATACGACTTTATGGCCTGTCACCAGCAATGGAACCGCATACTGGAAACCATCAACAAAGAGAAGCCCAACAACCAAATAGGCGTGACGGTGCAGAATCTTGCCCTTGCAATGCATGGCATGCTCTTGGAACACATGTTCAATTATAACCAGAATGGTATTGCTGGTCTTCTGCCCGATGTAAAGACAGATGCCACCAGTCCGTTACCCACGGCCGAAGCCTTCTATCAACTGGGTATGATAAATGTTGCCCAGCGAACAGTATTCGAAGCACAGGAAGCCATTCTTGACTTCCAGAAGAGTGGCCGATGCTACAAACGACTGGCACAAACCAATCTCATTAACGGCGATTACGAAGTTGCTCGCAAATACCTTATCGCCCTGCAGAAAACTCTCTTCTATCGTGAATGGGCCCTTGAGACGCTACAGCTGTTAGGAAACGAAGAGGCCATAGCCCACCACCCGGAGTATGGACGTCTGCGCCAGATGGCCTACAAAAACGACTTTTACTTCAGCGACCATGTAAGCCCCGAGATGCTCGAAAGCCTCTACTTCAGCAACACAGCTAACCGCATGGCCTATCAATATCTGATGGCCTACTATATGCTGACGGGCGACCGTAACAGTTTCAACAAAATAATACGTCAAATCCCCAAGCAATGAAAAAGATAGTTTTTTTCCCGCTATATGTCTTTGTCTCTTTGCTTTTCTTCTCTGCCTGCACTACCGAAACAGTCAGTAATGCGAAGCAAGAGGCGATGCGTCCACAGATATTTCCCGACTACCTCGGCGTTACCATACCTGTCAACATAGCACCCCTCAACTTTTCTATGGCCGACGAGTCAGTCCTGCGTATTGATGCTGTCATTACAGACCGTCACGGTAACAATCTGCATAGTCAAGACGAGGAGTCGGTCGATTTCAATATTGACGACTGGCACGCACTACTCGACCAGAACCGTGGCGACTCACTCAGCATTACTGTATCGGCTAAATATGACGACGGCTGGCACACCTACCGTCCTTTCTCCATCTACGTGAGTACGGACAGCATTGACTATGGCATCTGCTATCGTCTTATTGAGCCCGGTTATGAGGTATGGAGCAAGATGGGTATTTACGAGCGCGACCTCTCCACGTTCGATGAGCGAGCATTGATTGAGAACACGCAGTTCGAGGGTTGTGTCAACTGCCATAGCTTCAACCGGGGCAATCCCGCCCAGATGAGCCTGCACATTCGTGGTCCGCATGGTGCCACGCTGCTGCGGCAGGCCGACGGTACAGTTACCGCCTACAACACCAAGACCCAGCAGACGCTCGGACTGTGTGTCTATCCGTACTGGCATCCCTCTGGCCGTTACATTGCCTATTCCACCAACACGACGAATCAGACGTTCCACAGTGCCCACAGAAACCGTATTGAGGTGTTCGATGCCGCTTCCGACCTACAGGTCTATGACACCGAAAAGAATGAACTGCTGCTGTCGCCACTTCTCAAACGGGACTCCGTCTATGAGACCTACCCCGTCTTCTCTTCCGACGGCCGCTCGCTCTATTTCTGTTCGGCCCGCGCCCTACCCGAGGGCAGTCATGAGCTGGACTCCATCCGTTATAATCTGTGTCGCATTGACTTCGACCCCGCCACGGGTAACTTCGGCAATCGCATAGACACGATTGTCAATGCCGCAGCCCAGCGAAAGTCAGTTTCCTTCCCCCGGCCGTCGTATGACGGGCATTTCCTCTGCTATACGCTGTCTGATTACGGGCAGTTCAGCATCTGGCACCATGAGGCCGACCTCTGGCTACTCGACTTGTCAGGTGGTCATATCCCCCGGCTCATGACGGAAGCCAATTCCAGTGACACTGAATCATTCCATAACTGGAGTACTAACTCACGCTGGCTGGTGTTCAGCTCCCGCCGTGACGACGGACTCTTTACCCGTCCCTATTTCTGTCATGTCGATGAGAAGGGTGTCATTACCAAACCCTTTATGTTACCTCAGCGTAACCCACGACAGTTCTACCGGGAACGTTTCCTTTCCTTCAACGTGCCCGATTTCATTATTGCCCCGACTGGCTTTGACAGTCACCAGGCCAGCCGGGTCATCAATAACGAATATCGTAAAGACTTTGGCGTGCGCCAATAAGACAGGCCTACAGAGCCTCTAACATCCGCTTAATAACCACCGAACATGAAATTTCGCGGTTAGCAGCTTCAGGAATGACGATGCTGTTGGCAGACTCTATGACATCGTCGGTGACGATAAGTCCACGGCGCACGGGCAAACAGTGCATGAACTTCGCATCGTTCGTCCACGACATGTGTTCCGTGTCAACCGTCCACGACATGTCCTTGCTGGTAATCTTGCCATAGTCTGCAAGGTTCGTCACACCAGGGTTCGACCAGTTCTTGGCATAAATGAAGTCGGCACCCTCAAAAGCCTTGCGCTGGTCGTATTCTACGCAGGCATCACCCACAAACTTCGGGTCGAGCTCGTAACCCTTGGGGTGCGTAACAACAAAATCAACGTCTGCAGCTCGCATCCACTGGGCAAACGAGTTAGGAACGGCTTGCGGCAGGGCGCGGCAGTGGGGAGCCCATGTCAGTACCACTTTCGGGCGTTCCACTTTCTTATATTCCTCAATCGTTATCAGGTCGGCAAATGCCTGCAACGGGTGTACGGTAGCCGTCTCCATGGCAAAGACAGGTTTGCCAGAGTACTTGATGAACTGCTGGAGCACCGTTTCGGCGTAGTCATACTCACGGTCGGTCAGTCCGGCAAATGAGCGTACGCCAATCATGTCGCAGTAGCAACCCATAACGGGAATAGCCTCCAGGAGGTGCTCAGACTTATCGCCATCCATGATGACGCCACGCTCGGTTTCCAGTTTCCATGCCCCGGCATTCACGTCGAGCACAATGACGTTCATGCCCAGGTTCATGGCAGCCTTCTGTGTGGAAAGACGGGTGCGCAGCGAGTTATTGAAAAAAATCATCATCAGGGTCTTATTCTTGCCCAGATGCTGGTATTTGTAACGGTCTTGCTTAATTTCCATAGCCTCAGCGAGAGCCATATCTAACGGTCCAATGTCCTCGACATTGATAAATGAAGAAAACTGATTATTCATATCTTCTTTATTTTGGTTCAACATTTGTTTAACGCTACAAAGATAAATAAAAAAAGTGACAGGAGTCCCAACCTGCCACCTTATTTATAGATAATTATCAAAAAACGTAACGATTCAGAACTCCACGTAGGGTTGCAGTCGGCTGATGGCAGCGTCAGGGAAGTCACGATGGAGTTTCAAGTCATCAAGACTATTCAGAGGGCCGCGTAGCCGTCGATATTCTATGATGGCCTTTGCTTGATAAAACGAGATGTACGGATGGCGCTGCAGCTGATTGAGCGTGAGTTTGTTGATGTTTATCTTACGGATGTGCGGCTGCACGACAGTAAAATAAGGTATAGCATCTGCCGGGAAGTCCTCTATCTCACGTAACTGTTCGGGGCTGACATAACCACCGAGGCGCTGACCGTAACGTATGATGCGACGGGCAAAGGCCTCGCCCACCCCAGGCACCTTACGCAGCAATAGGGTGTCGGTGGTGTTAAGGTTCACACTTTGTGGCACCTCCACCTTGACGGGATATTTCAAGGTGTCGCGCTCGTAGTGCTCAGGTTCGCCAACCAGTATGGCAGCAGGTGTAGTATAGTCAGGCGATATGCGGATGTAAGGTTCCAATTCGCGATACTCACTGACCGTCAGACCATAAAGACGGGCAAAGTCTTCCTTCTTCCGATAGATGCCTCCACGCGCTCGATACTTATATATATTCCTCACCTGCCAGGGACGCAGACCAAGACGAAGCAGTTGCGTGGAGTCTGCTGTGTTGGGGTCGAACGGGAAAAGTTCTGCCTTATGCTCCATGGGCTGGGCATAATATCTTGCCGTCCGGCTGTTGCTCCTCACTTTCTTCCATTCTGTGGTCGAGTCAGCAGCCGCATGGTGCGTGGAACTCTCCATACTTCCATCAGCAAAGAAGACCACCCCCAATGCAACAACCATGATGCACAACACAAAGAGGATGGCCCGGCGGTCTGACTTACGTATGAGGAAGAAGTCGCGGAACATTTTTTCAGATAATTCCGAACTGGTTGAGGAAAATCAGCAAGATGCCTATTGGACAAACGTAACGCACGCTGAACATGTAGAGCGTGAAGATGTGCGAACGCAGGGTGCCGCCATTCGTCAGTTCGTCGTGGACAAGTTCTTTCGGAACATACCAGCCAAGGAACAGACAGGTAAGCAGACCACCCATTGGCAGGAATATCTGGCCTGTCAGAAAGTCGAACCAGTCAAACAGGGAGCGGTCGGCCACGACCAACCACTGGCGGGTACTGCCAAACGAGAGGGCACAGAACACACCAAGGACAGCGCAAAGCGCAGTGACCCATGCAGCTCCCTTACGTCGGGAGAGATTGAATTCCTCATGGAAAAAGGCGGTACTCACCTCGTGAAGAGACATCAGCGACGTCAAAGCAGCCAACGACAGCAAAGCATAGAACAAAATAGCAATGAGCTCGCCTAAGACAGGAGCACCGGCAAAAGCTTGCTGAAACACATTAGGCAGGGTGATAAACACCAGGCCCGGGCCACAATACTGACTGGCCAACTGGGGGTCAGACATGAGTTCCGGGGCATTAGGATAAATGGCGAAGAACGCAGGGAATATCATCAAACCGGCCAAGATGGCTATCAGCGTATCAATGCTGACAATCTGGACGGCGGACTTCGTCAGGTGGGTGTCGCGTTTGAAGTAGCTGGCGTATGTACACAGGCAGCCCATACCCACGCTGAGCGAATAGAAGGCCTGCCCCAACGCGCCAAGGAACACCTGACTGTCAACCTTGGTGAAGTCTGGATTGAACAGGAAGCTGATGCCTTTTCCTGCTCCCGGCAGCATACAAGAGGACACGGCAATGACCATGAGCAGTATAAACAACAGGGGCATCATGAATTTCGAAGCTTTCTCGATGCCCTTTTCCACGCCACGCGATATGATGAAGTGACAAACAAGTATAAACAATAACATGCACACGACAGGCTTCCACGGATGGGAGGCAAAGGAGTCAAAGTAGCTCTTGATGTAGTCAGCATCGCCACTCAGATGGCCTACTACCGACGCATAGATGTACTGAAGGCACCAGCCAGACACCACCACATAGTAGCTGGTAATCAGGAAACCGGTAAAAACGCCGAAATAACCTATCAACCGCCAGGGCGAGCCTCCTGCCAGCGAGGCGTAGGCACGGGCGGTATTGGCCTGTGCCCTGCGGCCAATGATGAACTCGTTAAGCATGCAGGGAATGCCTAACACTATGACACACGCAATATAAATCATGATAAAAGCAGCCCCACCATTCTGACCCGTCATGTAGGGGAAACGCCACACGTTACCCAGCCCCACGGCACTACCTGCCGTTGCCAGAATGATGCCTATCTTGCTTCCAAAGTTAGCTCTTTCTGTATTCGACATCTTTACTATCCATATAATTCGTTTGCAAAAGTACAAAGAAAAATAAAAAAATAAAAGAATATAAGAATAAAAAGCATTACTTTTGCATACAAAAAAGAAGAAACAATGAGGAAATACTATCAATTTGTTAAAAAGTACCCCTTTTCCATAACATGTTTCATACTGATATGGGTCTTGTCGCTGATGCCGTTCTTCCCGGAAACAGGCTTGGAAGACGTAGCATTTATCGACAAATGGACGCACTTAGTGATGTACGGCGGCACGTGTGGAGTACTGTGGATGGAGTATCTGAGAGCACACACTCGCCCCAAGGAAGGGAAGAAAGGTACCGCAAAGACTCCCAGCCCTTGTGCCGGGGGCAGGCTCTTCCTCCTTGCCTGGCTGGCTCCTGTCCTGATGAGCGGCTTGCTGGAGTTGCTACAGGAGTATGCCACCACCACGCGCAGCGGAGAATGGATGGACTTTGCCGCCAACTCGCTGGGTGTCAGCCTGGGAGCAGTATTCGGACTCATTGTTATGAGAATCAAAAGAAAAATAAAACCATTATCCCACTATTAAAGTCCATATAAAAATTAGAGACTATCAGTAATGAAAGCCTCTAAGCCCTTTTTCATTTCCACAGCTTGTAAGGATTCACCCGCAGACTACTGTTGTAGTAACGGCGGTCGCCCGTCACTTCCTCTCCGATGAAATCGGGCTTTTCGTAAGTTTCATCGGCCGACTGCAACTCTACTTCGGCCATGACGAGCCCCGCGTTGTCACCGTAGAACTCATCGACCTCGAAAGTGTGCGGTCCGCTCTTGACGAGCCAGCGCGTCTTGTCGATGATGCCCGGTTCGCAAAGGGCGAACAGGTGCTCTGCCTCGTCAAGGGTGATTTCCTTCTCAAACTCGTAACGGCTCAACCCGCCGTCGAAACTCGGCCCTTTGATGGTCAGGAATCCGCAGTCGTCGCGGCGACGCACCCTGACAGTACGCCCGCGACCACTACAGATGTAACCTTGCTTGATGCGACTGTGGCTGTAAGCCTGACGCTTATAGCTGTCGCCGCGAACGAGGAACTTGCGTTCGATTTCCATTCCGCTCATCTTTGTATGGCAGATGATGGGTTACGAAATACGGATTATGCCGTGGCGACGGCATAGATTACGTAGATGACTCCGAGCAGAATCAATGCTCCGAAAATCCAGTTAATCACCTGTTTACCTTCTTTCTCCTGCTGTGCTTCACGGGCTGCACGGCGAGCCTTTCCTTTTTGACTCATAATTTCTTCTATTTTTATTGGTTTACTATCTCTGTTGATGTATCATCATCATGACCCATTACTCATTGTCAACAGTCGGGAACTCCATGAGGTAGGCCTTGATGAAGCCATCCAGCTTACCGTTCATTACGCCATCTACGTCGCTGGTCTGGTAGTTGGTGCGGTGGTCCTTAACGCGTTTGTCGTCGAAGACGTACGAGCGTATCTGGCTGCCCCACTCTATCTTCTTCTTGCCGGCCTCAATCTTGGCTTGTGCCTCCAATCGTTTCTTCATGGCACGGTCGTAGAGTTGCGACTTCAACAGCTTCAGGGCGCGTTCCTTGTTTTTTGGTTGGTCGCGCGTCTCAGTATTCTCAATGAGTATTTCCTCTTCTTCGCTGGTGTCGGGGTCGGTGTACCAATAGCGCAGTCGCACGCCCGACTCCACCTTGTTGACGTTCTGGCCGCCGGCACCGCTGCTGCGGAACGTGTCCCACGAGAGTTTGGCAGGGTCAACAAAAACCTCGATGGTGTCATCGACCAACGGCGTAACGAACACAGAGGCGAACGACGTCATGCGCTTGCCCTGGGCATTATAGGGCGACACGCGCACCAGGCGGTGCACCCCGTTCTCGCTCTTCAGGTAACCGTAGGCATATTCACCACCCTCTATAGTCATGGTGACGCTCTTGATGCCAGCCTCGTCGCCGTCCTGCAGGTCGTTAATGGTCACCTTGTAGCCGTGGGCCTCGCACCACCGCTGATACATGCGCATGAGCATCTGGGCCCAGTCCTGTGCCTCAGTACCTCCGGCACCGCTGTTTATTTTCAGCACGGCGTCCATGGGGTCTTCCTTCTGGCGCAGCATGTTCATCAGCTCTAAGGCCTCGATGGCTTCGATGGCTTTCTGGTAGTCGGCATCCACTTCCTCTTCGGTTACCATCTCGTCCTTGAAGAAGTCGAAGGCCAGCTGCAGCTCGTCGGCCAGCGTGCGTACCTGTTTATAACCGTCAAGCCAACGTTTGATGCCCTTCACCTTCTTCATCTGTTCTTCTGCCCGTTTCGGGTCTTCCCAGAAGTCAGGAGCTTGTGTGCGCAAGTCTTCTTCCTCCCACTCCACCTGTTTCTCGTCAATCTTCAGGTAGTGGCGTAATTTATCGGCTCTGTCGAGCACGTCCTTCAGTTGCTCTTGTGTAATCATTCGTTTATTTCAATTGGTAATGAGTTACCACTCATTTTAGAAAGTCATTCTTGATACATCGCCTCAATTTCCTGCTTATAGTTTTCATTGAGCACGCGACGCTTGATTTTCAGCGTATTAGTGAGCTCTCCGCGATCCATAGAGAAGTGATGGGGGAGCAATGTAAAACGCTTGACTTGCTCGTAGTGTGCAAGTTGCTGCTGGAGGGTGTCTATGCGTTCCATCATCATGTCATATATCTGACGGTTGCGACAAAGGTCCTCACGGTCCTTGTAGTAGATGTTGTGCTTGGCGGCATAGTCCTCTAACAGTTTGTATTCCGGAATAATCAGTGCCGAGACGAACTTCCGCCGGTCGGCAATGACGGCTATCTGGTCAATGTACTTATCGACCAACAGCTTCGACTCTATCATCTGCGGAGCAATATACTTGCCGTTCGATGTCTTGAAGAGGTCCTTGATACGCTCCTTGAGGAACAGCTCTCCGTCCTTCATATAGCCGGCATCACCCGTGCGGAAGAAACCGTCATCAGTGAATGCCGCACGGTTGATGTCGGGGCGGTTGTAGTAACCCTTCGTAATGGTGGGACCCTTCAGGAGGATTTCCCCCTCGGGGCTTATCTTGATTTCGATGGAATCTATGGGTTGCCCCACGGAGCCCACCGTAAAGGGCTCCCCTAAGTGGTCGCAGCTGACGGTGGCCAGGCTCTCCGTCAGGCCGTAGCCAACTATCATGTTTATGCCGATGGAATGGACAAATTCTTCCACATGGGCCGACACGGCAGCACCTGCCGTGGGGAAGAAGTTTGCATTCTCTAATCCTAACTCTTTACGCACAAGCGAGAAGATTGTCCGGTTAATCATTTCGTACTCTAAGTGCAGCGAGAGAGGCGGTTTCTTCCCTCGGCTCAGATACTCAATGTTGTGTTTATAGCCAACGGTCAGGGCACGCTGGAACACGATGCGCTTGGCGGGGTTGGCATTTTCAATCTGCTCTTGGACACCCATATATACCTTCTCCCAGAAGCGGGGCACCGACGACATACACGTGGGGTGCGTCTCGCGCATGGACTGCTGCACTTGCTGCGGATAGGTGTTGACTATCATCGTGGCACCCTTGGTCATGGCTAAGATGGCCCAGCCACGCTCGAAGATATGAGTGTAGGGCAGAAAGTTCATTACGCGGTCCTTATCAGTAACAGGTACACACTTGCCGTTGGCTTCAAAGGCCGCATGGAACTGCCCGAAGGACAGGATGACACCCTTCGAGTCGCCCGTCGTACCACTGGTGTATAGAATGTTCGCCGTATCGTCCATCGAGGCCTCGTCGTAGCGTTGCCTGAGCTGTTCGTCATGCTCTGGCGAAGCCTTCTTCAGGAAGTCGTCAAAATAGATGGTGGTTGGGTCGTTAGGGCTCACCTTCACCTTGGGGTCATAGACGATGATATGTTCCAGTGACGGACAGAACGAAAAGATGCGGTGGGCCTTGTCGTACTGCTCTTGCTCGCCGACAAAGAGGATTCTCACCTTGGCATCGTCAACCATGAACTGTATCTGTTGCTCACTGCTCGTTGCATAGAACGGAATGGTGGTAGCCCTGACCCCCCAGGCACCGAAGTCGGAAAACAGATACTGCACCGAGTTCTGTGAGAAGATTCCGACGTTTTCCTGTGGCTGCACACCCATTTCGAGCAATGCCAGCGATACGGCACGCACCTTGTCAGAGAATTGTTTCCACGAATAACTTTTCCACTCTGAACCACCAAAATCCTGATAAATCAGCGCCTCACGGGTGCCGTAATGGGCGGCAACGTCATGGATGAGCACCGACATGTGACTGTTGATTTGCATAGCATTTCTTTTATTCTTCTGCAAAGGTACGATTAAGTGAGCAGAAAACCAAATTTTATTGGAGTTTTCTCGTTGCCTGCGGGTCTTCCGAGCTACTGGCAGAATGCCATGACAAGTAATGTCGGCCTTTTCTACTGTAGGAACAAACTTTTTTTTGTTGGTGAAAGCAACTTTTTTCTGCCTCTATCTATGTTTATATGATATCTTTTTCGTACCTTTGCACATACATAGTTTTCTGATTACTCAGATTATTCTGATTACTCAGATTATTCCGATTACTCAGATTACTCAGAAACAACCAGAAAAAACAACAGGTTTTCAGCGCCCGCTGCTATTACTTTCACCGCCCGCTGCTATTACTTTCAGCGGGCGCTGCTATTAGTTTCAGCGGCCGCTGAAACCCAGAGACCCCGGCAGTTTCTCCCGGCTTCCCATACTCTAACTCCCGCTTTCCCCGGCAGTTTCTCCCAGTTTGCGGCACCCTGTCTTTCTGTCACCCTGTAGCTACCAATAAAAAAAACACATCTTTTTACGATCAAGATGTGTTTTTTCTATAGCAGCAACACCTGTCCTGAGCGGAATAAGCAGCAGCCCTGATGCTGTCTGCTTATCGGCGAAATCAGAAGTTGATAGTGAAGGAGCCTCCCAGAATGACGGTGTGGCGGTTCTTCTTGATGCTTTGCTCTTCCTGGAAATTCTCGAGTTCAAAGCCTAAATCCCTCAGATCGACGAGGCCATCGAGCAGATAACCGCCGGGGTTATAGGCCATGGTGTAGGTCTTGCGGGTAAGGTCGTAGTCAACAAACAGCTTCCAGGCGAAGTTGTCCTTATAGGCGTATGTCAGGGAGACACCCGTGCCAGCCTTGAACGAGTTACTGGCGCTCACGGTGAAGTAGTCCCACGCACTATTGTAGGTGCCTATGTGGTCAATGCCGTCGAGATTTCCTTCGCTGTCGAAACGGTATTTCTTCAAGCCGCCCGACACATCTGCCTCAAGACTCAGCTCCTGCATGACGCTTCTGCCGAAGAGCAGCTTGGTGCCAACGGCAAACTTGTTGGAGATGGGCAGGTTGAAGTACGCACCCAGGTCGAAGGCAAACTCGGTGAGGTGGTCACTCTGGATGGTGAAATGATAGTCGTCAACGAGTCCTGGCTTGTAGTCAGGCTGCCCCGGTGTCCCCACACTTTCCATTAAGCTGGAGAGGTCAGCGTCCTGCTTGAGGTAGGAGACAGTGGCGAGCAGGTCTCCCTTAGCTCTATCGACAATACCGTCCCAGCCCTTGATAGGCGAAGTGTTGACACGCAAGCGGCCACCCACACCAAAATATTTGTTGAAGAAGTATGCACCCTCGACACCTACTGCCGTTGACGTTCCGAACTTGAGGTTGAAGCGGCCGTCGCCGTCGCCATCGTCGAAATAGAACTTGTTGAGGTCGAAGTCCATGTTTCTGGAGCCCCAGCCCATACCCATGGAGATGGAGAAGAACGAGGGGTTCTCAATAATAGACTTGCCACCCGTGAGGTTGTCGCGCAACAGGCCCTTTCTGCCGAATATCAAGTCGCTGGCCACGTAGGCCAACTCGGTGGTCATGATGCCGATACCGGCGCCACAGATAACGTCGCTCACCCAGTGGGCATTATTCAGCACACGCATGACACCCGTCGCGGTAGCCGCACCGTAACCTGCCACGGAATACCAGGGGGAGCGCGTCAGACCGTACTCCTTGTGCAGGATAGTAGCTCCGGCGAACGACGTGGCAGTATGGCCCGATGGCCAGGAGTTGGCTGAAGTGCCGTTAGGACGCATTTCCTTTGACGTATATTTGATGGCTGTCACACTCCAGTCCATGAAGAAATAAGACATGACGGTAGTTGCCAGGAAGCGCCCCCAGTCAGAGCGTCCCTCCAAGCCGCCTACCTTCAGGCCCAGCGTCAACGCCGGTCCGAAGTACTGCAGATAGTCATCGACATCGGTCTTGAAATGTGTTACGAGCGAGTGTTTGTCCTGCTGTTTAAAGGCATGTTTCTCGCCTTTGGCAATCCATCCGGCGGCGAAGATAGGTATGCCGACAAAGGTCAGGTCGTCTAAGGGTTTGAAAGGCTTGATGCCCTCGTTGGTGTGGAGGAATGTCCAGTTCTCCTTTGACCACGGCAGACGGTCTTTTCGCACGAAGGTCACGGTCTTGCCGGTGTCTATCAGGCACTCCTTCCACCGGTTCTTCTTGAGTTTTGCCTCTATTTGTTCGTAAGTCAAAGTTGGCTGCTCTTCAACAGCCATCGTGTCTTCAATCTCTTCAGACACAGCCGTAAGACTACTGCAGAGAATAGTAAGGGCTATGAAAAAAAACCTCTTGACATGCAAAGCGCCTAATAATGATGAATGGATTGTTTTCATACTTGATTATGATAGTTAGTAATACTTTTGGCCACAAAGATAACAATTAATTAACAAATATAAAAGAAAAATAGCATTTTTCTTTGTTTTTTGTCCGGTTTGCACTACCTTTGTCGTAAAGTAGAATCATTAAGAACATGGACATCAGGAAATATACAGAGGAAGCGGTTCTGCTCTTAGAAAGGCTCATCAGCCAGCCGAGCACAAGCCGTGACGAGACGCTGGCAGCCGACGTGATGCTGGCACAAATGGAACAGTGGGGGCTGAAGCCTCAGCGCATAGGGAACAATCTGATAGCATACGGTGAAATGGCGGAAAAACGTCCCACGCTGTTGCTCAACGCACACATAGACACGGTGAAACCCGTAAGCACGTGGACGCGAGACCCCTACAAGCCAACCCGTGAAGGTGACCGACTCTACGGCCTGGGGGCGAACGACTGTGGCGGCGGACTGGTGAGCCTGCTGCAGGTGTTCCGCATTCTGAAGAACCAGCCCATACCTTATAATATCATATACGTAGCATCGGCTGAAGAGGAAGTGAGCGGCAGCGGAGGTATAAGCATGGTACTGCCAGAGCTGCCACCGGTTGACGTCGCCATGGTGGGCGAACCGACAGGCATGCAACCGGCCATAGCCGAGAAGGGACTGATGGTGATTGACGGAGTGGCGCGGGGCAAGAGCGGACACGCGGCAAGGGAAGAGGGCGTGAATGCCATTTATGAAGCCTTGGACGACCTTATCTGGCTGCGCGACTACCGTTTCAAGAAAGAGAGCCCGCTTCTGGGGCCGACGAAGATGACAATGACGGTCATTAACAGCGGCACACAGCACAATGTAGTGCCCGACAAATGCCAGTTCGTCATTGACGTGAGACCCAATGAATATTACAAAAATGAACAACTGTTCCGTTTTTTGCAGGAACACATGAAGAAGTGCGAACTGAAGGCCCGGTCGTTCCGCCTCTCGTCATCGCGCATAGCGGAAGACCATCCTTTAGTGCAACGCTGTATGGCACTCGGCATGACACCCTTCGGCTCGCCCACGCTATCAGACCAGGCACTGATGCCCTTTCCGTCGCTGAAGTTAGGTCCTGGCATGTCGGCACGGTCTCACTCTGCCGATGAGTTCATCTGCGTGAGCGAGATTGAGGATGCCATTGAGAAATATATACAGATTATTCGCCACGAGTAACAGGCCTCACTATCGCCTGATCCACTGCATGGGATTGAGCGGAGTCTTGCCTTTTCGCAACTGGAACTGCAGGATGCCCTCGGAGCCGACGGTGCCTAACGTCTGGCCGGTGTTAACCGTCTGCCCACGTCTGACGCTGACAGAGCCCAGATTTCCATAGACGGAGAAGTAACTGCCATGACGCACGATGACACCCGTAATGCCGGCGTAGCTGAACACCATGCTGACCTCGCCGGTAAAAATGCAGCGCACGGCAGCCCCCGGCTGGCCTTTCAGGTTGACACCTTTATTGTCGAGACGTACGTTCTTCAGTCCTTCCACATTATACTGTCCGAAACTGTTGACCACATGGCATGAGCCGCCAAGGGGCATCGGCAGGTGCCCGCGATTGCTCTCAAAGTTGTTGCTGAGCATGCGGTCCTCGCTGTTCATGGTCGTTGCAGCAGCCGTTTCGCGCTTGGCTGCTGCCAACTCACGCTCATGGGCACGGCGTTCCTCAGCAGCACGACGCTCGGCGGCGAGTCGCTCACGTTCTGCCTCACGAGCCCGGCGCTCGGCCTCTTTACGCTCTTTGCGCTCAGCGGCACGCGCCTCAGCCTTCAGGCGTTCCTCCTTAGCCTTTGCCTCGGCAATACGACGTTTGTTTTCTCTTTCTATACGCTCGGCCTCAGCCTTCTTGCGAGCCAGTTCTTCCTTACGTTTCTTCTCAGCTTCGGCTGCCGCCTTACGCTTTGCTTCGGCCTCGGCACGTGCCTTGGCACGCGCTACTTCCTCGGCAATCAGACGGTCAATCTGGGCATTGAGCTCAGCGTCCTTCTTCCGTTGCTGTTCAATAAGGTTTTCTATGGCCTTATGCTCTTTCTGCAGGGTGCTTACCACCTTCTGCTGCTCGGTCTGCGAGGTTTCCAGCTCTTGGTGCGTGGTGATGTCTTTCTTCAGCAGGATATCCTTCTGGTCCTTGGCACTCAGCAACTCTGCCTTTACGCGCGTCAGTTCCTGCTGTTTTTGCATAATGGCCTCGCCCTGTGCGCGCTGGTATGATGCATAATGACGCAGGAAACGGGTGCGCCGGTACATCTGGCTGAAGTTTTTGGCGCTGAAGACAAACAACAGTTTGCTCTGCATGGAGCGGTTACGGTGCATGTATCGCAACGACTTGACATAGTCGTTTTTGTGTTGACTGAGCTGTGCCTCCAATAACGCCATCTGCCTGTTCAGCTCTTCAATGTTCACGTTCAGCTTGCTCAGGTCCAGGCGAATGTTCTCAATGCTACGTTTCTTGTCCTGAATCTCCGTGTTCAGCATCATCAGGTTCTGCAGCCTTACCTTGACATCCTTCTCGTTCTTGCGCAAGCGTTGCTCCTGTTCCTTGATTTGCTTTTGCAGCTTCTGACGCTCGTTCTGCAAGCCTTTGATTGACGGCCCTGATGCGACGGCAGTCTTCTTTTTCTTTTTACCCGTCTTGCGGGTTGTCGTTACGGGCTTTTTCTTCTGCTGTTTCCTTTGCACAGCAGTAGCGGCCGGCTTTCTGGCAGTCTTCTTGCGTTGTGAATATGCGGGTGACAGGCAGAAGCCGAGCAAAAGGAGCAGTATAACAAAAAATCTTCTCATTCAATCAAATCAAAGAGCCATAAAACGACGCAAAATTTCATCAACTGACACTTCATGATAACTGGCCGATACATCGGTACGCGTCTCCCAGTTATCGTCGTGCTTAATATAGTTCAGCACCATACCTAATTTGACCTCTTTCTCAGGAAGAGCGAACGAAATGGTATGGCTGCACGGGAAGAACTTCTTGCTACCGACGGAACGGAAATCCTCATAATCCCAGTTCAACTGGGAGTTTCCCTTGAACTGGTCAGTATAAATAATATTTGCCATACGAATGCGGGCCTGGTCTCTGGTAGTCAGCCAACGATATTGCATACGGCCTTCGTCAAATGAAAGGATTCCATCGGTACCCGACAGATTGACTTTCACCTTGCTCAGTAAAGCCTCGTCGGTCACCTTGCTTTGTCCGGGAATGAAGAGTTCGTTCCAAAACAGGGCCTGCATGGTATAGAAGTTCAAGCCGCTGTTTCGCAGAAAGTCCAAAGAACTGTAGGTAGCTTTGACGTATTGCTTGTTGATGCGGTCCATGATAAGCACATAGTCAGGTGTCAGCTCAATACGCCCAGCCTCCACAAAGCCGAAGGCCATCAACTGTAGGCGTATGCAGTCGTCACGTTTCATTTTCAGGTTTCCCGTCAAGGTCAGGTTCTGAGCACCAACCTGAACTGAGAACTTCACCTTTGAAGTCACGAACTTGGTAAACTGTGCGTTATCGCTCACCTGCAGCAGGTATTCCCGTTCTTTGAGCGTTTCGGGTGTCAACGGCTTTGTGGGCTGATCCACCACCACACTCTTCGACTTACAACCTCCAAGCAACAGAGGCAACGCCAGCAGGGCAACCTTCAAAAACTTAACAACTTTCATTCCTTGATATATTTTTTTTGTTTGATTTTCTTAATCAACAGTTCTTTCCGCTCGCCCGTTACTTCTGAATCGTCAGAAGATTTCTCGAGAGCTTGTTTCCAGAAATCGAGAGCCTGTTGCATCTCTCCACAGTTTGCATAGATGTCGCCGGCATGTTCCAATACCACGGCACTGGGTGCCTCATCGTTCTGTAAAGTCTGGTCCATATAGATTTTGGCTTCGGCAAAACGGCCCTGTTTGAACAATATCCAGGCATACGTGTCTAAATAGGTAGCGTTTTTGGGCTCTGCCTTGATGGTCTTATAAGACATTTGTTCGGCACGGTCCAACTGTTCGCCCAGCACGCTGAGGTAGTAAGCATAGTTATTCAGGCAGCTGATTTTGTCTTCCTTCCAGACTAAACAGGAATCGTAAGCAGCAAAAGCCTCGCGCTGCATGCCTTTCTTGTAGAGCAGCTCGCCCATTACCTCATAAAAATCGCTTGCCAGGTCGGGATTGCTTTCAGGTGTTATCACACTTACTCCGTTCTGGAAAGCATCTAAAGCATGGTCAACATCATCTTTCCTATAATAGGCAAAACCCTGATAATAGTAGAATGCCATATCGTCAGGGTTATACTGACGGGCAGCCTTGCAGAGTTCAATCACCTTATCCAAATCTTCATGTTCCCAAGCATCGGCCACCAGTTGAAGTCTGGAGTAGGCATTGTCGGGTGCCATCTGCAGGACACGCTCATACATGGCATTGATACTGTCCTTTGGCATTTCCTTCAGTTTCATATAGGCGGCGCACATCAACGCCATGTCAGTATCAGCCTCGGGCATGGCCAGTACTTTTCGGAATAATGTCATGATGTGCAGGCTGTCTCCACCGTTCTGCAAGTTGTTCACCACTTCACGGCGCATGATTTCCAAGCGTGTTCCTGACTCTACGTTCTCGTTCAGCAAGAGGCGCTCATTCATCTCGTCGGCTTTCTTCGTGTCACCCTGTTCGGCATAATAACCAACCATGGAGAGTTGGGCCTGAACATTTCCGGGTTCTTCCTTTAACACCGACTGATAAACGGAAAGAGCCTGTTTCTTCTGGCCGTTCTGCATCAGCGCATCACCATACATGACCCGGAAGTTCAGGTCGTTGGGATATTGGTCGGCCAGCGACTTCATCTCGGAAACGGCAGCCTTCTTATTACCCTGACGGGTATAAATCTCACTCTTAGCCATCGCCATTCGTTCGTTTTTCCCGTCGAGTGCTTCTAAGCGTTCCAGAGCATCCACCGCCTTGTCCAGTTGACCGTCACGCTGGTAGAGTTCGAAGAGCATGCCCAGCACATCGTCACGGTCATGTTCCCGTCTGACAAGTTCTTCAAACACGCCAATGGCCTTATCATACTGTTGCATACTGGTATATGCCTGTGCCAATGTTTCAGTATAGGTAGAGTTCTCAGGGTTCAGAGTGTATGCTTTCTCTAAATGAGCCAATGCCACGTCTTGTTTCTTCAGCGCACTGTAATACTGGGCCAGATAGAAATAAGCCTCGGAGGCATTCGGATTCAGTTCTACGCAATGCTTCAACAAATCGAAGGCTGCATCATGGTTGCCTTTCTCACGTTCACAAATGGCCTCCAGAAAAAATTTGTCATAGGACTGGACTTCCTGTGCAGAACAAACGGGAAAAGAGAAATGGGGAATAAGTAATATTAAAATAGAAATGAGAAAAAATCTCATCCTCACGCTGTAGTGATATGTCATGCCTTCATTGACCATTTCCCGATGATGAATTGTCTTATTATAAAAATAATGTCGCACTTCTTGTACTGCTATTTCACCCCTGTATGCCCATAGCCACCCTCGCCACGCTCGGTTTCATCAAGTATCTTTACGAGCTGCAGTTCTGCCTGTTCGTAGCGTGAAATGACCAGCTGGGCAATGCGCTCGCCGTCATTAACGACAAAGTCTTTGTCGGACAGATTGATGAGCACTACGCCGATTTCACCACGATAATCTGCATCGATTGTTCCGGGGGCATTGAGTACTGTCAACCCGTATTTTAGGGCAAGACCACTACGTGGACGCACTTGTGCCTCGAAGCCCTCTGGCAGCGCGATGTGCAATCCCGTAGGTATCAACTTACGTTCCATAGGATGCAACACTATAGGTTCGTCAATGTTTGCACGTAAATCCATACCGGCACTCTGCGGAGTGGCATACTGTGGCAGGGGGTGGTGCCCTTTATTTACTACATTAATTGCTATCATGAGTCGTCTTCTTTCAATTATATTAGGTGCAAAAGTACTCATTTCTGCGGAAATATACACATTTTTAAGTCTAAAATGTAGTTAATTCTACAAAAAAGCGTAATTTTGCAACCATGATGAACTGGAAACAACTCATTTCGAATCAAAGATTAGGGCAGGAATACCGGCACTCCATACGGCACGATGACCGTACGGAGTTCAAACGCGACTACGACCGCCTGATATTCTCAGCTCCGTTCCGACGTCTTCAGAACAAGACACAGGTGTTCCCACTGCCGGGAAGCGTCTTTGTGCATAACCGTCTGACCCACTCGCTTGAGGTGGCAAGCGTCGGCATGTCGTTAGGTAACGACATCGCTGCTCAATTGACCGTCAAGCACCCGGAATTG
The DNA here is from genome assembly GCA_017940545.1 of Prevotella sp. Classification (GTDB taxonomy): domain Bacteria; phylum Bacteroidota; class Bacteroidia; order Bacteroidales; family Bacteroidaceae; genus Prevotella. The sequence continues at coordinate 51,575 of JAGAYI010000009.1, forward strand.
CAAGGGACGATGTTTGAACAAATCGGTCAGATCGTTTCTACAGCCTGTCTGGCCCACGACTTGGGCAACCCACCCTTCGGGCATAGCGGCGAAAAGGCCATCCAGACCTTCTTTACGGAGGGGCCTGGCAAAGAATTGCAGAAAATGGTGACACCTGTTTTCTGGTCAGACATTACCCACTTTGAGGGAAATGCCAATGCCTTTCGGCTACTTACACACCAGTTTCGCGGGCGACGCCCCGGTGGCTTCGTCATGACCTACAGCACGCTGGCCAGCATCGTAAAATATCCTTTCGCCTCATCGGCGGCAGGCAAAAAGGGGAAGTTCGGATTCTTTGAAAGTGAAAGGGAGAACTACCAACACATTGCCGATGAAATGGGCATTATTCGTCTTTCAACTCCAAGTGAGCCACTGCGTTACGCCCGACATCCATTAGTATATCTCGTGGAAGCAGCCGATGACATTTGTTACGAAATTATGGATTTGGAGGACGCGCACAAACTGAAGATTCTTTCATTCGAGGAAACAGAGCGGCTTTTGCTTGGATTCTTCGATGAAATGGGGAAAAAACGCATTTGCCAGCGCATAGAGGAGGAAGGCGTTACCGACCCTAACGAAAAAGTGGTATATATGAGAGCCTGCGTCATTGGACAATTGGAGAACGAGTGTGTCAAGGCTTTCGTTGAAAACGAGGAAAACATTCTCTCCGGCACATTTAAAGGAGCACTTATCGACCATATCAGTACCCGGCAGCGCGAAGCGTACAAACAGTGTGCCGCACTGTCCGTCGAACGTATCTACAAGAGTAAGCCTGTACTTGACGTGGAGTTGTCGGGTTATAAAATCATGGAGACACTCATGGAACAAATGGTACAGGCCGTGATGACCCCGGACCGTTACTACTCACAGCAACTTATCGGCCGTGTAAGCAGTCAGTATGACATTCATGCCACAGAGCTTGAAACGCGTATCATGGCCGTAATCGACTACATTTCCGGAATGACGGATGTCTATGCACTCGATGTCTATCAAAAAATGAATGGCATCTCATTGCCCATCGTATAATAAATATATATAAACATAAACAAATTAAACTACTAACCTTATGAAAAACTATTTTAGACATGTTCTGACACTCGTGGTGGGGATGGTAATTGCGACCTCGCTACACGTCAATGCACAAAGTGTCCGCGAAGCCATCCGTCTGGACGAAGGATGGAAGTTCTCATTTGGCCATGCCGCTGACCCCGTCAAAGACTTTGGGTGCGGAACAGAATACTTCAACTACCTGACCAAAGCCAATTCCATCCATAACGAAGGACCATACGCCATGAAGTTCGATGACTCCACATGGCAAGAAATACGCATACCCCACGACTGGGTGACCACACTGCCCTATGCTTCCGACGCCAGTCACTCCCACGGATATAAGACGGTGGGCTACAAGTACCCTGAGACCAGCGTGGGTTGGTACCGCAAGGTCATCAACATCCCTGAATCCGACTTGGGTAAGCACTTACAACTACGTTTCGACGGCATTTTCCGCAATGCACAGGTATGGTTCAACGGCTTTTACATAGGCACGGAACCCAGCGGATATGCCACTCAGGTGTATGACATCACCGAATACGTCAACTACGGTGGCGACAACCTTATTTGCGTAAGAGCTGACGCATCGTTGGAAGAAGGCTGGTTCTACGAGGGTGCCGGCATCTACCGCGATGCATGGCTCGAGAAACGTGCTGCCGTCGGTGTGGCTCCCTTCGGGACGTTTGTCTATGCAGCACTCCAGCAGCCTTACACGTCTGCCGACATCCACATCGAAACGGAGGTCAACAATCACTCGCTAACCACTCAATGCTGTGAGATCAGCCAGCGGTTATTAGGCGCAGACGGCAGCGAGATGGGCGCGGCACAGCCTGTCACGCTTACGCTAAGAGGAATGGAGACACAAGCATGTAAGCAGGCCATTGCCCTCGCCAAGCCACACCTGTGGAGTTGCACAGACCCCTATCTATATAAGATAGAAACGACCGTCAAGGTTGACGGACAAATAACCGATGTGTATGAAACCACCACAGGTGTACGAGACGTCAGTTTCTCTGCAGAACAGGGTTTCCTGCTGAACGGTCAGCCGCTGAAACTGAAAGGCGTCAATATGCATCAGGACCATGCCGGCGTCGGTTCGGCTATCCCCGATGCACTGCAGGCATGGCGTATCAAACAGCTGAAGAAGTTTGGCTGTAACGCCTATCGTGCATCCCATAACCCCATGACACCCGCCTTGCTTGACATCTGCGACCGGGAGGGCATCCTCGTCATCGACGAAAACCGACTGACAGGTATCAACCAGGAGCACATTCGACTGTTAGAACGCATGATCAAGCGCGACCGCAATCACCCCAGCATCATTCTCTGGAGCGACGGCAACGAGGAATGGGGCATTGAGAACACCGTCCAAGGCACCCGCATTGCCGCCGCCATGCGTGAATATACTCGTCTGCTCGACCCTACCCGACACTCGACCATCGCCAATGCCGGAGGTTCTGAGATGATTAAAGGCTTGGACGTTGTTGGTTTCAACTACATTGTCCAGAACGATGTGGATAACCGTAAAAAGACGTATCCCACGTGGAAAATCGTCGGCACGGAAGAGACTACTGGCTGCGGCACGCGTGGCGTTTATTTCAACTCACCCGCAGAACCCGGACACATGGTATCCATGAACCGTGACACCACCCACCATCATATTGAAAACGTCATTGAACGTGGTTGGAAGTTCTATGCAGAGCGTCCCTGGGCAGCAGGACTGTTCTACTGGACCGGCTTCGACTACCGCGGCGAGCCGAACCCGCTGAAATATCCTGCCCACGAATCGGAATTCGGCATCCTCGACTACTGTGGATTCCCCAAGGACGAGGCTTATTACCTGAAGTCGTGGTGGACCGACGAGCCCGTGCTGCACCTCCTGCCCCACTGGAACCTGCAGGGACACGAGGGCGAAAAAGTGGAAATTTGGGCTTACAGCAACTGCGACGAGGTGGAACTCACGGTGAATGGCAAGAAACTGGGGCGTCAGAAAATGCCTCACAACGGTCACCTGAAGTGGACGGCCACTTACCAGCCGGGCAAGATGGTTGCCGTTGGTTACAAGGACGGCAAACGCGTCATCACACAGACAGTCGAGACGACCAAGCCAGCTGCACGGCTGCTGCTCACTGCCGACCGCACCTGTATCATGGCTGATGGGCGCGACGTCGCCGTTGTCACCGTCGAAGTAAAGGATGCGAAGGGACGCACCGTCCCCGATGCCTGTCCGCTGCTCACCTTCAGCCTCAACGGCAACGGCCGCATCATCGGTGCAGGGAATGGCGATCCATCCTATCTGGGTGCCGACCACCCACAGGACAAGGACTGCACCACATTCCAGATTCCTGCCTTCAACGGTCTTGCCCAGGTCCTCATCCAGAGCACCCACACCGCCGGTTCACTCCAACTGACCTGCACGGCCGACGGCCTGAAGGAGCATACCATCACACTGAATACAGCGGATTAGGAAAGCCATCGCGTCAGTTCTGCACCAACAAATCATAGCGTATCTTGTCTTCTGCGAGGGATTGTCCAGAAGAATGGTGAGACGAGCGCTTGACTTTAGAGGCTTTTGTCCTGACATTTACTGGCCGTGGTGCAGCATGCGTTACAGTGTCAGCATTGACAGTAGGCTCGGTGACCTTGACATACACGGTATCGGTCATTGCTGTCAGTGGCATATCGCCCGTTGTCTCGCCGTCAAACCATATACCCAACAGGAAGCCAAGGAAGGCAGCTGCAGGTATCGCTACCAGCCACGAGGGTACACGGAAACGGTGTTGACGATGCCAAGATGTGACATGCAACTGCTCATTTCCCTCGTCACGGAGTTGCCGGGCAGCACGAGTAATGTCTTGATCAGTAATTTTCATATTGCTTCAGTTTTGTTTTTATCGTTGTCATTGTTTTATGCAGACGCGACTTCACGGTGCCTTCGGGCAACTGCGTGATTTGTGCAATCTGCGGAATGGTCAGCTCCTCTTCGTAATGGAGCGAAAAGAGCAGGGCCAGTGACTCTGGCAAGTTTTTCAGCACGTTGCGGAGAGCGTCGTGGAGGATGCTGGCGTCTAAATCAACCTCGATATCGGAGTTATCGGGAATCATATCACCCCGCTCTTCCGAAGTGGATAGAGAGAGACCTCTCCTAAAGTGGTTCTTCAACAGGTTATACGCAATGGTGTAAAGCCATGCCCGGAAGTCCCTGTTTCCCTGATAACGCTCACGGGCGGCATAGAGCCGCAGGAACGTGTCGTGCGTGAAGTCGGCAGCAAGGTCAGCGTCATTGCCAAGCCTACGGGTGAAGAAACCCTGCAACCGCCGGGCATGACGGTTGTAGAGTTCCTCGAAGGCCCGCTCGCTGCCTTGCGATGCCCTTTTCATCAGCTGTTCATCGGACTGAGCCGATAGTCTCAGGGGTAATAGCATGACTTACTTTTCCATCAGCAGATTCATGAATTCCTGTTTCTTTTCCTCGCTGAGCGACGTATTCATGATGCCGCATACCAACAGTCGCATCAACCAGTCATAGCGTTTCTGGTCGTGCTTGGCATAGTAAGGCAGGAGGTCAGCCAAAAGCACGGCATAGTTGGCAGAGAGCCGCTGACCAGCCGTCCATTCTGGGCGGAACGAAACGAGCAGATACTCCAGCATATAGCGTTCCTCCACATTGCGACGCTTGATGGCGAGGTTGTCGTAGGGTTTCTTAGAATATTTCAGCAATAGTCCCTCGTTATAGAGATTTTGCTTCCACGGGTCAGATATAGACGCAGGTGTCGTGGTCGAGAAATAAACCTTGCTGCCGTAACGGTCGATGATGGTCTGAAGGAGAGCACGGCATGATTCATCCGTCCAATAAGGTTCCTCATGGATGGGGTCAACAATGTCCAGCTTCCTGCAAAGCCAATCGCGGTATTCCTTCACAGCAAGGAACGGCATACAGACAATGGTCTTATCCTTGTGTTTGCCCATCCCCTCTTGAATGAGCCATTTCGGTATGATGGCAGCATCGCCGTTGGCAATGTAGATGCCGTCCTCGTCCATTCCTGCCAGTTCGTTGTAACTGTAGCGCAACACGGTCTCTGAATAGATGCCACTGTCGAAATAGCGTTTCGCCAAAGGCCTCATACGTGCCTCGTCGCCCTGCATCGCCAGATAGCAAACCCAATTGTCATAGTCAAAGAACTGCATCTCGTTGGGCAACTTCGTCAAGGCAGCCTCTGCATAGTTTTTGGGATCACCATAGCCCTTGCCCGACACCGACTCGCGGTAGGCACAATAATTAAAGGTGTAACTGTCAGGAATAGCTGTCTCCATCTCACGCACCACCTGCTTGGCGGTCGAGTCCTCCTGCTGGTACCATGCCATGTAGCGAGCGGCATTATAATAGTTCAGCCACGCCGTCTCGTCCTGCGGACTCTTCGTGGCGATGTCCTTCCACGCCTCTTTTTGCTCTACGTACCACATGAAGTCCTTTTCCGAAACGATAGGACTTTCTATTTTCACTGCCTTTGTTTGCGCCATTGCACCGATGGCAAAAGCCAAGGCTATGACACTCATGACGACTCTTTTCTGATTCATTTTCATTGTTTTCTATTGATTAATTAAACGATTAACTTGTTTTGATATTGCGTCAGCTGCTCGCATCACTATTGCATACACAGAAAGAAGAAAATCGTTCAAAAAAAACAGGAGTACGCTACAGACTGGGAGAAACTGCCGGGGAAACTGGGAGAAACTGCCGGGGAAACGAGGAGAATCTGCCGGGGAAACAGGAACACAGCGGCCGCTGTTAGAATGAACACCGCCCGCCGTTAGTTCTAACAGCGGGCGGTGTTCATTCTAACAGCGGTCGGTGTAATCCCCTTTTTCTTTTCGACTATCCGATAAGAGAAAGATAATCAATACTTTGCAAAGATACGAAACAAATATGGGAAATCCAAATTATTTTCCAAAATTTACTTATCCTTATAGATAACTTTATTGGCACCACTGGTGATTTTAAGTGCCTCGGGATGTTCGCGGACGAAGGACTCAATGTGACGGACACGCTTCTGCTCCAAAATCTCATCCACAGCAATGAGAATTCCCGTTTCCTCCACGTCGCCGAAGCCATCATTAATAGCTGTACCAAAAAGTTTCATGGTGGGAGAGAGATTCATATAGGCATTCACCAACGGAGGGATGTTATAGCCGAGTTTGCGGATTTCGCTGTTCAGAATACGATAGTCGGCACGGAAGTCATCTTCGCAGAAAAGGGTTGCCAGTTCCTGCTCGTCAGCCTCGATTTTTAGCGGTTTCATCGGAATAATGAGGTTGTCCTTGTCGTCAAAATGCTTCTTCAGGAAGTAGAGAATCATGTCGCGTCCCTTGCGGATATACGAAGGGTACATGGTCATTTTCCCGAAGAAATAACGGACATTGGGCTTAATAACAGTTAGTGCACCAAGACCGTCCCAGAGATTGTCAAGAGCAAAAAGGCTCTTGCTGCCATTGGCATTCGTATTCTGATAAGGGAGCGAAACAAAGGAACGACCAAGTTCAATGGTTTTCGGAAGATATTCGCGAATAAACTTCTCGCTGAAATGGAACATGTGACTGGTGGCAAGGATGGGCTGTCCCTGAGCGTCAAACTCTATATCAGTACCTAAGATATAGCGATAGCCGCCGATAATCTCCTCTGCCTCAGGATTCCAGACGATAAGCTGTTTGTAACAGTTGTCACAAACGTCAAACTCGTCAAGATCCAATTCCTTGCCAGTACCACCACCAGCCTCACGAAACACGATTTCACGCAGTCGTCCAATCTCCCTTAACGTGTTAGGAGCATTATGAACATCTACTATGTAAATCTCGTTATGACTCTTATTAGTCATGCGTAACTGACGTTCGGGAGTCAGTTCTTGTTTTAAAAGAGCCTTATCAACAGGCGGGATAATCAGTTGTTCCATTTCTATTTTTGCGATAATGCATATACTCTATCTTGAACTATTTTTGCCCATTCCATCGGAGTCTTTGAGCGGTCAAAAGTCTGCCAGGGAATCGGTTTCCCTACGGTTACCGTAAACGTCTTATGAACATTTTTGTACATTTCATCGACAAGAAACATCATGGCCAAATTGAATGGCAGGAAACGATCGCTAAAGTTGGCGAGCCGATAGAAAAAAGGACTGTTGTGACCGCTGAAATGAATGGGCACCACGTCACGTTTGTATTGTACACTCTTTGATATAAACGTCTTTTTCCAAGGCAAATCACGAACAACCCCGTTCTTCTTGCGAGAACACAAACCAGCAGGGAACATCAGCATGTGGTTATCACTCTGAAATCCTGCTTCGACCATTGCAGGGAAGTTGCGTGCCTGTTTACCGGTTTTATTGATGGGGATACAGAGCGGTGCCAACCCTGGCAGGTTCATCAGCAGGTCGTTGACAAGGTAACGGAAGCGCGAGTCGTAATGACGTCCGATAATGGCTCCTAACGCCACACCGTCCTCACCACCCAACGGGTGATTGCTGACAAAGGTATAAAGCCGGCCGTCCGCAGGGTCAGGAAGATTTTCCTTCCCTTCGACAATGAGCGTCATATCCAAATAACGGACACACTCTTCGAGCCACGGCGTGCCTACCTTGTCACGACTCTCCCAAAGAAAGGCGTTAACCTGATCCTGGTGAACCACTCGTTTAAGCCAACTGACGAGAAACGACGGAACATATTTAGACTTTGGCCCCATCTTCCCCCTGAGAATCTTGTCAATATCAATAGTATTCTCAATGTCCTTACCCTTTTTCATTGTATCAGCACAAATCAAATTAAGTTGCAAATTTAAGGAATATCTTTTAATTACTCTACTTTTTTTTTGTAAAAATGTTCAAAAAGTGAAAAAACAGCCTAATATTATAACTTTTTGAAGAATTTTACTGTTAGCATCCATCTTACGCGAAGAGAACTTGCACCACCTGCAATGAGACATGCACTAGTCTGATTTTCAAAGGAATATAAAAACAGGAAAAATATTTCAAAAAAAATCGCAAAAGTTGTGGGGAATTGTGGGGATTTTTTATTACCTTTGCAGCCAAGACTTTTACAAAAGGTGCACACATGCGATTCTTAGGTAACATAGAGGCAAAAACCGACACGAAAGGACGGGCATTCCTTCCCGCTACATTCCGCAAAATTTTGCAAGCGGCTGGCGAGGAACGACTGGTGATGCGCAAGGACATTCACCAGCCATGCTTAGTGTTATATCCAGAATCGGTGTGGAACGAGCAGATGGATGCACTACGTCAGCGACTGAACCGCTGGAACAAACAGCACCAACAGGTTTTCCGGCAATATGTTTCAGAAGTTGAAGTGCTGACACTTGACGGTAACGGGCGCTTTCTTATATCCAAACGCTACCAAAAGCTTGCAGCCATCGAACAAGACATCAAGTTCATCGGCATGGGTGACACGATAGAAATATGGAGCAAACAGCTGATTGACCAGTCTCAGATGCAGCCGGAGGAATTTGGTCTTGCTATTGAAAATTTGATGGAAGTTGCTCCCTACAACACCAAAGGACAAGAATAAAAAGCACGAAATTCGCAAATAAATGACAGTAACTGCTAAGTCATATCATGTTCCCGTTTTGCTTAACGAGAGTATTGACGGGTTAAACATCCATCCTCATGGGGTCTATGTGGATGTTACCTTTGGCGGCGGTGGACATAGTCGCGAAATATTGCGGAGACTGGGTAAAGAGGGGCATCTGTTCAGCTTCGACCAAGATGCCGATGCCGAAAAAAACATCATTAACGATGATAGATTCACCTTTGTCAGGAGCAACTTTAGATATATCAGCAACTGGATGCGGTATTACGGAATAGACCACATTGATGGACTTCTCGCCGACTTAGGAGTTTCGAGCCATCACTTCGACGACGCAATGCGTGGCTTTTCATTTCGTTTTGATGCACCACTTGACATGCGAATGAACAAGCGGGCCGAACAGACGGCGGCCGACATCATTAACGATTATGAGGAAAAACAACTGGCCGACATTTTTCACCTATACGGTGAACTCAAACAGTCTCGCCGAATTGCTTCCGCACTTTGTGCCTACAGGAGAAATAAAAAAATTCTTACGACGGCTGATTTAATTGACGCCACAAGCAAGTTGTTCCAGCGGGAACGCGAGAAGAAAGAACTGACCAAACTGTTTCAGGCCCTGCGCATTGAAGTGAACCACGAGATGGACGCTCTGCGAGACATGCTTAAAGGAGCAACCGCGCTCCTAAAGACTGGGGGGCGACTAAGCATCATTACCTACCATTCGCTGGAAGACCGTATTGTCAAAAACATTATGAAATCCGGCAACGAAGAAGGACATGTGGAACAAGATTTCTATGGCAATGTAAACAGTCCGTTCCGCCAGATAAACAAAATCACGACACCGACAGCTGATGAATTGCTGCGAAACCCACGCAGCCGCAGCGCAAAACTGAGAATTGCAGAAAAAACTGATTATGGCAAGAGACAAGGAAATAGAGCTGACATTTGAGAAGTCAGGCACCAATAGCGAGGATTATTCCAAACAGCTGCAGCCCAATGACGGTCCGCAAGAATCCGTCATGGAAACAAGCAAAGAAGAAAAGGAGAAGCTCAGCCTGGAAGAAAAAGCAGAAATTGCCGACCAAAAGCTGAAAGACACTATCAAGAAAATCAAGGAAAACGTGCACGAGGACGACCCGCGCCCCTCACAAGGCCTTACGTTCCGGTCAATTCTTGGTGGCGACATCCTGACCGGTGAAGTGGTACGAAAACACATCTGGCTGTTTGTCTTTATTGTTGCTCTTTCAACTGCCTATGTCGCTATACGCTACCAATGTCAACAGGACATGATTGCCATCGACAAGCTGAATGCCAAGCTGACCGATGCCAAGTACAAAGCCCTTTCAAGCTCGAGCACACTAACTGAGAAGTGCCGCGAGAGTCGGGTTTTGGAGATTTTAAAGCAGAACAAGGATTCGTTACTGCATATAGCAGACCAGCCCCCTTATATAATAAATGTACCGGAATAGGAAATAAAGAAAAATAAAAAACTGATATTTGAAATTAAATTAAGACATAAATGAGTAAATTTGACAGTGAGAAAGTGATGCCACGCTACTTTATCATCGCAGTAGTTCTGAGCATCATCGGGGTTGCCATCTTAGGCAAGGCCCTCTATATCATGACTGCCAAAAAGGAATACTGGACAGAGGTGGCAGACCGACTGAAACGTGACAGCGTCAGCGTGAAGCCGACGCGCGGAAACATCCTCAGTTGCGATGGTCAGCTAATGGCCAGTTCTATTCCAGAATTTAAGATGTATATGGATTTCCAAGCCAGTGCTTTCGAGAATGACACACTTTGGAACGAAAAGTTGGATAGTGTATGCCAAGGGCTTAACGATATTTTTCCACAGAAGAGCGCTGAAGAATTCAAAAAGCATCTGGAAGAAGGCCGGAAGAAAATACAAAAGAACGGCAAAGTCGGAGCCCGTCATTGGCCCATATGGCCATACCGTGTCAACTACGACACCTACACCGAAGTCAAGAGTCTGCCGTTTTTCAGCATGCCGAAATTTAAAAGCGGATTCCATGAAGAAGAATACAATGCACGACGACGTCCTTTCGGCTCATTGGCACAGCGTACCGTGGGCGACATGTTCGGTGCTAAAGACACGGCCCGCTGTGGTTTGGAATTGTCATACGACTCTATTCTGCGTGGGACCAACGGTATTGTAAACCGCCGTAAGGTGCTTGACAAGTACCGCAACATTACGGTGCTACCTCCCATTGATGGAGCAGACATCGTAACAACCATTGATGTCAACATGCAGGATTTGGCCGAAAAAGCTGTCATCGACGAGTTAAAACTGATAGGAGGGGATTTAGGCGTTGCTATTTTGATGGAGGTAAAGACGGGCGACATTAAAGCCATTGTGAACATGACCCGATGCGCAGACGGTGAATATCGGGAAGTGAAGAACAATGCCGTAGCAGACTTGCGAGAGCCTGGCTCCGTATTCAAGACTGCAAGTTTCCTTGTGGCTCTTGACGATGGTGTAGTTGACACTACCTACCGTATTGAAACCGGTTCCGGAGTATATCACATGCATGGTCGTGACATGAAGGACCACAACTGGCGCAACGGCGGCTACCATAATATTTCTTTACCTCGTGCACTTGAGGTAAGTTCAAACATTGGTGTAAGCCGTGTTATCGACGAGCACTATGGAAACAATCCAGAAAAATTCGTTGAGGGGCTCTACCGTATTGGCATTGCCTCCGACCTGCATATACCACTCGTAGGTGCCACCGCTCCCCGAATCCGCAAGCCTCGGAAGAACAAACGCGGTCAATATGAGAATTGGAGCAAGACAGCATTACCATGGATGAGTATCGGATACGAAACCCAGATCCCACCCATTTCAACAGTAACCTTCTACAATGCAATTGCAAATGACGGCCGCATGATGAGGCCCAGATTTGTCAAGAAAATAGTAAAAGACGGAGAAACCGTCATGGAGTTTCCGCCTGAAGTAATAAAAGAGCACATTGCAAAACCCCAAACCATCAAAACGATGCAGACCATTTTGGAACATGTAGTCAGCCAAGGTTTGGGAAAGAAAGCTGGCTCAAGAGCCTTTAAAGTAGCAGGAAAAACAGGAACAGCGCAAATAGCCGAAGGTGGTGGCTATAAGACGGGCACTATGAAGTACTGGTTATCGTTTGCAGGATTTTTTCCGGCTGACAAGCCATTATATAGTTGCATTGTCTGTTTGAAGAAATCAGGGCTTCCAGCATCAGGCGGTGGTATGAGTGGTGTTGTATTCCACCATATTTCAGAAGGTGTCATGGCACGTTATCTGAAACTTAGTGTAGAAGATGCCCATGATTCAACCTCAGTGGTCATCCCTGACGTTAAAAACGGTGATCTTCAGGCTGCTCATTTTGTTTTAAATCAGCTTGGAATCAAGACCAATAGCGGATGGAATGGAGACATTGCTACTGGCGCCCCCATCTGGGGTAGCACAACAAGAAATGCCAAAGATGTCACCATGTATCCTTTCAAGGTACAAAACAACATCATGCCAAACGTTACAGGAATGGGTGCCAGGGATGCTGTATTCTTGTTAGAAAGCAAGGGACTGAAAGTTAAGTTACATGGTCGCGGGAAAGTAACCAACCAAAGTATCGCCTACGGAAACTCCATCAAAGCAGGAAGCACGTGTTCGCTGACATTGAACTAATATTATATATAATAAGGTATAAATATGAAATTAAGTCATTTACTAAAAAACAACAAAGTAGTCTTCATCCATGGAGATGCCGAGACGGATATTACCGGCGTCAACATTGATTCAAGGCGAATTGAAAAAGGGCACTTGTTTGTTGCTATCAAAGGCACACAGACTGACGGGCACCAATATATTCCCAAAGCAATTGAGTTGGGTGCATCAGCTATTCTTTGTGAAGACCTCCCCGAAACCTTGCAAGAAGGAGTTACCTATATACAGGTATCCTCGACAGAGGCAGCCATCGGGAAAGTTGCCACACAATTCTATGGCAACCCGTCAGAGAAATTAAAACTGGTGGGAGTCACCGGAACTAATGGGAAGACAACTATTGCTACCTTATTATATCACATGTTCCGCAAATTCGGGCATAAATGCGGCCTGCTATCCACGGTTTGCAACTATATTGAAGATGAGCCCATACCAGCAGACCATACAACCCCCGACCCGATCGAATTAAACAGACTGTTGGCACGCATGGTAGAAGCCGGGTGCGAATATGCATTCATGGAATGTTCAAGCCACGCCATCCAACAGCAACGCATTGGCGGTCTGAAATTTGCAGGAGGCCTCTTTACCAATTTGACAAGAGACCACCTGGACTACCATAAAACCTTTGAAAATTACAGAAATGCAAAGAAGATGTTCTTTGACGGATTAGGAAAAGATGCATTCGCCATTACTAACGTTGATGACAAGAACGGTTTGTATATGGTTCAAAACTGCAGGGCACAGGTAAAGACTTATTCCATTCGATCAATGGCAGACTTCAAGGCACGCATTATCGAATGTCATTTTGAGGGTATGTACCTGAACATCGACGGTCACGAAGTAGGTGTCCAGTTCATTGGAAAATTCAATGTAAGCAATCTGCTGGCTGTCTATGGAGCCGCCATCATGTTAGGCAAGAAAGCGGAGGATATACTCGTCATTTTGAGTACCTTAAAGAGCGTCAGCGGCCGATTAGAGCCAATACGCTCCGCGGATGGAGTAACTGCCATCGTTGATTATGCCCATACTCCTGATGCCTTAGCAAATGTTCTTAATGCGATCCACGAAGTGCTTGACGGAAAAGGCGGACAGCTGATCACTGTATGTGGTGCCGGCGGCAATCGCGACAAGGGCAAACGTCCTCTGATGGCCCAAGAGGCTGTCCGGCAAAGTGACAAGGTCATCATTACCAGCGACAATCCACGTTTCGAGGAACCTCAAGACATCATCAACGACATGTTGAACGGCCTTGATGCAAAACAAGCGAAGAAAGTTCTAAGTATCGTTGACCGCCGTGAAGCTATCCGAACTGCCGTCATGATGGCACAAAAAGGAGACATCATCCTCATCGCAGGGAAGGGGCACGAAGACTATCAGGAAATCAAAGGCGTAAAGCACCACTTCGATGACAAAGAGGTGGTACGTGAGATTTTCAATTCATAAGAGACAAACTTTCATAAAAATATGTCATAGAATATGCTATACTATTTATTCAGGTTCTTAGAAAGATTTGACATTCCAGGCTCTCATATTTGGAGTTACATATCATTCCGTTCATTATTGGCACTCATCTTGTCACTAATTATTTCGGCATGGTTCGGTGAGAAGTTCATCAAATGGATGAAACGCCGCAATATATCGGAAACTGCACGCGATGCCAGCATCGACCCATTTGGCGTTGAGAAAAAAGGAGTACCTACAATGGGCGGCATCATTATTATGGTGGCCATCCTCGTCCCTGTCTTGCTTTTAGGGCGAATGCGAAACACCTACCTACTGTTGATGATTGGCACAACTGTATGGCTGGGATTTTTAGGATTTCTCGATGATTATATCAAGGTATTCCGTCAGGAAAAAAACGGTTTGAAGGGGAGATACAAAATCGTAGGTCAAGTCAGTATTGGTTTTATCGTAGGACTGGTACTGTGGCTAAGCCCTGATGCCGTGGTGCGCGAGAATGTTACCGTAGCAGAACAAAATCAGGAAATTGTTATCAAGCATAGAGCGGAAGCAGTAAAATCGCTAAAGACAACTATTCCATTTATGAAAAACCATAACCTGAACTACTCAGACATCATGAGCTTCTGTGGCAAGCATAAAGTTGCAGCAGGTTGGATTCTGTTTGTCATCATGACCATCTTAGTAGTAACAGCAGTCTCAAATGGTGCTAACTTGAATGACGGTATGGACGGCATGTGCGCAGGAAACTCTGCCATAATAGGAGTAGCATTAGTCATCCTGGCATATGTCTCTGCCCACATAGGCTATGCGGCATATTTTGACATTATGTACATTCCCGGCTCGCAGGAACTGGTAGTATTCCTTAGCGCATTCATCGGAGCCATGATTGGTTTCCTTTGGTACAACGCATACCCGGCACAAGTATTCATGGGCGATACAGGGTCACTGATGATAGGCGGCATTATTGGCGTTTGTGCCGTCATCATACACAAGGAGTTGCTATTACCTTTACTCTGTGGCATTTTCTTCATTGAAAGTCTCAGTGTGATTGTTCAGACTCAGTGGTTCAAATTCATGAAGAAAAGGGGGAAACGTGTACGCATTTTTAGAGCCACCCCCATTCACGACACGTTCCGCCGTTTAGACTCTCAGTTAGATACTACAAGTAGCTACATTCTGAAAGGCTGGCCTCACCGCCCTTTTCATGAGTCTAAAATCACCATCCGTTTTTGGATTACAACCATTATATTAGCAGCATTAACAATAATTACACTAAAAATCAGATAGTATGATTCTATCTCATAAGGAAAAAAATAGAAAACCAATACAATGAATAAGAAGATTGCAATATTAGGAGCAGGTGAAAGTGGTGCTGGTGCAGCAGTTTTAGCCAAGAAAGAAGGTTTTGACGTCTTCGTATCGGACATGTCAAAAATTCAAAACAAGTACAAAGATCTGCTGGACAAACACCATATTGAATGGGAAGAAGGGCAGCATACAGAAGAACGTATCCTCGATGCCGACGAAATCATCAAGAGTCCCGGAATACCCGAGACGGCTCCGATGGTTAAGAAAGCCAAGGAACGTGGCATAAACATTATTAGTGAGATAGAATTTGCAGGGCGCTATACGACCTCAAAAATGATTTGTATTACGGGTTCCAATGGCAAGACGACAACCACCAGCCTCATCTATCACATATTTAAAGCCGCTGGATATGATGCTGGCCTGGCTGGTAACATAGGAAACTCACTTGCACTGCAAATAGCAGAAGAACCTCACGAGTACTATATCATAGAACTGAGTTCGTTCCAATTAGACAACATGTATGACTTTCGAGCCAATATTGCCATCCTACTGAACATTACTCCGGACCATCTTGACCGTTATGATAATTGCATGCAAAACTATGTGGATGCAAAAATGCGCATTATTCAGAATCAGACTCAGCAAGATGCTTTCATTTACTGGAACGATGACCCCATCGTAAAACGTGAACTGGAAAAATATAATATCAAAGCTATTCAATATCCATTCTCGGAACTGAAAGAAAAAGGATCCATCGGTTATATTGAGGCAGGCCAATACACTATTGAGAAACCTGAGCCATTTAACATGGAACAGGAGCAACTGAGCCTTACTGGCAAACACAACATCTACAATTCACTTGCCGCAGGCATTGCTTCAAACATCGCAGGAATAAAAAAAGACATCATTCGTAAAAGCCTAAGCGACTTCCCCGGTGTGGAACACCGCCTGGAGAAAGTATGCACTGTACGTGGTGTACAATATATTAACGACTCCAAGGCAACCAATGTAGATGCTTGCTGGTATGCTTTAGAGTCGATGAAAACCAAAGTCGTACTCATTATAGGCGGCAAAGACAAAGGCAACGATTACAGTCCCATCATACCATTAGTCAAGGAAAAATGTTCGGCTTTGGTATATCTGGGCGCAGACAATCAGAAGTTACATGACAACTTCGACAGTTTGAATATTCCCGTTCGCGACACACACTCCATGAAGGAGTGCATGAAAGCCTGCTATGAACTGGCAAAGCCAGGTGAAACAGTTTTACTCTCTCCCTGCTGTGCGTCGTTCGACCTCTTCAAGAACATGGAGGACCGTGGCGAACAGTTCAAGGAACTGGCACGTAATCTCTAAGAAACAATAACTGACAATAAAACAAGTAGAAATTAAGGTGAACAAGAAGATTGGCAACATATTCAAAGGAGACAAGGTCATCTGGATGGTGTTCTTCTTTCTTTGTATGATCAGTATCGTCGAGGTATTCTCTGCTTCGTCAGGACTGACCTACAAGAGTCAGGACTTCCTATCCCCCATTCTCAAACACACCGGAACTATTGTCATGGGTTTTTTCATTGCCGTAGTGACACTGAACATCCCATGTAAATACTTCAAGCTGATGACCCCCTTTCTTTTGCTCATATCTCTCATTACCCTTCTATGGGTTCTTGCAGGCGGCGAAACCATCAACGGCGCCAACCGTGTCATTGAGATTCCCGGTTTCACCTTCCAGCCTTCAGAAATAGCCAAAGGGTCACTTGTTCTGGCTGTGGCACAAATACTAAGTGCTATGCAACGTGAGAATGGTGCCGACAAGGATGCCTTCAAATATATTTTATGGATTACGCTGCCCATCACCTTTCTCATTGGGCTTGAAAATCTTTCTACGGCAGCCATGCTATTTGGCGTTGTCGTACTCATGATGTATATAGGACGTGTATCGTACAAACAGTTAGGAAAACTTCTGGCTGTAGTAGTCGGATTAGCCATTACCGCTGTTCTTTTCATCATGATAGTGGGACATACGGAAACACCCGGGGATGCCCAGCTGTCAAAGACAGAGAATGTTGAGCAGACCAAGACGAAAAACAAAATTGAGAAATTGTTTCACCGTGCCGATACTTGGAAAGGGCGAATCATGAATTTCGGCAAAGGAACAGTATCGCCTCAGGAATATGACCTTGACAAGGACGCACAGGTAGCCCACGCAAACATTGCCATCGTGTCGAGTGGCATCATTGGAAAGGGTCCCGGGAAGTCTGTAGAACGCGATTTCCTGTCGCAGGCTTTCTCCGATTTCATCTATGCCATCATCGTGGAAGAACTGGGCATCATTGGTGCTGCCTTTGTCGTTTTACTCTACATTATTCTGCTTTACCGTTGTGCTCGCATTGCAAGCCGATGCGAAAACAATTTCCCAGCCCTATTAGCCATGGGGTTAGGGTTGCTCTTGGTTGTCCAGGCCATCTTTAATATGATGGTAGCAGTAGGACTGGCTCCTGTAACCGGTCAACCGCTTCCGCTTATCTCTAAGGGAGGAACATCAACCATTATCAATTGCGCTTATATCGGTGCTCTTCTAAGCATTAGCCGCTCTGCAAAAATACGCAATGAGAAAAAACCGAGGATAAAATTAGCAGAAACAAAAGAAATTTAGTAATTTTGCACACTATTAATGAAAATGACATGAATGAGAAGCTAAGAGTGATTATCAGCGGCGGCGGAACGGGAGGCCATATTTTCCCGGCCGTATCGATAGCCAATGCCATACGCTCCAAACAACCTGACGCAGAGATTCTGTTTGTCGGAGCTTTGGGTCGCATGGAGATGCAGCGTGTGCCTGCTGCCGGCTACGACATCAAGGGACTGCCCATTTGTGGGTTCGACCGTAAGAACCCGTTGAAGAATATCAAGGTGCTTTATAAAATATGGAAAAGCCAGCGCATGGCAAAGGAAATCATTAAGCAGTTCCGCCCGATGGTGGCTGTCGGTGTAGGTGGCTATGCCAGCGGTCCCACCCTGAACAAGGCTGCAGCCATGGGAATACCCTGTCTCATTCAAGAACAAAACAGCTATGCTGGCGTTACTAACAAGCTGCTGGCCAAGAAAGCTGAAAAAATCTGCGTGGCTTATGATGGTATGGAGCGCTTCTTCCCTGCCGAAAAGATTATCAAGACCGGCAATCCGGTACGTCAGTCTTTATTAGACACCCCCATGACGAGAGAAGAAGCTGTTCGTTCTTTTGGTCTTACCCCGGAGAAAAAGACCATTCTACTGGTTGGAGGAAGTTTGGGAGCACGCACCATCAATGAAAGCATCTTGCAGCATCTTGATGCCGTCAAAGAGGCAGACGTACAATTTATCTGGCAGACGGGCAAATATTACAATGCTACCATCATGGAGCAACTTAAGTCTCAGGGACAGCCCAAGAATTTAGTTGTTACCGACTTTATCAGCGATATGGGAGCTGCATATCAGGCTGCAGACCTCGTCATCAGTCGTGCGGGAGCCAGCAGCATTTCCGAGTTCTGTCTCATTGGCAAGCCGGTCATCCTCGTACCAAGCCCCAATGTGGCTGAAGATCATCAGACAAAAAACGCACTTGCTTTGGCCAACGTAGATGCTGCACTCTACGTGAAGGATGCCGATGCTCCTGCACAATTATTAGAACTGGCCATCAAGACAGTCAACGACAAAGAAAAACTCAACTCTTTACATACTAATATACTTCAGTTGGCACTACCCGACTCTGCGGACATCATTGCCGACGAAGTCATCAAACTGGCAAAATGGAAATAAAAGATATTAAATCTGTATATTTTGTAGGTGCAGGCGGCATCGGAATGAGCGCTATTGCACGCTACTTTATCCATCGAGGGATGGTTGTTGCCGGCTACGACAAAACGCCAAGCGACCTTACCCGTCAATTGGAAAAAGAAGGTATGCTGATACACTACGACGAGGACGTTCAGAAAATTCCAAGCGCATGCCGCCAGAAGTCCTCGTGCCTGATTATCTACACTCCTGCCATTCCAGCCGACCATCAAGAATTACAGTATTTCCGCAAAAACGGATTTGAGGTACAAAAGAGGGCACAGGTGCTGGGGGCTCTTACCCAGGAACACAAAGGACTCTGCGTGGCCGGTACTCATGGAAAAACGACAACCTCTACGATGTGTGCACACATCATGCACCATAGTCATCTCGACTGCAATGCATTTCTGGGAGGCATTTCCAAAAATTACGGCACGAACTACATTCTCAGCACGTCTGACTTTGTTGTCATTGAAGCCGACGAGTTCGACCGTTCTTTCCATTGGCTGCGCCCATGGATGAGCGTCATTACCGCTACCGACCCTGACCATTTGGACATATACGGAACGAAGGAAGCCTATCTGGAAAGTTTCCGCCACTATACCGAGCTCATTCAACCTGAGGGAGCATTAATTATTCATCGTGGTCTGGAAATGCAGGAAAGCTTGGCCGACGGCGTTCGACGTTATGACTACGCCCTGACAGAAGGAGATTTCCATGCCGAGAATATTAAGATTGACAATGGGGAAATCACTTTCGACTTCATCTCCCCTTTTGAGAATGTGTGCAACATTGAATTGGGGCAACCAGTACCCATCAATATTGAGAACGCCATAGCTGCTATGGCCATGGCACAATTAGCAGGTTGCACTGCAGATGAACTGCGTTACGGCATGAAGACCTACGGGGGTGTTGAGCGTCGATTCGACTTCAAGATCAAGAATGACAAATTAGTATTTCTCAGCGACTATGCTCACCATCCGAAAGAAATTTATCAAAGTGCCCGCAGCATCCGTGAACTCTATCGGAATCGTAAGATAACAGCCATCTTCCAGCCCCATCTTTATACCCGCACCCGCGATTTCTATCAAGAATTTGCCGATGCCCTAAGTCTGCTGGACGAGGTCATTCTAACTGAAATCTATCCTGCACGCGAACTACCTATTGAGGGTGTCACATCAAAACTCATTTACGACAACCTTGCTCCTGAGGTGAGCAAACAAATCATCCGAAAAGAAGACGTACTCGATTTCGTCAAAGGACGCGATTTTGACGTACTCATCGTTTTAGGAGCTGGCGACCTCGACAACTATGTACCACAGATTACAAAGATATTAAATAGCAAGCAATGAACATCAACTGGAAGAAAACAGCCGTCGTTATACTGGATACTGCCATTAGTGCATATCTGGTATTAGCCATCACCGCGTTCAACAAACCCGATGGACAGGCCACGGTATGCTCTGAAGTGAAAATCAATATCCAGAAAGATGTTACCGACGGGTTCCTGAATGCTGAAGAAGTCAAGAAATTCTTAGAATACAATAAGGTATATCCTTTGGCTAAGCCCCTGAAGGAAATCAACACCCGCCACATTGAAGAAGTGCTCAGGCAGAGCCCGTTCGTAGAGACCGCCGAATGCTACAAGACACAAGGAGGAAACATCTGTATCACTCTTAAACAGAAGACCCCCATCCTTCGTGTCAAAGCCGACAATGGTGACGATTATTATATTGACAACCACGGCTCTCAAATGAGCAATACCCGATACCCGAGCAACCTCATTGTCGCAACAGGACATATTAGCAGACAATACGCACAAAAGGTTCTCACCCCCATTGGGAACATGATCGTCAACAATCCGTTCTGGCAGAACCAAATTGAGCAAATCAACGTGTTGGCCGACGGTACTGTTGAGATTGTCCCCCGGGTAGGAGAACACATTATCTACTTAGGCCGCCCAACGAACATTGAGAACAAGCTTCAACGGTTAGAGAAGTTCTACCGTTACGGGCTGAGCCAGGCAGGCTGGAACAAATACTCGTATATCAGCCTTGAATTCGACAACCAGATTATTTGCAAAAAGAAACAAAAACATTCATAACAAGATGGCAGCAAAGGACTTTATCGTAGCTATTGAACTCGGTTCATCCAAGATGACCGGTATTGCGGGAAAGAAGAATCTCGATGGCAGCATTCAGGTGCTTGCCGTGGTCAAGGAAGACTCGTCTTCATTCATCAGGAAAGGTGTGGTCTATAACATTGAGAAGACCGCACAATGCCTCACCAATATCGTGAAGAAACTGACAGCCCAACTCAAGACGGAAATCACTCAGGTATATGTGGGAATTGGGGGCCAGTCCATCCGCGGCGTACGTAATGTCATCACCAAAGACCTTCCTGCCGACACTTTAGTAACCCAGGACATGATAATTGAGTTGATGGACTCTAACCGCAACATGAGATATCCCGACCAGGAAATCCTTGACGTTGCAGTTCAGGAGTACAAGGTTGACGCTCAATACCAGACGGACCCCGTGGGCATTCAGTGTACACACTTGGAAGGAAACTTTCTGAACATCTTGCAGCGGAAAGCATTCTACAAGAGTCTTAACAACTGCTTTGAAATGGCAGAAATCGGTATTGCCGAGCTATACCTCGCACCATTAGCATTAGCCGACAGCGTACTGACAGAGTCAGAAAAGCGCTCCGGCTGTGCCCTGGTTGACATTGGAGCTGACACAACAACCGTTTCTGTCTATAATAAAAACATCCTACGCCACCTTGCTGTCATCCCTCTCGGTTCCAACAACATCACCAAAGACATTGCATCTCTCCAAATGGAGGAACAGGATGCCGAGAAGATGAAGTTGAAATATGGCTGCGCATTTACCGACAATAACGAAATAGACAACAACATGAAATACTCCATCGACTCAGAACGTCAGGTGGAGTGCCGTAAGTTTATCGAGATTGTTGAAGGACGACTGGAGGAAATCATTGAGAATGTATGGTATCAAATACCCAACGACTACTATGACAAATTGTTGGGCGGCATTATCCTGACAGGCGGCGGTTCGAACATGAAGGACATTGAAAAAGCCTTCCGCAACCACACACACATTGACAAGATTCGAATAGCCAAGTTCGTGACGCAGACTATTACGTCGAACATTCCCGAAATCAAGGCTAAGGACGGATCCATGAATACCGTTCTCGGACTTCTTGCCAAGGGTGACATCAACTGTGCAGGCAACGAAATAGACCCCAACGGTGATCTTTTTGCCATCAGACAGTCAGGAACCGTCAATGCAGAACCTCGCAAGGTTCGCCAAGCTACTGAGACCGACCCCGGCGTAATCCGAACAGAACGTGAAAAACAGCTGGCCGAAGAAGAGGCACGCCGCAAGAAGGAAGAGGAAGACCGCATAGCACGCGAGAAAGCCGAAGCAGAAGCCCGCGAAAAGGAACGTCTGAAGAAAGAAAACTCTTTCTGGAACAAAGCCTTTAGGGGAATCAAGAAGTTTGGAAAGACTATGATTGAGGAAGAAGAGTAATAAGAGTAAAGTAAATTAGAGTAAGAAAGTAAAAAGACAGAATGATTATGGCAGATTATCCCAATATAGACCTCCTGAATTTCGGCGAGCCCGAAAAGGAGAACAGCATCATCAAAGTGATTGGTGTAGGCGGTGGTGGCGGCAATGCCGTAAACCACATGTACCGAGAGGGCATTCACGACGTGACATTTGTGCTCTGCAACACAGACAATCAGGCGCTCAACGACTCTCCCGTTCCCGTACATCTGCAACTTGGAAAAGAGGGTCTGGGAGCAGGCAACAAGCCTGAGCGTGCACGGGCAGCAGCCGAAGAGAGCCTTGACGACATCAAGAATATGCTGAACGACGGTACGCGCATGGCCTTTATAACTGCCGGTATGGGTGGCGGAACGGGTACTGGCGCAGCACCCGTCATCGCCCGTGTGTCAAAAGAAATGGGTATTCTGACCGTAGGCATCGTAACCATCCCCTTCCGTTTTGAGGGCGACCGCAAAATTGACCAGGCGCTGGATGGCGTGGAGGAAATGTCGAAACACGTTGATGCCTTATTGGTCATTAACAATGAGCGCCTACGCGAAATATATCCTGAGCTGACGGTACTCGACGCCTTCGGCAAGGCCGACGACACCCTGAGTGTAGCAGCCAAGTCTATTGCTGAAATTATTACCGTACACGGTCTCATCAACCTTGACTTCAACGACGTAAAGACGGTGCTGAAAGACGGTGGTGTCGCCATCATGTCAACTGGCTATGGCGAAGGCGAAGGACGCGTGAAGAAAGCTATTGACGACGCGCTGAACTCTCCGCTGCTTAACGACAACGACGTGTTCAACTCGAAAAAGATACTGCTCAGCATTTCCTTCGCCGGCAACAAAGACGGAACGGGTTCGCTGATGATGGAAGAGATGAATGACGTCAACGACTTCATGGCCAAGTTTGGCGACTTCGAAATCAAGTGGGGCCTGGCCACCGACCCGGAATTGGGCAAGAAGGTAAAGGTGACCATTCTGGCAACCGGTTTCGGCATCAGCAACGTGGATGGCATGAACAACCACCTGAAAAAACATTCACAGGAAGAAGCCAACCGTCTGGCAGAAGAACAGGAGCGTGCTGCCAAGCGCGAAGACCGTCGCCAACAGTATTACGGTGACCCGGGCAATAACCGCCGCTACAAGCGCCGCCCGCACATTTACCTGTTCCGTCCTGAAGACTTGGATAATGACGATGTTATTTCGGCAGTTGAATCTACACCTACCTATAAGCGTACACGCGAGATTCTCGACAGCATCAACAGTCAGACGCAAGACGACGAGCCAGTCAATCGCCATGACAGTGACAACGATACTGTTCAGGGCACTATCAGATTTTCATAAGCTATACTTTACTATATATGTTGAACCGGGAGAAGGACATCACAGTCCACCTCCCGGTTCTATTTTCACCACCGCCCGTGTCAGGCAAATAACGCCTGTAGCACCTGGAGTGACTTAAGTTCAGGAAAAGCAGGCAGGTGAAGCCGGTAATATGCCAAAATAACATCCAGACACCGATTTCTCTCTCCGTGGCTCAGCCGGAACAAGTGCATGTTCTGGTAGTCCATTCGCAGCATGGAATGAATGCGTGCGGCCTCCTCTGGCCTCAGAAATTCCTGGTGCAGCGGCGGCACGTCACAAAACTCTCCCTCTCGCAAGTCGAAGAACCGGCCGTTTTCCTCTCTCGGTATGTTACGTGGCAGCCCCACCCCAAGGAAACGCGACAAATGAATAAGGAAAGACAAATGAAAATTGGCATAGCCCCCCTCAGCAGCATCTAACCACAGCAGGCTATGTTTCATGTAGTCAAACAGTGCCACATCAGGCTGTTGCTCTCCTCGCAGTGCGTGATATAGGAACTCTGCCAGGAACATGATGACCGACATCTTGGCCGGTTCTACAGTCACGCTTGAATAAGGATACAGCAGACGGGCATCTCGCAGACGTTGCAACTGTACGTTCGGACGCATGTCACATTCCACATCAATCAGGTTCAGCGCCTGAAAGTACTGTTTCTTTAGCCGGCCACGTCCTGTCTTTGGAATACCCACAACACACGAGAGACGGCCTGTCTCACGAGTAAACAAATCGACAATCAACTTGCTTTCTCCGTACTTCAAAGCATGCAGAACAATGGCTTCAGTCTTCTTCAACATACGCTGCAAAGGTAATTATATAAAATGAGAAATGAGAATCGGAGAATGAGAAATAAGCGACAAAATTAATAAAAAACGTTAAAATTACGGCCTGCTGAAGTAATTTCTTCATTCTTCATTCTTCATTCTACATTTTAATCCGTACCTTTGCACCCGCTTTTTACGAAATTTGAGAAAACCAAAGCGTAACAGCATGGTCCCTTCGTCTATCGGTTAGGACGAGAGATTTTCATTCTCTAAAGAGGAGTTCGACTCTCCTAGGGACTACGATTAAAAATACAATCTGTCATCTGCACAGCAAAGTGCTACTGTTAGCAGGAAATGGTGACAGAGACTCCGCAAGGGGTCGCTCAGGGCAGCCTGCCAAGACGTAAGACCCACAAGCTTTATTCTTACAAATTAAACATTAAACAATTAAAAAATGGCAAACCACAAATCATCTCTTAAGAGAATCCGTCAGGACAAGAAGAAGGCCCTGCACAATCATTACTATGCAAAGACCATGCGCAACGCCGTACGTAAACTGCGTGCCATGACTAACAAGGACGAGGCAGCAAAGCTGTATCCAAGCGTACAGAAGATGCTCGACAAGCTGGCAAAGCGTAACATTATCCACAAGAACAAGGCAGCAAACCTGAAGTCAAGCCTTTGCAAGCACATCAGCAAGTTGTAAGAAACAAACGAAAGAATAAGAAGGCACCAATGTCAATAAAGATGTTGGTGCTTTTATTTTGTGCTTTTTTAGCAAATAAACCTTCGCTTTTTTCGCTTTTTTTTGTACCTTTGCACCATTATTGCGAAAAACAAGAAAATGACTGAAGAACAACTGACTCAAGAACAGAATTATTCCGCGAGTAACATTCAGGTGCTCGAGGGACTGGAGGCCGTGCGCAAACGCCCGGCCATGTATATCGGAGACATTAGTGAGAAGGGGCTGCACCACTTGGTAAACGAGACGGTGGACAACTCTATTGACGAGGCCATGGCAGGCTACTGTACACATATTGAAGTAACCATTAACGAAGACAACTCCATTACCGTTCAGGACAATGGCCGTGGCATTCCCGTCGATGAGCATGAGAAAATGCACAAGTCAGCCCTTGAGGTTGTCATGACGGTGCTGCATGCCGGCGGTAAGTTCGACAAGGGTTCCTATAAGGTTTCGGGCGGTCTTCACGGCGTGGGCGTAAGCTGCGTGAACGCGCTCTCCACCCACATGATGTCGCAGGTGTTCCGCAACGGCCACATCTACCAGCAGGAGTACGAGAAGGGTAAACCGCTCTACGACGTGAAGATTGTGGGCGATACTGACCGCACCGGCACACGCCAGCAGTTCTGGCCCGACGGCAGCATCTTCACCACCACCGAGTACAAGTACGACATCATTGCCCGCCGCATGCGCGAGCTGGCCTATCTGAATGCCGGCATTACCATTACGCTGAGCGACCTGCGCCCCGACGACGAGGGCAACCTGCGCCAGCCCGAGGTGTTCCACGCCAAGGACGGTCTGAAGGAGTTTGTGCGCTACGTTGACCGTCACCGCACGCATCTGGTTGATGACGTCATATACCTGAAAACCGAGAAGCAAGGCATCCCCATCGAGGTGGCCGTGATGTACAATACAGACTATAGCGAAAACATTCACTCTTACGTCAATAACATCAACACCATCGAGGGTGGCACCCACCTGGCAGGTTTCCGTGCCGCACTGACACGTACGTTGAAGAAATACGCCGACACCGACCCGCAAATATCAAAGCAGATTGAGAAGGCGAAGATAGAGATTGCCCCCGAGGACTTCCGCGAGGGACTGACGGCCGTCATCAGCATCAAAGTGGCAGAGCCCCAGTTCGAGGGACAGACCAAGACGAAGTTAGGCAACTCGGAAGTTGCCGGCGCCGTTCAGCAGGCTGTAGGCGAGGCACTGAGCAATTACCTGGAGGAACACCCGAAGGAGGCCAAGATGATTTGCGACAAGGTGGTGCTGGCAGCCACGGCGCGTATCGCGGCACGCAAGGCTCGCGAGAGCGTTCAGCGCAAGAACCCCATGACGGGTGGCGGACTGCCCGGCAAGCTGGCCGACTGCTCCAACAAAGACCCGAAGGACTGCGAGATATTCCTCGTCGAGGGTGATTCGGCCGGCGGTAGTGCCAAGCAAGGCCGCGACCGTCACTTTCAGGCCATCCTGCCGTTGCGCGGTAAGATTCTGAACGTAGAGAAGGTACAGTGGCACCGTGTGTTCGAAGCCGAGTCGGTCATGAACATCATCCAGTCCATCGGCGTACGCTTCGGCGTTGATGGCGAGGGCGACCGCGAGGCCAACATCGACAAGCTTCGTTACGACAAGATCATCATCATGACCGACGCCGATGTCGATGGTTCTCACATCGACACCCTCATCATGACGCTCTTCTACCGCTTCATGCCCCAGGTCATTCAGGGTGGACACCTCTACATTGCCACTCCCCCACTCTACAAGTGTACCTACAAGAAGTTCTCGGAGTACTGCTACACCGAGCAGCAGCGTCAGGCTTTCATCGACAAATACGTAGCTGGCGACGAAAACTCCACGGCTCTGCACACCCAGCGCTACAAAGGTCTGGGCGAAATGAACCCCGAGCAACTGTGGGAGACCACCATGAACCCCGAGAACCGTCTGCTGAAGCAGGTGACCATCGAAAATGCAGCCGAGGCCGACGAGATATTCTCCATGCTGATGGGCGACGACGTGGAGCCGCGCCGGGAGTTCATTGAGAAGAACGCCACATACGCAAA
Organism: Prevotella sp.; assembly: GCA_017940545.1. Classification (GTDB taxonomy): domain Bacteria; phylum Bacteroidota; class Bacteroidia; order Bacteroidales; family Bacteroidaceae; genus Prevotella. Next base: position 79,077 of record JAGAYI010000009.1, read on the forward strand.
TATCGACGCTTAGCTTCTTTCTTTAGCAATTAAGCATCAAAAGACAGTACATGGGGTGAACACACGTCAGGGGTGTTCACCCCTTTACTTATTATACTATATTATATATATAGAATAACCTGAAACTTTTTTCAATTTCCGTTTGGCTTTGTCATAACTTTTTCCTACCTTTGCACATGCATCGTATTCTGATTATTCAGATTACTCAGAATATTCTGATTACTCCGATTATTCAGAAATAACCAGGAAACAACAGGTTTTCAGCGTTCGTTGCTATTACTTTCAGCGCTCGCTGCTATTACTTTCAGCGGCCGCTGCTATTAGTTTCAGCGGCCGCTGAAACCCAGAGACCCCAGCAGTTTCTCCCGGTTTCCCCTACTCTCACTCCCGGTTTCCCCGGCAGTTTCTCCCAGTTTGCGGCACCCTGTCTTTCCGTCCTTGGAATGTAAGCAAGCAAAGCGACATAGTCAGGCAGAGCGCAAGCACAACGTAAACATCCTTATCTTGCGGGGAAATCAAAGCGGTATCCGAGAGTCAGCCACAGCGAGTTGGTACGCCACGTTTCGTCCAAGAGTTCCACGTTGCAGAGGTTTGTCAGACCGATGTTATAGCGCAGGTCAAGCATCACCTGACGATATTCATAGGAGATGCCGACGGGAATTGAGAGGTTCACTTTCTTATAGAGCTTGCTTTCACTCTGCGACGAGCCGTCAGCCAATGCCGACTTGCTGCTGAGCAGGCAGCCCAACTGCAGGCCCGCCTTGACGGCAAGGCCTTCAGTCACATGAAAATTCTCGACGGCAGAAAAGTTCAGAAGGTTCAAATGACTCTTTTTCTCGCCTTCAGGAAAATCATGGCGGAAGCCCTCTTGCGAATACCAGATGCCAACGGCCGTTGATAACGGCCGCATATAGTGGTAGCTGACTTCTGCACCTGCCACAAGGCCTATTCTGCGCTTTGGTCGGACGGCGTCATCAAGGGTATAGTAGATTTCCTGTCCAGACATGGTCGACGAGTTAATGCCCACACGGGGTGTGACAGACCACCGTCCTGTTTCCTGCGACTGTGCCAAGGCGGCCAATGGAGCTGCCATGCCGAGCAGCATGGCAAAAAGTGTTCTTTTCATCATCTTGTCCTGATTTTGATTTCCTTTTATCTAATAAATGCTGAAAACAGGAATTTATTGTATCAAAAAGGTGAAAAGTTTACTTGCGTCCTTCCAGGTCATCATTCTCTATGGTCTTGTTGGTCTTTTTTACATTAGCATCAAGTGAGCCGATACGTAGGGTGATGCTGATGCCAGCCACGCGGGAATAACTACGTGAGGAACTCCATCCTGTATAGTCACCACGGTCAGTGTAGGAACGATAATACTCATACTTACTGCTGTTGAAGGGGTTATACACCCAGGCACGCACCGTCAGACGGTCGTCCTTCAGGAACGAGCGTTGCAATTGGAAGGAGTAGTTCCACGGGCCGCCGTCGCTGTAGCCATAAAGTCCGTTCAGATAGCGTCCCTGTTTGTTGAGCGAGAGGGTTAGCTTGAGTTTCCAGGGCAGCTGTTGCGATAGCTGGGTGTAGAATCCCGGTTGCCAGCCAGTATTACGGATTTGCTGGTTCTTGTTTTCACGCTCCACATACGACAGCCATCCATTCAGCATCCATTGTGTGCCGTTCCACGGTCGCCACTGCACGTAGGTGTTCAGTCCGTAGCGACGATATTTGCCCACGTTGCCGTAAGAACTGTAGATGATGCCTCCATTGACATATCGGTA
>JAGAYI010000010.1 GCA_017940545.1 Prevotella sp.
GACAGGTTTTTGAATGAATTCGTTGTATTCACTTCAAACAACCTGTCCCCATGATTAACGCTCCGCCGCATTAAAAAATCCGCAGAAACCGCAGGAATGTCGGGAAAAAAGTGTATCTTTGCACCATCGAAACCAATTAACATAAAGGAAAGAGATCATGGGGACAGGTTTTTGAATGAATTCGTTGAATTCACTTCAAACAACCTGTCCCCATGATTCCCACCCATGATCCCCGGAAAATAAGTTGATGATTGTTTGGATTTCTGCTTACTTCTCGAGATCATGGGGACAGGTTTTTGAATGAATTCGTTGAATTCACTTCAAACAACCTGTCCCCATGATCCCCGGTCTAAGCGCCTATACCTATTCTTTTATTTGTTTTTATTCTTATTCTCTCTAAGCCAAAGCCAGCGCTGGCCCCAGTCTTTCATAATCTCTTCGCGTACGACGAATTGATTGCCAGCACCGGCGTAGTTGTGCCAGTAGTCGGCAGGAGCATAGCTGTCAGTCCACCATTGCGAACCTACCTGGAAGTCTGTTTCTTTCGGCGCGACATCCCAAGTGTTCTCAACAGTTATCTGACCCGTGATGGGGGCAAAGCCGTTGATGGTGGATGTGATGGTATAGTCGAGGGTGCCAGTATAATAGGTGGAATGACGCAAGACGTAGAGACCGTCACCCTTGTAGTAGCCTTTCCACTGCTGCTTGCGAATGTCGAGGGTGACGCAGGCTGAGTCGATAGCCACATCCGGGTTTACAGGACCTTGCAACTGCCATTCGATGATGCCGCAGATTTGTACTGTATCCGTGGCGGTAGTCGCTCCGTAGAATACGCTGCGAGGTGTGCGACAACATTTCACGAACTTGCCGCCCCACGACTGCTGTTCTGGCTGCGTCGGGTCACCTTGCATTATGTATAATAAAGAAGGTGTATCTCCTAATTTTGGATTCCCCTTGTAGTAAGCAGCGAAGTCACGCCCCAGATGTCCGCTGTCCCTGATGAAGGATTCGAAGAAGCCCATATTGTACTTGTCTTTGTTTTTCGAGTCATAGATGAAGGCACGATAGGTGGTGTTATTCTCAATCATCCACAGGTTGGAGAAATACTCGATGATGTAGCAATAGCCATTGACGCCCCACTTCTTGTTTGGTCCGCCAATCCAATAGATGCGAATCTTCTCTGCGATGTCTGGCGCGTCGTGCAGAGCCTGTGCCACATCATCCAGACAGCCCCACACCAGCACATAGAGCGGGCGAGGATCGTTCTTGCGGGCTTGCTTGACAATCCATTTGCTGCCTTCGGTCGGTTTTCCGTACCCGCATGGCGGTAGTTCGTCTGTGCGTCCCTGCTTCACCAACTTGCGTAAGGCCTTGGGGGACATCAGTCCCTTTACATGCTTCTTTAGTTTCGGCAGATCCTGCTCGTAAACGTCAATCATCCTGTAGATTTCGTTCACGCTGCCACTACCGAACGAAGGCGATGATACCAACCCTTCCAGGTCGAACATTTCGGAGTACATCAGCAGGTGTGCCAGCGACTGGTTGTCGTCGGGGTCAGTGCCGCCGATGTCGGTAGAAATCAATACGCGAGGTTTGGATGCAAGTCGATTGGTACTCACCATCGCCTTGTGTTGTGCGCTGACATTCAGCGTCAGCAATACCAGTAGTAGTGTAGATAGTAGTTTGTTCATTGTTTGTTGTACTAATTTCCGCCGTAGCGTAAAAGCTGAAGCCCTGTGGCTCGTGCGGTTCGTTTGTTGATATTTCCGTTTATTCTCACTTGAGATCATGGGGACAGGTTTTTGAATGAATTCGTTGAATTCACTTCAAACAACCTGTCCCCATGATCCCTGCCCATGATCCCTGATTTGATATGCTGAATAATTCCGTAGGATAATCCGGAGACGCGTGACATCTGTCTGGGTCCTGCCTCGAGTTCAAGCATGACTTCGCGTACATATTCTTTTTGTCGTTCTTTGTCGAGCAATCTGAACTCTGCGATTTTTCTCGTACCACTTTTCTGAAGGAGTAAATCGCGTACAAGTTCATCTGCCACCACCTTCCTTTCATCCATATCGATACATCCTACATTCTCTGGCAGCGGATCATCTACCCATGCGGCAAGTTCATCCAGCCCGAAGCGTTTCACTGCCGCCCGGGTGAAACACACCCTCTCTTGTCCCAAACTGAGGTAATCGTTCGGCCAACTACTATATGGATAGTCCTGGGCCAATTTGACCAGTCCTGCCTTGACGGGATTCTGATGGATGTATTGGAAAAGCGTAAAGAAATACTCGGGTGTATTACACGGCTCGCTCCTGAAGCGGTCTTGAAACAGATGGCCTATCCGACCGTATTTCTTGTTGTAGTAAAACACGTAGCTTGAAGCTATTGACTTCATGACATCACCCACTTGCCAGTTCTTCTCACAAAGCAGAAGATGTACATGGTTGGGCATCAAGCAGTAGGCATAGATATGGCAAGTCGTAGTCTTCGTTATAAGGTCGTCTTCCAGCCTATCTTGGACAGCAGCCAGAATCTTAGTGAATGACATGTAATCCTCGGCATCTTCAAAGATATCTTGACGATTGATGCCCCTTAGCATTACATGATATATTCCAGTTCCGCTCTTTTCTCTACCTTTCCGTGACATAGTCTTTTCTTTAATAACGATAAATAGTTATATTTATTGCCTATAGCACGGCACCTCCGAGATCATGGGGACAGGTTTTTGAATGAATTCGTTGAATTCACTTCAAACAACCTGTCCCCATGATCCCCGGGGAATTCTTTTCGGAAAAAAAGTTGATGAATGTTTGGATTTCTGCTTACTTCTTCTTATTTTTGCAGCATGAAATAAACTAAAAAAAATACGACTATGCCACGCAAGACTGATGAATGCTGTTTGAACTGCTGTCGCGCCCGACGAAGGGTGAGGACGGACAGCCGTTGCTCTATGCCCGTCCGGCCATAGGGATGAAATATAGGTCGGCAAAGCGCTATTTAGACGTACTGTGTAAGTCGGAAAATCCAAGAATAAGGAGATATATGGAGGGTACAACCATGCATTATGCTCCTATAGTAAAGAAAGAGGTGCAGACATAAAGGGTGCAACCGCCCGTGTCAAGATGTTGCCGCGCCCGTGTCATGAACGTGACACGGGCGTGTCATTTATTTGACACGGGCGCCTGTTTACCAGACTCCCCGGCAGTTTCTCCCTGACAGTCCGGCAGTTTCTCCCCGTTTCCCCGGCAGTTTCTCCCAGAGAAACGGCACCTCTCTGGCAGAGAGTCGCACCTTTTGTACAACTTAGCAGGCAAGCTTCGCAATGACGGAACAACTTTTTGTGTGACCGACCTTTGTTGCTTGCAATATTTTATGTAATTTTGCACCCGAAAATAAAAGGACAGGAAAAAGACAAAATAATAAAACACTAAGGAACGATGATGAAGAACAGAAATCTACTTCAAACTATGCACGCAGGAATTGTCGCATTAGGAATATGGTCCGCCATTCTGATGGGTATCACCATGATGACATCATGTTCAACAACCTCAAAGTCTTCTGCCATCAATGAGCCCAGGAGCAGTGCCGACACGAAGGCGCTCCGCGAGTGGCAAGCAGGCGCCACGGTCAGCGAAGCAGCCATCCAGGCATTCGGAGGGGTCGAAAAATGTTTTGCCGCCGAACCCATTCCCGACCAGGTGTGGCAGCGCATGCAGGGTAAGACCTACAAGGAAAACCCACACATTCAGCGCGACGACCTGCGCCATATACGTGCCCTGCACTGGGACTACGACCAACAGGTGCACATTGGCGAAATGATTGTCAACAAGCAGATTGCCAATACCGTTGCAGGCATATTCCGCAAGCTCTACGACGCCAAGTACCCCATCCAGCGTATGCTGTTGCCCGACGTATATGGTGCTGACGACGAGACCCAGATGCGTGCCAACAACACGTCAAGTTTCTGCTACCGCGCCATTGCCGGCACGACGAAACTCTCGAAGCACGCCCGCGGATTGGCCATCGACATCAACACCCTGTATAACCCTTATTACAAAGACCGTGAAGACGGCAGCCGCTTTGTACAGCCCGCCACCGCCACCAAGTACTGCGACCGTTCATGGACGTTTCCCTACAAGATTGACGAGCAGGACCTCTGCTACCGTCTCTTCACCGAGGCAGGTTTCGAGTGGGGCGGCTCATGGAAGACATGTAAAGACTATCAGCACTTTGAATTGAAAGATTAGCTTTTTCAAGGTGCGAGGCGCGAGAAATATCTCTACATAAACTCTATGATGGCGCAGACCTCCGGTCCGGCAGACAAGGAAACAATATAGCCCCCGTTTTCCTGATAGACTGTCGGCACAAGCAGCTGGCCCAATTTGGCAGCCACGCGGTACTCCACCCGGAGGTTCCTGACCTGGAAGTCCTCCGGCAACAGTTCCATCGCCACACGAACATAGTTGGCATTGTTCATGTGGCGATTGTAGTCAATATCAGCACGAAGCACCCTCACGGGCTCCACATCTACCCCACCCTCATGCGGAAGTATGATTCTGCGGTCACGGTAGTTCATCTCCAACTGCGGTTCCAAGTGCATAGAGTCTATGGTGGCACTATCAACCCGTTTCAGTTTTCCGCTACCCATATCCACAAAGGCACCCATGCTCCACGTACGGTAGCAGGGGTTTCCATGAGCATCGTAGATAAACGTGTTGCGGAAACCGAACATCGGCTTCATGCCATAGACGGAGGTGGTCACCGTCAGTTCTTCCTTATACTCAGGAACACGCACCACTTCCACCTGGCGCGAAGCCAGCAGCTGTGCCATGTTGTTTTCTGCAAAATACTGACTGACACCCTTCTCCGTGTCAATCCACATCTCTGAGCAGTCCTGCATCATCTGCAGAGCGGAGTAGAGCTTGAGCCGTCCCTCGCTGTCGCAGGTGCTCGTTGTTACCTTAAATTTCAGACTGTACATATTCTATAAAAGGGGAAAAAACGAATGCGAAGGTACTCAAATTCCGGAAGAAAAAGGCATCAGACGGCTTCTGCTTAACAAAATTTAGAAAAACGTAGGCCACACGCAGCCAAAACAGCAAAAAAATTCGTAACTTTGCACTTGACATCAGAGAATGACCGGAAAAAGATGACAGAGCAACAGCGAACGTATATTGCCATCGACTTGAAGTCCATGTATGCCAGCGTGGAGTGTGTGGCCAGGGGACTTGACCCGCTGACCACCAACCTCGTGGTGGCAGACGTGTCGCGTACGGAAAAGACGATATGCCTGGCCGTGACACCTTCGCTGAAAGCCTACGGCATAGGAGGCAGGGCCCGACTGTTTGAAGTTGTACAAAGACTGCGCGAGGTGAACTACGACAGGCTGAAGAAGTCACCTACAGGCAGGCTGACAGGCAAATCGACATCAGACACCGAACTGAAGGAACACCCGGACTGGGCGGTCGATTACATCGCTGCCCCACCCCGCATGGCTCACTACATCAAGGTAAGCAGCAAGATATACGGCATCTACCTGAAATACATTGCTCCCGAGGACATCCATGTATATAGCATCGACGAGGTGTTCATGGATGTAACGGCCTATCTGGCCTCCTATCAGCTGACAGCGCACGAGCTGGCCATAAAGATGATTCGCGACGTGCTCGCCCAGACAGGCATCACAGCAACGGCAGGCATCGGCACAAACATGTATCTCTGTAAGGTGGCCATGGACATCGTGGCCAAAAAGGCACCAGCCGACAAAGACGGGGTGCGCATTGCCGAATTGGACGAAATGTCATACCGCCAGCAACTGTGGGATTATCGTCCGCTCACCAAGTTCTGGCGCGTAGGAAAGGGAATAGCCGAGAAACTGGCCGTCTATGGCATCGACACCATGGGGAAACTGGCACGCCTCTCCGTAGAGAACGAGGACCTGCTCTACCGCCTCTTCGGCAAAAATGCCGAACTGCTCATTGACCATGCCTGGGGCTACGAGCCGTGTACGATGGACTTGGTGAAGGCTTATCGCCCGGAAACCAACTCGCTGAGCAACGGACAGGTGCTTCAGGAGCCCTACACCTTCCGGAAAGCACGCGTGGTGGTGCGTGAGATGGCAGAGCACATGGCTTTACAACTGGTAGCAAAACGGTTGGCAACGGCCCAAGTGGTACTGACCGTAGGCTATGAAAGGCTACGGGTAGGCGAGCAAAGCTCGGGAATCCGGGAAAGCTTGACAAACCCTGACACAGCCACTAAGTATCACGGCGGAATAACCACCGACCACTATGGCCGACAGGTGCCACAACATGCACACGGAACGGCCAACCTGCCGAGACAGACCTCATCGACACGACTCATCACCGATGCCGTCACCAAGCTGTTCGACACCATTGTCAACAAACAACTGTTGGTGCGAAGGCTCAATCTGACGGTGAACCATGTGGTGAGCGAGGCTTCCGCAAACCAAAGCCGAACGTCACTATCAACCGGCGGAGGGGGGGCTGCATGGCAAGAGCTTGACCTGTTCACCGACTACGAGGCTTTAGCCCGCCGACAGAAGGCAGAAAAAGCCGCACTCGACAAGGAGCGGCGGCTACAGGAAGCGCAGTTAGCCATTAAACAGCGTTTTGGAAAGAACGCCATCCTGCGGGGACTGAACTTCGAGGAAGGAGCAACAGCCAAAGAAAGGAACGAACAGATAGGAGGACACCGGGCATGACAAAAAAGAACTATGGACTATGAACTACGACGACATCATTCATTTGCCTCACTACGAGCCGAAACATCACAGCCGGATGCCGATGGCCGACCGTGCCGCACAGTTTGCACCATTCGCGGCCGTCGCCGGGCACTATGCAGCCATCAGTGAAGAGGCCAGGATAACCGACAGTTGGACAGACTTGGGCGATTTCGGCAAAGAAGTGCTGGACCGCAAGATGGAGCAGCTCTTGTCCAGACTGTCTGAGCAACCCACCGTCACCCTTGAATATTTCATACCAGACAGTCACAAGGCCGGCGGTTCCTATCAGACCGTTACCAGCCGGGTAAAGCGTTTCGATGAGTATGAACGGACGCTGGAACTGACCGACGGCAGGAAAATAGCCATTGACACAATCAGCGACATAAACATCGCAGAATAAGGCCCGACAACGGTTGGCATCAGCCCGTCACTCATAGTGCCTGATTCTGACCTCAATGCCCTCACCCTCCAGTTGAGAAGGAATGCCGCTTACATCCGTTTGTCCGTAGTGGTAGGGGAACAACACTTTAGGTTTCACCATCGTAGCAGCCTTTACCAACTGGCCGGTGGTCATGGTGTAAGGTTGGTTACAGGGCAGAAAGGCAATATCAATGTTGCCAATGTTGGCCATCTCAGGAATATCCTCCGTGTCGCCAGCCACGTAAATGTGCAGTCCGTCAATGGTCAGTACGTAGCCGTTGTCCCTACCCTTGGGGTGGAATTGCAAGTGGCCTTCGGTCATGTTATAAGCCGGAACGGCCTCAATGGTGATATCATCGGCAAGCTGTAATTTGTCGCCATTAGCCATCGCCTCGCCCGAACCAAACATATCTGCACAGCGCCGGTTGGTGACGAAACGTGTCTTTCCGGTTGTAAGCATCTTGATGGCTTCCTTGTCGAAGTGGTCTGGGTGCTCATGGGTTACGAGTATATAGTCAGCCTTAGGCATTGAGGTGTAGTCAACCGTCTTGCCACCCATCTTGCTGACAGGGTCTATCTCTATCTCCTTGCCGTCGTATTCTATGCGGATACTGGCATGGACAAGAGCATGGAACTTGATGATCTTTCCGCTTTTGGTCTGAAATATATCCACCTCGTAGGAATCGGTAGTGGTAGGCATATTGGCTTCTTTCCATGCCATGATGCCACCTTTGAGATTGATGCATTGATAGCCTTCTGCAGCCAACAGGCTTGCAGCGTTGGCTGAGCGACGGCCGCTTCTGCAGTAGATGGCAATTTTCTTATCCTTCGGAAGTGCTGCCATGGCCTTGTTCAGGAAATCGACCTGATTCACGTCAATATTTATCGCTCCGTCAACATGCCCCTCGCTATACTCCCCGGCTGTTCTCACGTCGAGCAATACCGCATCTGGTGTCGCTGCCAGTCCGGCTAATCCATTCACGTCGGCATCTTCATAATTCTTCTGTCCGCAAGCCGTTGTCAGGCCTAAACATGCCAGTATGCATGTAATCATCTTCTTCATCATCTGTTACTTTACTTTTTCTCGAATTAACAAAAATATTTAGCTTCTAAATCATAAACGGGCAAGTGCTTTTATTTTGTGTTACATGCACTTGATGGTCTTCTGCAGCTTTTCCAGAAAGAGCGCAGCCTGCTTTCCATCCATCTGAGCGTGATGAAACTGAAGGGAAACGGTAAGTGTTGTCTTGAACCAACGATGCCTGTATCTGCCCCATGCAAGGAACAGATTGTTGTAGATACCCGTGTATTGGTTGACGATGGCATCCAGTTCAGTCCCCAGTAGCGCCGACGTACCTACCACATTAGATTCGTCGTCCGTAATATTCCGGCATGTTGCAGCCGTCTCACTCGTCAGTGCATCATAGTCGCGGCAAAACTGCGTCAGGTCGCCAGAGAACGGAACATCACAGTTGTTGATTCCGCCTTGCACGTTGTCAACAATCACATTAACGGCCAGGCGGTCGAACTTAAACAGTTTTCCGTCCTTCGGCAGCAAGTAGCACTCTTCCACCTGGCTTGCTGCCTTGCCGATGCACCAGCACAATAGCATGTTGAATTTCAGCCCACGACGCTTGCTCGCCCTGCAAAGACGGGTAACGTCGAAGGTCTTGACAAACGTCACCATAGGCATTGGAGACTTCATCCACAGCTCAAAGGCCTGGCCACGCGAAGTGTCCTTAGGGTTCACCTCTTGTTTCATCAATACCTCTTTTCGCCATTCAGGACGAACATCTTGTCCTTGTTGGGTTCTATTTCGGCCTGTTCCACCTGCTCCGTCCAATCTTCCGGAGCAATCTCCTCAATAGATATACTGATAGCTTGCGGAGCACAGCCCCAGTTATCTACAAAAGCCTTATTGATGGCTTCAACTACCTTTTGTTTTGTTGCCATATCCTTGGGATAGGCTTTAATTCTGATGTACGGCATAAGCTAATTACCATTAAAGTCGCTTGCAAAGATACGATTAAGTGAGCAAAGTACAAAAGGAAAAAACATTTTTCTTTTGTATTTTCGAAAGGCTACGGGTAGGCGAGCAACGCTCGGGAATACGAAAGTATCATTTTGATTTGATGGTGCAAAGGTACGACAAAAATGCAAAAGGTCGATTAACCATTTTACTGATTAACCGACCAGATTTACGGATTCACTACGACGAGATGGAGTACTGCCGCCACTCGCTCAACAACTACGACGTCTATGGTCTGTTCATCGGCGACGAAGAACTGGGGGGACCTTTCGCCCGCCAGTTCAAGAAACACTTTGGAGTGACGCCTTCTGCGTATAGACAGAATCAGAAGTGAAGCTTTACATCTACTCCCATCTGGAAGGGATTGCCGCGCTGGGCGAAGTAGCTGCCGGTTGAGGTGTTGTAAAGTGCAAACGTATTGTAGTTGGTGTCGGTCAGGTTACGCGCCCAGACGTTGACGTTGACGGCACCGAAGTCGGCAGCCACATGGGCTCCTAACAGCGCATAGAACTTCTGACTGTAGGTATTGGCCTCATCCCAGTATATTTTTCCTTGTCCGGAGATATTGGCTCCAAGGGTAACTGACTTCAGCACGGGGCCAACGTCGAAACGGTAATCGGCCAAGGCACTGAACGTATGCTCCGGGACGAAAGGCACGCGATTGTTCTTGTAACTGATTGACATGGTCTCACCATCTACGGTAACATTGTCAGTATAGTCCTTGAAGACGGCACGGGTGTAGCCGTAGGCAAGGTTCCACGACAGGTGGTTATCGACGGCCCTGCCACGCAGGGTGGTCTCAATGCCGCAGCTGGCACTCTTGCCTGCATTGACCATCATGCGGCCGAAGCCATAGTCGCCGGCAAAGACAGAGAGCTGCTGGTTGCGAATGCGCATGTAGAAACCGGCAAGGTCGAACTGCAGGCGGTTGTCGAAGAGGTTCAGATGGGTTCCGAATTCGTAGTTCCACGACTCTTCGGGCTTATAGGCTATGGTATTGCGAATGTTGTCGTAGGCCTGTTCGTCGTGCTGAATTTCAAGGTGCAGGTCTTCGCGTGTGGAACGCAGGCGCGGGTCGTTGACCTCGGTCTGCAGTATGTCGCTGAACATCTGAATGTTGAAGCCTCCGGCACGATATCCCTTGGCGACGGTAGCATAGATGTTGCTACCGTGGTCGTCGAACCTGTAGGTCAGTGCAAATTTGGGTAGTAGCTGGTTGTAGGTGTTGCTCTCGCTATGCAGCAGGTTCGATATGGCATCGGCCTTGACGTTGACACCCATCACGCTCATGTCGATAGCAGCACGACAACTTGTATTGTAATCAATCTTTACGTGCGACAGGTCGTAACGCAGTCCGAGGGTGGCGGTCAGCCGATCGGTCAGCTGGAGTGTTGACTCATGGAACAGGGCAAAGTTGGCTTGCGGTGTATGGAAAAGGCCGGGCACGTCACCAATTTCCATGTTGATGTGAACACCGCCCATGCGCTCTATCATGGCTGCGGCAGCTTCCTCGCCCATGCGTGCGGCCATGCTTTTCAGCATGGGGTAGTAGGCAGCGTCGTGAATGGTTTGCGAGAGGCGGTCGTTGAATCCCTGGTCGAAATAGACGGGTGCATCCGTCTTCAGCCACTGGTAGGAACCGAAGAGCCCTGTGGCCCAATTCCACATACCTTTGTTACGGCTCTTAAAGACGAGTTCCTGCGTCAGTGCATTCATGAGCTGGTTTTGCTCCATGCGCATGTTGTCGAGCGGCAGGTAGTCAATGTCCATGAGCATGTTGTCATCCAGAAACTGGTGACTTGTGGTAGAATAGATGTCGAAGCAGGGGGCGGCATAGTGAATGCCCAGTCCTGTGGTGAGCATGGAGCGGTGATAGTGTCCGTTATGGTTGGTTGAGGGTTGGCTGGCGTGCCCCGTTTCAAGGTCAAGCTCTCCGTAGGGGAAGGCATGCTGGCGAACCCACTGGTAATCGGTTGACAGGTCGAAACTCAGCCGGCTGGTGGGCTGCCATATCAGTCGCAGCTTTCCACCGGCTTCGTTAAAGTCGTCTGCACGGTCGCCTGTGGTCTGGTTACGGAAAAAACCGTTCTGACCGGCATAAAAGCCAGCCATCGAGAAAGCCCACTGGTCAGAAAGGCGCTGGTAGGTAGCAGCTTCGAGACTCCGGCGCATGCGGCTGCCAACACCCAAGCTGACGTCAGTACCTTGATACTGCATGGGGTTCTTGGAGTAGATGCGCAGCAAACCTCCCTCGGCATTCTGCCCGTAGAGCGTGCCCTGCGGCCCGCGCAGCACATCTACGCGGCTCACTTCATAAAGGTGGGCATTCATCTGACTCTTGTTAATCAAAGGTATTCCATCAACATACATAGCAACGGCAGGACTGTTGATGCGGGCTCCTATGCCACGCACATATACAGATGACGTATAGCGCGAACCGTAATTGGGAATGGCCAACGAAGGGACAAAAAGTGACAGGTCACGCAGGTCACGTGCATTGAGAGAACTGAAATCATCAGTCGCAAACATACTGCTGCTGACAGGTTGCAGACGCAGCAAGACTTGCTCCTTGGGCTGCGCGACTACAACCACGGCATCGAGGTCAACCACACGCGAAGAGTCGTTTGTGTCAATATCAACTGCTAAGGCTGGTGCTGAGGTCAGCGCCATGAGGAATCCTAAAAAAACATTCTTTTTCATTTTCTTTTTACCAAGTTATTGAAATTTGCGTGCAAAGGTAATGCTTTTCCCGAAGATATGCAATCCATATTTATAATGATTTTTTTACAACAACCAGCGTTTGCAAAGGAAAAAAAACGTTAAAGGACGTGAAAAGCTTTTCGTTTTATAGGAAATAGGAGCATTTTGAACTATTTTTGCAAAAACAATTAACAAGAACAGTTGACGTCAGACAGATGAAAGAAGAACTACGTAAAGGCATGAAGGGAAATCCTCGTCTGAAGCGGTTGCTGGACTATGTCATCATGAACCAGCGTGACGCACGGCCACGATGGTATGTCAGGATGCTGGCCCCGCTCTACCAGCATCGCAGCCGTGGCTCGAAGATTTACGGCAGCGTCAGGATGGACACCCCGCCCTACCGGCGTTTCTCGCTGGGCAGGCGCAGCGTGGTGGAGTCGTATGCCTGCATCAACAATGCCGTGGGCGACGTCATCATCGGCGACCATACACGCATAGGACTGCATTGCACCATCATAGGGCCTGTAAGCATTGGCAACCATGTTAATCTGGCGCAGGGCATTACCGTGACGGCCCTGAACCACAATTTTGCAGACGGTGAACTCCGTATAGACCAGCAGGGAGTCAGCACGCAACCTGTCAGCATTGGCGACGACGTATGGATAGGCACTAATGCCGTCATCCTGCCTGGAGTCACTATAGGGAAGCATGTCGTCATAGCCGCAGGAGCTGTGGTAACCAAGGACATTCCCGACAACTCGCTGGCCATGGGAGTACCTGCAACGGTCAGAAAAAGCATCTGACTCGCTACTGCAACCCACTCGACAAACAACAGAGAACAAAAACACCAAACAATAACAAGCAATGAAAATAGGCATAGAAGCCCAGCGAATCTTCCGCAAGAACAAGCACGGAATGGACTACGTAGTGCTGCAGGAAATCAAGGAACTGCAACAGATGGACAAGAAGAACGAATATTTCATCTTCGTGAAGCCTGGTGAAGACCCGTGCGTAACGGACTCCCATAACATGCATGTCATAACGATTGACTGTCCCACCTATCCGCTGTGGGAACAGTATGCACTGCCCAAGGCTGCCCGGCAAACGGGGGTTGACCTGTTGCACTGCACCAGCAACACGGCTCCCATCAACTGCAAGATACCGCTGATACTGACGCTGCACGACATCATATTCCTGGAACCTCGCGACAAGCAAAACCATTCACTCTATCAGAACATGGGGTGGCTCTACCGGAGATTGGTTGTTCCGCGCATTCTGAAGAACTGCAGGCGTATCATTACCGTGTCAGACTTTGAGAAGCAGAACATCATCAACAAACTACAGCTGCCGGAACAGCAAATGGCCATGATATACAACGGCTACAACGAATGGTTCAAGCCGACTGACGACCCACAGGAGATTTACAGGAAATATATTGACCAACGGGGGTTCTTCTTCTTCCTTGGAAACACCGACCCGAAGAAGAACACGGAACGAACGCTGGTGGCCTACGCACGATATTTGGAACAGTCTGAAGTCAAAAGGCCGTTGCTCATGGCCGATCTGGAACAACACTACTTCGACGGCATCGTAAGCCGTAACAACATAGGACACATCCGTCAGCACATCAAGACACCGGGGTACATCGTCAACAGCGACTTACCTTATATATATAATGCGGCGTTTGCTTTCCTTTACACCTCGCTGCGCGAAAGCTTCGGCATTCCGCTGCTCGAAGCCATGGCCTGCGGCACACCAGTCATTACCAGCAACACCTCTTCAATGCCTGAAATAGGCAGCAAGAACGCCATTCTGGTGAATCCGGAAAGCGTGGAGGAGATAACGGCCATGATGCTCCGATTAGAAACGGACAGCGACTTCTACCAAAGACAAAAAGCCGTAGGACTGGAACGCGCCCGGCTCTTCTCGTGGCGCAAGACGGCAGAACAGCTGCTGGAGCTGTACAACACGGTGTATCACGAGGCTAAAACCTGAAATGCCGGACATCAAAAATCGAACAAGCTTAAAGACATATCCTGCGGAGGCTTCTCGTCGGGAGCCTCTTTTGTTTGCCTTTCCTCCTGGAAATGCAACATCAGTTGCCGGGCATCGGCAGACCCTTCGGTGTTCAGACGATAATATCCACGACGCCCTGTAGCTTCAATAAGCGACTGGTGCGACTTACTGTTGCGCAACAGGTACTGCTGTACAAAGGCACGAACCTCGGCAAAGTCCGGCTGGTAAAACAAAGTACTGTTGATGTTGTACACATGACGTGCAATGGACAGTACACTGATACCGTTTTCTCCGGCCTCGGTCAAAATGTTAAGTATCTGCAGTTCGTAGGACATTATAACATCATAAAAAATTAAAAAAGGCTGGTAAGTCAAAGCTACCAGCCTTCTTTTCTATCTGTAATCTTGTGGTTTAAGCCAACGTAATCTTAGACTCAGCCTCAACAATCTTGCCCTCCTTGAAGAGCCATCCCATACCGAGCAGAGTCTCCTCCTCGCTAATCTTTGCAGCCTTGGCAATTTCCTTAACGGTCAGTGCTTTCTCAGCTGCTGCCAGTGCCTGATAAACATCTCCTGCCTTGAAACCTGCATTCTCAGCGTTCAACACGATAGCTGCCTTCTTTGTAGCAACCTTCTTTGCGGTTTCCTTCTTAGGCTCTGCAGTCTTTGTTGCTGCGGCCTTCTTTGTTGTAGTTTTCTTTTCTGCCATTGTTTTTTAAAATTAATCTATGTATTGAAATAGTGTTGAATATCTCTACTGTTTCCGAGTGCAAAGATAAGAACAATATTCTACATTAAATGACTGATTATAAGGAGATTTTACGAAAAGCCTCCTTATTCTTGATGTAAGTCAAGCAACGGGAGTATAAATACTGGTGATTTCTACTCACAGCCCTACGCAGAAGGGTCGGCACGAAGTTCAACCTTCAGCTGCAACTCTTCAAGCTGCTTGGGGTCCAGTTCGCCAGGAGCATCAAGCATCACGTCGCGACCGCTGTTGTTCTTGGGGAAGGCGATGCAGTCGCGAATGCTGTCGAGACCTGCCATGATGCTTACAAAGCGATCCAAGCCGAATGCAAGACCGGCGTGAGGAGGCGCTCCGTACTTGAAGGCATTGATGAGGAACCCGAACTGCGCCATGGCCCGCTCGGGGGTGAAACCTAATATCTGGAACATTTTCTCCTGCAGCTTACCGTCGTGAATACGCAGAGAGCCACCACCCACCTCGATACCATTGCAGACAAAGTCGTAGGCTACGGCACGCACCTTTTCCGGAGCCGTGTCCAACAGGGGAATATCGTCGGGATTGGGCAATGTGAACGGATGGTGGGTTGCCATGAGTCGCTGCTCCTCGTCGCTCCATTCAAAGAGTGGGAAGTCAACAATCCAAAGACACTTGAAGGTATTTTTATCACGCAAGCCGAGGCGGTCACCCATCTCTAAGCGTAAGGTGCAGAGCTGCGTACGGGTCTTGTTGGCCTTGTCGCCACTCAGTATGAGTACCAGGTCACCGTCGTTGGCACCCGTTACTTCCTTCAGCCTTGCCCATACCTCGGGCTCGTAAAACTTGTCGATGCTACTCTTCACCGTACCGTCGGCGTTGAACTTCACATACACCAATCCCTTGGCACCAACCTGCGGGCGCTTCACGAAATCTGTCAACTGGTCAAGTTGCTTGCGCGTATAGTCGGCACAGCCAGGCACCACGATGCCTCCAATATACTCGGCTTCGTTGAAGACAGGGAAGGTTCCCGTGCCTTTCAGCACATCCATCAGTTCAACAAACTCCATACCGAAGCGAAGGTCGGGTTTGTCACTACCGAAACGACGCATGGCCTCATGCCACGTCATACGCTCCAGTTTAGGCAGTTCTACACCACGTACCTCCTTGAAGAGGTGACGAGCCAGTTCTTCGAAAATCTCCAACACATCTTCCTGATCGGCAAATGACATCTCACAGTCAATCTGCGTGAATTCCGGCTGGCGGTCGGCACGCAAGTCCTCGTCGCGGAAACACTTGGCAATTTGGAAGTAACGATCGAAGCCGCTGACCATGAGCAACTGCTTCAGCGTCTGGGGGCTTTGCGGCAAGGCATAGAATTGTCCGGGATTCATTCGTGAAGGCACAACGAAGTCACGAGCACCTTCAGGCGTAGAGCCTATCAGTATGGGGGTCTCTACCTCGATGAAGTTCAGATTGTCGAGGAAGTTGCGAATGAGTATGGTCATACGGTGACGCAACTCTAAGTTCTTGCGCACACAGTTTCTGCGCAAGTCCAGATAGCGATACTTCATGCGCAGGTCGTCACCACCGTCGGTATTATCCTCGATAATGAACGGTGGTGTGAGGCTCTCGCTGAGTACGTTGAGCTCTGAGGCAATCAGCTCTACCTCGCCTGTCGGCAGGTTTTTGTTCTTACTCTCACGTTCATTCACGACGCCCTTTACCTGCACGCACCACTCACGCCCCAGCTTGTTGGCCTGTTCACAAAGTGCTGCATCCTTGGCTTCGTTGAATACCAGTTGTGTTATACCATAGCGGTCACGCAAATCGACGAATGTCATGCCGCCCATCTTGCGCGAGCGCTGTACCCATCCGGCAAGTGTTACCATACTGCCGGCATCGGCGAGCCGCAGCTCACCGCATGTTTTGGTTCTATACATATTGCTTGAATAAATAATTAATTCACGATCTTTGATTTGCCTTTCACTCTACTTCTTCTATATTCTTGAACAGCCTCCACCCGGATGCCTGACGATATTTCGCCTTCGTGTTCTTGGGAACGTAGAGTACCCCGTTCAAATAGGTGCTGGGGGGAAAGGTGTAATCTGAAATGCGGATGGGGTTTTGCCAGTGGACATGAATCTCACGGAGTGCGCTTTCACCAAAGTCAACCAGACGCCCCATGGTCTCCACGCTGGCAGGAATATCCAGCCTTTTCAGTGAGCTGCACCCCACAAAAGAATGCTTTCCAATACGTTTTATCGTATTAGGAAGTATGACACGCTCCAACTTTTCGTCGAACTGAAAGGCACCAACCGGTACCGTTTCCACGCCTTCGGCAAACTCCACAGTTGTCAGATAGGGAAGGTTTGACATCTGGCCGTGGTGGTCGCCAAACCAATTGGTTCCCTTGGGAATGCGCAGCGACACTAATCCGGAATGACGCAGAGAGTAACGTTTTAAAATAATGCCCTCAGGAAGATTCAGCTTAGTCAGACTGGTGCAATAGTCCAAGGCACCACCTGAAATGTACTTCAGCGTCTTCGGCAACACGAGCTCGGTCATCTTGGCCGAACCGTAGAAGGCATCCGTGCCAAGACCTATGACTTTCCATTTCTTATTCTGGTAGGTCACTTCCGACGGCACCACCACCCTGTCGGCGTATGTCGTCTTGGAGTAAGCCACTTCAACCGTTCTCTCGCTCTTTGAAACAATGGTGTAACACAACTCCCCGCTCTTGAAGTCGTACGCGGCCGCATTCAGGGCGAACATCGACAACAGGAGCACGGAGAACACGCAAACAATCTTATTTCTCATTGACATCATGTTTTTTGCGCTGCAAAGGTACGAATAAGTGAGAACAATACAAAATAAAAACGTTATTTTTATTTACTCAATTGTTTTTGGTGCGCAGAAAATAAATTGGCATGAATAGGCATTTAAACAAAACCAGGGGGGGAAAACTGGGAGAAACTGCCGGGGAAACGGGGAGAAACTGCCGGACTGACTGGGAGAAACTGCCGGGGTGTCCGGGTTTCAGCGGCCGCTGAAACTAAGAGCAGCGGCCGCTGAAAGTATGAGCAGCGGGCGGTGAAAGTAAGAGCAGCGGGCGGTGCATTCCTTCCCGAACCACGGGGAAGGCTGCTGATAGCAGGGACCTGCCATCGTTGCAAAATTACAACTTTTTCGGCAAATGGCCAAGAAATCTGCCGATATTCTTAGAGTTAAATAATTTGAAAAACACGAGCATTTATATAGGAATATAAGAAAAATGCTTTACTTTTGCAGAGATTTATGAACCTTTAAACGACATCAAAAAAAAATGAAGAAACTAATAATCATGTCACTACTGCTGGTTTGCGGTATTTCATTTGCATCAGCACAGGCTGAAATCAAATTTGATAAGCTGATTCACAATTTCGGGACTTTCTCCGAAAAAGAATCAAAGGTTACGTGTGTCTTCAATTTCACTAATGCCGGCGACCAGCCTCTCATCATCAACCAGGCGGTAGCCAGCTGCGGATGCACCGTCCCTGAATACACGAAGGCTCCCGTTCAGCCTGGCGAAAGCGGACAAATCAAAGTGACCTATAACGGTGCCGGAAAATTCCCCGGACACTTCAAGAAGTCTATCACCGTCCGTACTAACGGAAAGGTGGAAATGACACGTCTCTACGTAGAAGGCGACATGACGGAGGCCAAGTAAAAAAGGATTTTCAAAAAAATAGCTTTTCATAAATGGAGAGCGGCACTTACCCTGACAGATAAGCGCCGCTTTTTTCTTTGTCATGCCCGTCTTAGAAATTATAGGCAAAGCCCAGCGAGCAATACTCCATGAACTGCCAATAGCCCAAGTCGCTGTCGAGTGCGCCACTGTCATCAAAGCGAGGATACACGTAGATGTTGGTAGTAATGAACTTGCTTATCTTTAATTCGAGCGTATTCTCCCACTCCACCAAAGCACGCTTATAGGAGGTATAGCCGTAGAGCCGGGTTTTCCAAGTTACCTGTTCAGCCATCTTCCACTCCAAATTGACCGTCAGCTGTGAACCAATATCGTGTAAGGTATGGTGGCCGGCGTTCAGTCCATAGCGTTCGGCCAACCCTAATCGGCTGACGTACCTGAAGTTATAGGAAAGCGGCGAAAGGTTGATGTTACCCGTCAGTTTCTTGTTTTTTGTTTCTACTGCATAGTCCATACCAAGACCTATGTTCAAGTCGAAAGGCGAGAAAATGTCAGAGTAAGTAAAAGGGTCATTGCTCTTGTAACCGGGTGCAAACTGTGTATATGCCAACAACTGGAGGGTATAGTACCA
>JAGAYI010000011.1 GCA_017940545.1 Prevotella sp.
CTATATTCCTGCCCGCAATACGGAACTGGGCATGAAGTTCAACAAGGAGGCCAAGGCCCTCGGTTTCCAAGACCACGATATTATTATTGCTGCCGACGGCGACAGCATCAAGTCACTGGAGTGGGGCTCTGCCCTGAGTGATGCCCTGCGGGCCGTTTCAAACGCCAAGCAGGTCACCGTGCTGCGTGGTGGCAAGGAAGTGACCATCAACACCCCGGGGAACCTGGATCTGCTCGACATGATCAGCGAGACACCGGCCTTTGCCATGCCTTTCATGCCGGCACTCGTTGACAGCGTAGCTCCCGGCTCCAACCCCGCCAAGGCCGGACTGCGCAAGGGCGACACCATATTGGCCGTCAATGGCGTAGCCGTCAGCTCCTGGAACGAGATTACCGACCAGATAGGTATCATGGAGGATGTCTATAACAGTCAGGAACCTAAAGCCAACGGACAGGAACTGCAGCTCAAGGCTCCTCTTCCCGTCGCCACCCTCATAGTGCAGCATGCCGACATTGCCACACCTGACACCATGGCCATCCAGCTCACCGTCATGGAGAAAGACCGTCTGGCATTGGGAGCCTTCTTCCACAATCCCTATAGCGACTACAAGGAACGTCATGTGGAATACAGCTTCTTCTCGTCAATACCCGCCGGCATAGCCCATGGAGCCCATACGCTGGGGTCCTACGTCAGCGACCTGAAATATGTCTTCACGTCGAAAGGCTTTAAGTCGTTAGGTGGCTTCGGAGCCATCGGCAGCCTCTTCCCGGCTACGTGGGACTGGCACCGCTTCTGGGAGATGACAGCATTCCTCAGCATCATACTGGCATTCATGAACATCCTGCCCATCCCGGCCCTCGACGGTGGGCACGTACTCTTCCTGTGCTACGAGATAGTTACTCGCCGCAAGCCCTCCGAGGACTTCATGATCAAGGCCGAATATGTTGGCTTTGGCATCCTCATCTTGCTCATGGTGGTGGCCAACCTCAACGACGTGCTGCGCTGGCTGGGCGTGATGTAAACCGGAAAGTCGTCGAAAAAAACACAAGAAGTGGTCGAAAATCTCTTGGCACGTGTAGTTTTTTGCCTTACCTTTGCGACAAATCAATCAGCAAAACGCAAAAAGATGAAGACATTAAAAACGATTCTGGCAGTACTGACCATCATGATGGCTCTGCCAACCACCGCACAAACAACACTTGTCAAGGGTATATTGCTTGACTCCCTGACGCAACAGACGGAGCCATACGCCACCATACGCGTATATAAGAAAGGCGATACGAAAAAACCGGTTGCCATGTCGGTTTCTGACCTCGACGGACACATCCGACAGGAGGTCAGTGGCAAGGGACATTTCGTAATGGCCGTCAGCAGCGTGGGAAAACAGGTTCGCAACATCGCCTTCACCCTCAGCGGCCAACCTTCACTCGACCTTGGCACCATTCTGCTGCAGGACGACGACAAAACGCTGGGAGCCATTGAGGTAGTGGCACAAAAGCCTCTGGTGAAGATGGAAACCGACAAAATGACCTATAACGTTGCCGAGGATGAAGACTCGAAGACCAATACCGTACTCGACATGCTGCGCAAGGTGCCCATGGTGACGGTCGATGGACAGGACAATATCACCGTCAACGGACAATCCAGCTTCAAAGTCTATGTTGACGGCAAACCCAATGCCATGTTCTCGCAGAACGCCAGCATGATATTCAAGAACATGCCTGCCACAGCCGTCAAGAACATTGAAGTCATCACCAATCCTGGTGCTGCCTACGACGCAGAGGGAACAGGCGGCGTGCTGAACATCGTCATGAACAAAAATCCACAGGCACAGGCCAGCATGAACGGCTATAACGCCACCATCAGGGGAATGGTAGGTACGAAGAGCCTGGGTGGCGGAGGCTTCGTCAATGGTCAACAGGGCAGGTTCTCTTATAGTGCCAATGTCATGTATAACTACGGTAAACCTGGCGAGTCTGATGTTACTATGAAACAGGAACAGCTGGGTGCCACCCCCTCAACAATCCTCACAACCAGCAAGACTGACACCAAGACGCCTTTTCTGATGGGCTCCCTGAACATGGGCTACGAACTGGACTCTATGAGCTCCATGAACGTCATGCTTTCCCTTACACAGTTTAACCTGAAAAATCCTGCCAACTCCGTAACCGCCATGACCGGAGGCATCTACAACAGTAGCACGGGATTCGGCTACTCCAACGACCTGAGGCAACACAACAAGCGCACCTCGTTTAACGGAAGCATCGACTACCAGCGGTTCTTCAATGCCGAGCGCACCAGCTCCATGGCCATCACGTACCAGCTAAGTGCCTCGCCTTCCCACAACGAGCAGTGGAGCAACTTCAGCCCTAACGGACAGGTTCCCGTACCCTCCACGTTCGACCTGACAAACCGCTACTCTGACAACAACGAACACACCACGGAGCACGTCTTGCAGACTGACTTCACCACTCCACTCTCCTCACTGCACAAACTGAACTTTGGTGTCAAGCTGACAGCACGCCTGTCAAACTCAGATGCCAAATACTACTTGAACGACATCTATACCGAGAGCCTGAGCAGCGACTATCACCACGACAACACCATTGCTGCTGCATACACCGAGTACGACGGGCACTTTGGGAAAGTAGGACTGAAGACCGGCCTGCGCTATGAGCACACATGGCAGAGCGTGGAATACAAACTGGGCAACGGCCTTGACTTCAAGAAAAACTATGGCAATCTGGTGCCCTCGGCATCATTGAGCTATACACTGACACAGACCAGCAACATCGGACTGACCTACAACATGCGCATCTCCCGACCGGGCATCTCCTATCTCAACCCCTACATCGACCGCTCAAACCCCACGGCACTGACCTACGGTAACACCGACCTCGACGTGGAGAAGTCGCATACTGTCGGACTGGTCTATAACATGTACAGCCCCAAACTCATGCTGAACGTGAAACTGAGCCACGCCATTTGCAACAACGCTATTGAACAATATAACTTCTACGAGGACAACCTGCTGCACACCACCTACGGCAACATCGTGAAACGCAACCTGAGCAGCCTGAATGTCTATGGCTCGTGGATGCCTGCCAAGAACACCCGCATCTTCATGAACGGCGGCGTGAACTATACCGACCTGCGCAGCGACGAGCTTGACGCCCGTAATAGTGGATGGTCTGCCAATGCCATGGCCGGCATCCAGCAGACGCTGCCGGCCAGCCTGAAACTGAGCCTCTTCGCCATTACATCGACCAAGAGCTACACGCTGCAGGGATGGTCGTCAGGTTTCAACCTGCTGACAGGTTCACTCAGCCGTTCGTTCCTCAACGACAAACTGACCGTGGGCGTGCAGGGCATCGTTGGCCTCTCCAGCGGTGGCCGTCTGGAAATCGAATCCTTCAGCCGAGGCCGTAACTTCACTAACAGCATGCTCATACGCGTACCCATCAGCAGCGTGTCACTCAACGTCAGCTTTACTTTCGGCAACACAAAGAAGCAGATGAAGCAGTTCCAGAGCCGTGTGCAGAGCGACTACATGGAGCACCAGAGCAACGAGGAGCGCATTACAAATGTGGGAATGGAATGAGAAAAATCAGGTTTTACCGCAGTAATGTTCTGCTATTCACCATACAGGCAGCAGCATGGGCGGCACTTCTGCTGCTGCCCGTGCTGTCGGTTTTCTTTTTCACGCAGAAATGGGACAATGCCGTAGCCACGTTCTGGATTCTGTTCGGCCTGCTGCGTGCCCCGCTCCTCTTGTGGTTTGTCAACTTCTACCTGTTGGAGCCTTTGCTGTGGAGCAAGGGTCGCCGCTGGCAGTTCATCGCCAGCAATGTGGTGCTCATCCTGCTGACCAACTACTGGATATTCCAGCTTGACTTCAGCAAGTTCCCGCTGGACAACGATATGGCCTACATCGGCTTCTTCATGGGCTTGTTTATCTACCTGCTGTTCAACGTGGCCATGGTGCTCATGGTCATCGGACTGCGCAGCTACACGCGTTCACGGCGGCTGAAGGCTGAGCTGAAGGAGCAGCAGCAGAAACACACCGAGGCTGAGCTGGCATGGCTGAAGAACCAGATAAACCCGCACTTCCTCTTCAACACACTGAACAACATCTCAAGCCTTGTGCAGATAGACGGCGATGCTGCCCAGGATGCCATTGCCCGGCTGAGCGACCTGCTGCGCTACGCCATGTACGAGACTGACAAGCCCCTCGTGCCGCTGAGAGGAGAGATAGACTTCATGCAAAACTACACGGAGCTGATGCGCCTGCGCCATAACGACAAACTGGAGGTCAGCACCGAGTGGCCTGAGGTTTCCACTCAGACAACCATCCCCCCCCTACTCTTCATCTCGCTCATCGAGAATGCCTTTAAGCACGGCGTGAGCAGCAACAGGACGTCAAGGATTGACATCGCGTTGCGAGCCGATGCGGAGCACATCTGCTTTACCTGCGCCAACACCTACTATCCCAAAGACGGCCAGGATCGCAGCGGCTCAGGCATCGGACTGGGAAACACCCACCGACGCTTAGACCTCATGTACCCGGGACGCTATACCTGGGAACAGACGCTCAGCGAAGATAATATCTATACCACCAAAGTCACCCTCAAACTGATAAAATCATAAATTGGAAATCCATCAATCGCTAATAACATGACTTGCATGATTATCGACGACGAGCCCTTAGCCGTCAAACTGTTAGAATCGTTCGTAGCACGCACCCCTCAGCTACAGCTCGTAGGGTCCTTTACCGACAGCGTGGAGGCCATTGCAGCCTTGCGCCAGCAACACGTCGATCTGGTATTTCTCGACATCCAGATGCCTGACCTGGATGGTATGGAGCTGGCACACATGCTGCCTGCCAAGACCATGATTATCTTTACCACCGCCTTCAAGGAGTATGCCTTTGACAGCTATGAGGTCAGTGCCGTCGATTTCCTGCTGAAGCCTATCCGCTACAACAAGTTCCTGGCGGCCGTGGAGAAGTGTAAAAAGAGGAGAGAGCCCCCCTTACAGGCCCCGAAGGGACTCT
The DNA here is from genome assembly GCA_017940545.1 of Prevotella sp. Classification (GTDB taxonomy): domain Bacteria; phylum Bacteroidota; class Bacteroidia; order Bacteroidales; family Bacteroidaceae; genus Prevotella. The sequence continues at coordinate 5,054 of JAGAYI010000011.1, forward strand.
CCACTCTCTTCATCCGTGTCGATGGTGAACTGCGCCAGCTGCAACAGGACGATATCCTTTACGTGGAGGGCATGAAGGACTACGTCATGTTCTACTTGCAGTCACAACAGCGCCCGCTCATCACCCATCTCACAATGAAAGCGGTCGAGGACATGCTGCCCGCCGACCGCTTCATGCGTGTTCATCGTTCTTTTATTGTAGCACTCGACAAGATACGCTCCATAGACAGGAACGACTGCATCTACATCGGTCAGCAAATCATTCATGTCACCGAAGCCTATCGAGAGGCTTTCCAACAGTACGTCACCCAGCGCATTTCATCATCTTCCGCCACTTCATGAATCCCATGACGGCAATGACAACATACAATGCGTATAGCCCTGACTTGAAAGGCAGACCTTTATAGGCATAAAGGACACAGGTCACCACATCTACGGCAATCCAGATAAGCCACTGCTCGAGATATTTATGAGCCAATGCCCAAATGCCTAACAGACTGAGGGCTGTGGTGAATGAGTCGGCCAAGGGCACATTGGAGTCGGTAAACGTGACGAGCAACCAGTAAATGGTTGCCCACAGGACTGCTGTTGCTGCAAGCCAGGGCAGGATAAGATGCCGGGGAAAATGGACAATGGACGAGCCCCCCCCTACGGCCCCCGAGGGGGCTTCATTACCTTGCTGGCAGGCATTTTTTGGCTTCATCCACCTCCAGAATCCATAGACGGTCATGGTCAGATAATAAAACTCCATGCCACAGTCGGCATAAAGTCCTTTCTGGTAGTAGAGCACGATGCCAAGCGACTGCATGAGAAAGCCTACCACCCACATCCAGATACTGGCCCGATACTCGAGCAGGATGTATGCCAACCCGAGTACCGTGGTCACTATATCAAGAGGATTTATCTGCATTTTTCACTCATTTAAAATTTCACGGTCACTCCACCCTGAATGGTGAATCCGGCAGCGGGAATGAATCCTATCTGGTAGTAGCGGTTGTCGTTCGGATGACCACCACTCTCATAGATGGCACTATACACCCAGCCACTCTGTGCATACCGCTTGTTGAAGATGTTGTTCAGTGACAGAGAGAAGACCGTCTCGCGAAACCACTTATTCCATGTTGCTCCATCCTTCATTCTTCCACCCTTCAACGTATAGCTCAGGTTCACATTCGACACCTCGTAGCTTGGCAGCGAACGGTCACGATTGCTGGTGTTGTCCAGATACTGACGGCTGACCATTCCGGTATGCCATACGGCCTGAAAGCCCTGATAGTGCAGGTTTGCAAAAAAATTAGTGATATACGAGGGTGAGAAGGCCAGCGTGGCATTGTCGTAGTGAATGGTCTTCGTACCGTTGTCCCAGTCTTCTACCACCTCGTCAAAGTCCTTCAGTTTGTTACGACTGATGGCGGTATTGGCGGCCAGCGAAAGCCAGGATGTAACGTCAAGACCCAGTTGCATCTCCACGCCCATGCGGTACGATTTGGGAATATTTGTTGTCAGATTCTCACCGATGTCACTCTGTGCACCCGTCTGCACAAACTGGTCTTTGTAGTCCATATAATAGAAGTTGGCACCAAAGCGCACCACATTTCCATTGTACGTGTAGCCCAACTCGTAGTCTAACAGTCGTTCGGCCGTAGGTGCAGGATAGGAGCCATTGTCGGTGAAGTTATTACGTTCGGGCTCACGATGGCTCATAGCTATCGAGCCGTAGATGCGGTTCTGCGGTGTCAGCTGCCACGAGAAGCCTGCCTTCGGGTTGAAGAAGGTGTAATGCTTGTTGATGTCAAGCAGTTGGTTGTAGTAGCTGCTGCCTTCTTCGTAGAACTTATCGTTCTTGCCGCTGGTCTTATAGTTCACCTGACGCAACTGCACGTCACCGAAGATGTCCCAATGCTCGCCGAGATGCAGCTGTGCCTTCACAAAGGCACTGGCATCCAACTTTTGGGCACCTGAGTCATAATACTTATGTATATAGTCACCGTTACGTCCTCTCAGCTCAGGACGTGCAGTATAGGTAAGATAGCCGAAGTGGTCGCCCCAGAACTTCTGTGCCGACAGTCCACCGATAATATCCCATTGCTCGTCCTTGTAGTTCACGTTACCCACAATGCCTGCCAAGTCCTGACGCAGTCCTTTCTTGCGCACAAAGTCGGTACGTTTCACGGTATTCCCCTCAGCATCCTTGAAGTTTGGTAGTCCAAACTTCGAGAGTTTGTTGTTCGGTCGGAATTCCTCATAGTAACCATATCCGTAGGTATAGTGTAGCGTGGCAGTTGCCGTCCAGTGCTCAGCCCACTGTCCCGCTACGGTCAGCAGGTTGTGGTTCTGCCAGAAATTATCTGTCGTGCGGTCCCAGTAGCTGCCATCGCTCATCTTGTAGCGCTGTGTCACGTATTTGCCGTCGGCATCCTTCGCAAAGCTACCGTCAGCATCATAGGTGAGTGTCTCGTAAAGCGTGTTGTAACGCCCCAGTCCCGCGTCCCACAGGTCTCGATAGGTTTTAATACCAGTTTTCGCGCCATAGGTGCCATCCATCAGGCTTAGGTCGTTGTCGCCGGCTGTCACGCCGTTCCACGCCTGTCCGGTACGCTCGAAGTTACCGATGTTCTTGTAGCTCAGCTGCAGATTGTCCTTCAGCCAGGTCAGCCCGCCATAGTAGCTGCCTGAACGTCCGCGCGTACCGTGTATAAAGCCGTCCGTCGTTGTCTGGTGGTAGGCTCCTTCTATGACCAGACGCCCCACGCCAAGGGGAATGGCTCCCGTAGAGAATTGTCCTCCCACATTCATGGTGTTGTACGACCCATACGAGAAGTTCACCTCTGCACCAGCCGTCTCCTGAGGCAGTGCCGTGCCTAAGGCAATGGTTCCTCCGAAGGCACCGTCGCCGTTGGTCGATGTGCCCACACCACGCTGTATCTGTACCGAACCTAACAACGAGCCATACGAGTTCATGTTCGCCCAGAACACGGTCTGATCTTCGGGTGAATTCAGGGGCACACCGTCTAACGTCACGTTGATGCGTGAACCGGCGGCTCCACGAATGCGCATATAAGTAGTACCCGTGCCTAATCCGTTCTCGCTCCATGCCAGCATACCTGGTGTCTGGGCGAACAGGAAGGGCAGCTCACGCCCTGTGTGTGAAAACTCCTGCAACTCCTTCTTACGAATGTTGCTGATGGCGAAAGGCGCGTTACGCTGTCCCCTGACAGCCTTGACCACTACCTCGCCCAACTGTTCCACGCGTGTGGTGTCCTCCTCCTGTGCCATCAACGTGTAGCATGAAGCACTTAGCATGAAGACTGCTGCACATACTACTGCACGTACCATACTGGTTCCTGAAAATACCTTTCTTTTCATTGTTTTCCCCTTTTAATTTTTAATTGTTAATCTTTAATTTTTTACAAAGGGGGGTCTGATTTGAATACTATCCATCCCTACGTCGGCATTACCCGCATCAGGTTCTGAAGGGTATCATCTCAGCCCGCAACAGCGAGCACCCCTTGATATGCACTTTGCAAATCGACTGCAAAGGTAGTGCAAACCGAGCGAAAAACCAAATTTCTTGAAAAGAATTTGTTTTTCCGAGGTGCAGCCTACCTTCGACCGCAAGGTCAAAGGTACGAATAAGTGAGCAAAATGCAAAGAAAAACACACTTTTTCTTTGCATTTTCGAACAATTGCGGTTTATCGGAATAATCAGAGTATTCAGAGTAATCTGAGTAATCAGAGTATTCAGAGTAATCAGAGTATTCAGAGTAATCTGAGTAATCAGAGTATTCAGAGTAATCAGAGTATTCAGAATATTCAGAATAAAAAGTGAGGCAGAAAAACCATACTATTTTTGGTTTTCTGCCTCACTCTCTAAAACTCTCCACCAGCGCTTCCGCTGTCGTAGGTCGGTGTGACTTCTTCAGCACCGCCGTTTCCTTCGTCCTTCCTCCTTCGTCCATCGTCCTTGGTACCCATGTTACCGAAGTTCCACGTCAGCTGGAAGTTAACGGCAGGACGGCGCCAGTTTTTCTGGTGACGCCAGAAGGTATCACTGCTGGTGTAGTTCTCCCAGTGACGAGTCTGGAACACGTCACGCCAATTGATGGCCAGGGCTATCTTCTTGTTGAAGAAGGTCTTGCGCAGACCAAGGTCAAGCGAGGCATTGCTTCGCCTGTGTCCCTGCGTAATGGCACCACGCGAGCGGTAGTTTCCTGTGGCCTGTATGGAGATGTCGTAAGGCAGCATGAACGAGGCAAGCATACGGGCATCCCACGAGAAGGCCTCCTGTCCCTCGCCAGTGACTGTCTGTCCGTCAATGACATACGAGAAACCGTCGAGCTTTGAGTAGTAACCGTTGAGCGTCGTGGTCAGGTCGAGAATACGCCACAGGGAGTTCTTGCCAATGAGTTCAATGCCTGCCGTCTGACGCTTGGCCACGTTCTCGTTGGTCATGTACATCATACCGTCGGTCGTACTCTGCCAGCGTATGCGCTGCATCACGTCCGTAGTGGGACGGTAGTAGGTCGATACGGAGAGCGTGTGCTGGTTCCATGTCTTCAGGAAGTTCAACGAGAAGGAGTTGGTGTATTCTGGTGTCAGCAGGGGGTTACCAAACTGTATCATCGAGGCATCGCTGGTGTTCTTGAACGAGTTGAGCTGTCCGCCCCAGGGACGACGCAGACGACGGGTGTAGTTTAACTGCAGCTGGGCGGTCTCCGTCAGTTCGTAACTCAGGAAGAGCGAGGGGAACAGCTGGAAATAGTCTTTCTTGAAAGGCTCATCGCGCAGGGCTGGGTTATGTTCCTGAGCGTAACTGTAGCTCTCGGTATAAACTTTCCAGTACTCTCCGCGCAGTCCGGCCATGACGCCTAAGCGTCCGAACAACTTGGTGTGCACGGTGGCATAGAGGGCATGCACGTCCATGTCGTAGATGAAGCGATTATAGTACTTCTCGTCCAACACCTTATTCGTGCCATCCCAGCTGTTATAGTCGGCCCATGATTCCTGGGGAGTGTTCTCGTGCGAGAAGCGTCCGTTGTAGCCTGCCTCTAACTTCACGTTCTCGGTAATCTGGTTCTCGTAGTCGAGTTTGGCCTCCCACGAGCGGTTATTGATGTGGGTGGGGCGGTACTGGTAGGTGTATTGGGTGGCGGGCACCGTCTCAAGTCCGGTTGCCGGGAGATACCAGATGGAGTCCTGGAAATAGGTGTCGTTGTCACTCTTCCAACGGTTAAACGACACGTTGAGGTCCAGCTTGTGCTTGTCTGAGAAGTTGTGGGTGTAGTCGAACTCCATGTTAAACATGCGCATCTTTCCGTCGCCGGTATTCCGGCGCAACTGCTGGTAGGTGTCCTGACTGGCACCAATGGTACCGTAATGGTAGGGGGTCTCGCTCTCGTTGTCAAAAGAGCCGTTGAGCATCATGCCTGTCAGCGAGAAATCATCTTCCCGGGTGGCATGCCACGTCAGCCCCAGTCGGGTAAAGAGTCCTCCGCCTCGGTTTCTACTGTCACCCTCGTAGTTCTGATAAGTATTGGTGTTCAGGTATTGCTGTTCGCTCATGCTGCCTCCAAGCCCTTTACGCCGACGGTAGCCCACGTTGGCAAAGGCATCGAAGTGACCGCTGGTGTAGTTGATGTTAGCTCCGGCATTCCAGCCACCACGGGTATTCACACCGGCACGCAGGGCTCCGTAATAGCCGGCCATGCGGTCACGTTTCAAAATGATGTTGATGATACCGGCAGAACCTTCGGGCGAGTATTTGGCCGAGGGATTGTCAATGACTTCAATCTTCTCTATTGATTCGGCAGGTATCTGCTGCAGAATTTCATAGCGGTTGTCACTGGTCAGACCACTGGCCTTGCCGTTAATCCACACTTCTACCGAAGAGTTGCCACGCAGCGAGATCTCACCGTCGGTAGTCACCTCTACACTTGGAATATTCTCCAGCAGCTCCGTCACCGATCCACCGGCAGCGGCCAGCACCTGGTCAACGGTAAACACCTTACGGTCAACCTCTAACTTCATCTGCGAACGCTGTCCGCGCACCTCAACCTCACCAATGGACTGTGCGTCCTCTGCCAGGTAAAGCACACTGTAGGTCACCCGACTGTCTTTTTTCGTCAGGGTGAACTGGCGCGTCAAGTCCTTATAGCCTATAGAGGTCACCTGTAGCGTGTAGCTGCCATAACTCAGTCCGGAAATGTTAAACGACCCTTCACTGTCGGTTATGGCACCTTTTATGAACTTGGTGCCTTGCAACACCCTGACGTTGGCAAACTCCAGAGCCTCATTGGTCTGCTTCTCAATTACCCGACCGCGAACGGTACCTTGTGCCCATGTCACCACCGTAACGAGCAACAACAAAAATGTCAATAGAATCCGATTCATAATACGTATAAGACGCAAAGGAACGGAATAGGTTTAACGACACGAAAAAAAATTACCTCTGACCTTGCGGTCGAAGGTACTTTCGTTCGAAAATGAAAAGAAAAAAGTGTTTTTCTTTTGCATTTTACTCACTTATTCGTACCTTTGCACCCACTAAAGGCTGCCCTGATAGTTAAATGGATATAACAAGGCTCTCCTAAAGCTTAGTTCCGAGTTCGATTCTCGGTCGGGGTACAAAGATGAACTTCATCACACTACTGGAAGAACACGACATCAAGCCGACAGCTAACCGAGTGGTAGTAGCCAAGGCATTGGCCAGCTCCATGACACCCCTGTCATTGGTGGAACTGGAACGTCGGATTGTAACCATCGACAAGTCTGGCATCTTCCGCGCCCTGACCCTCTTCCGCGAGCATCATCTGGTTCATGTCATCGAAGGGGGTAGCGAGGGCGTGAAATATGAGTTGTGCCACAGCCATAGCCATGAGCACGATGAAGACCTGCATCCCCATTTCTTCTGTGAGCAATGCCAGCGAACCTATTGCATCGACAACCAGCCGTTGCCTGACATTGAACTGCCCGAAGGCTTCTTGCCCCACTCTGCCAACCTCATCATCAAAGGCATCTGCCCTGACTGTCGCAAATGAGACGTTTCTCCCCATTACTGCTTTTTTTGTTGCTCGGCACTCTCAGCCTGTGTGCTCAGGATACGACGACCCGCAAACTGAGCCACTACGTACGGCAGTTAGCCGCTGAGTGGCAGGCATCGCCCAACCGACGGGCTGCAACCACCCACCAGCCGGCACTCATGGCATTCGTCGAGGTGGCAGCTGCTGACGCTGATGACGTGCTGACCGCACACCACTGCCAGAAATACGCACAGTTAGGTAACATCTGCATCGCCCGCATCCCCCTGTCACAACTCTCGAAACTGTCACACCACCCTGACATACGTCGCATTGAGGCAAATCCCTGTGGCTCTGCTACCATGGACACCACGGTCAAAGTCTCCGACATCCTGCCCATCTATACCGCCTCTGCCCGGCATCAGGCTTTTACAGGCAAGGGCGTGGTGGTAGGCATCATGGACATCGGCTTCGACCTGACCCACCCGAACTTCTACGATGCCACGGGAAACCAATACCGCATACAGGCCATGTGGGACATGCTCTCTACCGACACCATTGGCAGCAACCTGCCAGTAGGACGCGACTTCATCGGACAGGAGGCTCTGCTCTCCTACCGCTATTCCACCGACAGCCCCACCCAGACGCATGGCACTCTCACCTTAGGGTGTGCAGCAGGCAGCGGCTACAACACACCTTACCGGGGTGTAGCCTTCGAAAGTGACATCTGCTTAGTCAGCAATGCCGTCGGTGCCGACACCATTTATATCGACCCGGCCGACCTTTACAAATACACCACGGCCGTCGATGCCTTAGGCTTTAAGTATCTCTTCGACTACGCCGACGCTCAGGGAAAACCCTGCGTGGTCTCGTTCAGCGAGGGCTACACGCCTTACATGGACGAGGATGATCAGCTATACAACGAGTTCCTGGAACAGCTGTGCGGACCGGGCCACATCATTGTGACCTCTGCAGGCAACGCCGGGTGGGACTATACGTATCTGGAGAAGCCGAAGGGTACTGACGAGGCCGGAGCCTTCGTCAGCACGACAAAGGAAGCGGCCATCTACCGCATCAGAACCGACAAGCCCGTCAGCATCTCTACACGGGTCTATCACGGGGGAAACGGAGCTGACCCCATCAGCAGGTCTTACAGTTCTGACGATGAGCGCATGGACTCCATGCTGACCGACACGCTGAAGTTCGGCACACAGCAGATTGCCATCAGCATCGTACGCTATACAGCGACATTCGACACGTCCACCTATCTGGCCATCCTGCTTCAGGCCGACAAGCCGCTCAGCCAACTGCCACCCATCGCACTGACGCTCTGCGGCATCAACTGCCATGCAGAAATCTTTGGCAGCAGCAGCTATACACTGACCAGCAATGCGGCAGACAAACGTTGGAACGCCGCTCAAGACAATCATAACGTCCTGGCTCCAGGCTGTTTCCCGTCGGTCATCTGCGTCGGTTGCACTACTCATCGTACTAACCACAAGACACTCGACGGCAAATGGCACTCCAGCAGCTACCCGTCAGGCATCATCAGCCCCTTCTCCTCTAAGGGGCCCTCCATGTCGGGCGAACTGAAACCTGACGTGACGGCACCGGGTGTCAACGTGCACTCCTCCATGAACTACTACTATGCTGACCGGCAGATGGTCACTGACAGGCGACTCGTTGCAAGCTCCGAATTCCAAGGACGCTCATACCCGTGGTTCTCCGATTCCGGCACGTCTCTTTCTACACCAGTCACCGCTGGCACCATTGCCCTCTGGCTGCAGGCAAACCCTCGCCTCACCCCACACGATGTACGGGAGATTCTGGCGCGTACCTGCCGACATCCCGAACCTTCGCTGTCATACCCCAATAACGTCTATGGGCATGGGGAACTCGATGGCTACCGCGGACTGCTCGACGCTTTGGGTCTCACCAGCTTGAAGTCTGTCAGTCTGCACCAGCCTGCACAACTGTACGTCCTGCCCCAACAGGGTGGCCTGCTGCTCCGTTTCGGACAGATACCGTCTGCACCCATTCAGCTCCGAGTGTATGACCTGACGGGCACCCTCCTGCAGGAACAGTTCCTGACACCGGCAACCACCGAGGTCACCATTCCGCTATCACCTGCCCTGCATGGCGTCTTTGCCATACAGGTCAACAGCACCGACCCTGCCCTGACGGGGTCAGAGCTGGTCAGACTGCCATAAAAGCCCACGAAGTAAAGTACTGCTAAACTTGAAGGGGTTACTTGTCTAATTGTTCGTAGATGGAATTGTTCGACTTGTACTCCGGCACTATCTCCTTCATCTTCTTCACCGTCGCCATGTCGTTATATTGTTTCGACACCTCAATGAGCTCGTCAATGTCCTTACTCACCTGGTCATAGTCGTATTCCCGGACTTCGGCAATACGAATCTTATCATGGAACGAGGGTTTTGTACCCTCCAGCTCGTTGAGCACCTCCTCGTAGAGCTTCTCACCGGCACGCAAACCCGTAAACTTAATTTCTACGTTCTTGGCACCTGACAGCTTGATCATCCTACGGGCCAGGTCGGCAATCTTCACAGGCTGTCCCATGTCAAACACGAAAATCTCACCACCATGTCCCTTTGTTCCTGCTTCCAAAACCAGCTTACAGGCCTCCGGAATCAGCATGAAGAAACGAATAATGTCCGGATGGGTGACCGTCACCGGACCGCCCTTCTTGATTTGCTCTTTAAACAGGGGTATCACACTGCCGTTGGAGCCCAGCACATTACCAAAACGCGTAGTGACAAACTGGGTGGCTTTGCTGGCAGAATCCTTGCCTGCAGCAAGAGTAGCTAACCGTTTGTTCAGACTCTGTGTGTAAATCTCGCAGATACGCTTCGAACAGCCCATGACGTTCGTGGGATTCACGGCTTTGTCGGTCGATACCATCACAAATTTCTTCACACCGTATTTCACACTCAGGTCGGCAATAACCTTCGTACCATAGACGTTGTTCTGTACTGCCTCCGATGGGTTGTCCTCCATCATGGGCACATGTTTGTAGGCTGCAGCATGAAACACATAATCAGGACGGAAGTCACGGAAAATCTGCTCCATACGGTCTTTCTTGCAGATACTGGTCACCACGGTCTGGGCTGCAATGGAGGGGTACTCCCTCTGCATCATCAGGCGGATGTCGTGTTCCGGGGTCTCAGCCTGGTCAATGAGCATCATGGCTGCCGGATGATAGACAGCCACCTGGCGAACCATCTCGGAGCCAATGGAGCCGGCAGCTCCCGTTATCAGTATGCGGCGGTCGGTCAACTCCTTTCCCACCGAGTCCATATCTACCTTTATCTCGTCACGTGGCAGCAGGTCTTCCACCGACACCTCGTGCAGCTGCATCCCCTCATAGTTGGCAACATCTCCTGACTCGTCCCACTCCTTGGCGAGTGAAGCCATGAATATCTTACAGCCAGCCGAAAGAATGGCATCCTGTGTCTTCTGGTCATTACGAAAATCCTTCACCCGCAATGGTGACACCAATATGGCTTCAATATCCTTGTCGCGGATAATCTTCTCAAGGTCCTCATCAACGGTATAGACCTTCTCGCCCATCAGCAGGTTGTGGCGCAACCGCTTGTCCTGCGTAATAAAACCCTTCAGCACAAAACGTGTAGGCTTCTGGCTGCGAATGTTCTTTGCCAAACCTACGCCACCACTCATCGCACCGTAAATCAGCACACGCAGAGCCTTCCGGTCTGAAGTGGTCGTCTCGTAGAGCATCTTCACCAGCACACGCACGGCCCACATCAACACCGTAGCCAGCACATACATCGCCGCGGTCTGCAACATTGACAGACTGATAAAGTCAGGAATCTTCACCATCAGGCGCTGGGCACCACAGCTCAGCAGCATCGCCAGGAAATTGGCCATGCCTATCTTCTGCAGATCCACAAACGACGAATAGCGGATAATACCTGCGTAAGTGTGGAAAATACGGAAACTTAACAGGCTGAACACCAAATAGACCAGCAACTGCTGCGACAATACCGCAAAGTGCAGCATTGTCTGGTAGCCACGGTGGAACAGGTAGAAGATAAACACACCCGACAGAAAAACGATGACGCTGTCAAGCAACAGCATACACCAGTATGGCAATGCGGCACGTTTGAAATACCAGCCGAAAAGCTTATCCAAAATATTCATATTTTCCTCTTTTCGTTCAACGATGTCACTCTTTTTCGTGCTCAACCTATCAGGGCATCTTTGATGGTCTCAATGATGCGGCACACATCAGCGTCAGTCACCATCGGCCCCGACGGCAGACAAAGGCCACGCTTAAACAGGGCTTCCGATACGCCATTGACGTAGGCCGGTGCCTGCTGATAAACGGGCTGCTTGTGCATGGGTTTCCACAGCGGACGGCTCTCAATGCCCTCGTGGTCCAGCACTAAGCGCATAGCCTCCACATTCCTGTTCGGCTCACAGTCAGTATGTACCGTGCCACCACCATGCACCACGCCGGCAGCACCACCCACGGCACCTTTCACAGCCTCAGCATAGGCAGCCTCCTCACCTTTCACCTTCAGGTCTTCATCTAACAGAATGGTCGAAAGCCAGTAGTTAGCTTCCATGCCAGACAGTTCCTTGTGGTAGGTAATACCCTTCACGCCGGCAAAAGCCTCTTCATACATCCGCGCAATCTCACGATGCCGGGCAATATGATCATTCACAATGGTCATCTGCCCGCGGCCGATACCGGCACAGACGTTACTCAGACGGTAGTTATAGCCAATGGCCTCGTGCTGGTAGTAAGGATAAGCCTCGCGAGCCTGAGTGGCTAACCACATCACCTTGTTCTTCGCCTCCGGCGACGGACATATCAATGCTCCGCCACCTGACGTGGTAATCATCTTGTTGCCGTTAAACGACAACACGCCATACTCACCGAACGTGCCGAGCACCTGCCCATGGAACTTGGAACCGAAACCCTCTGCAGCATCCTCAATGACGGGAATATCGTAACGGTTGGCAATCTCCATGATGCGGTCAATATAGTACGGCATGCCATACAGCGCCACCGGCACAATGGCTTTCGGTTTCTTGCCCGTCTTGGCAATACGGTCCCTGATGGCCTCCTCCATCAGTTCTGGGTCCATGTTCCACGTCTCCGCTTCCGAATCCACGAACACCGGAGTAGCTCCTAAATAAGTAATTGGATGACTGGAGGCACAGAAGGTGAACGACTGTACAATCACCTCATCGCCAGGTTTCACGCCGCAGGCAATCAGCGCCAGGTGCACGGCGGCAGTACCCGACGACAATGCGACGACCTTCCGGTCGAGGTTCACTTTTGTTTGTTCGTTTTGATTGACAAAGTTTTCTAAATCTTCTTCAAAGCCGTTGACATTCGGCCCTAAGGGCACCACCCAGTTGGTGTCGAATGCCTCTTTCACGTATTTCTGTTCAGCCCCGCTCTCACTCATGTGAGCCAGGCAAAGGTATATTCTGTCTGCCATAAGTTCAATTTCATGTTCTTTCCGCCTGCAAAATTACAGTTTTTTCTTTAATCCACAAACTTTTTCCTGAATAAATGAAAGTAAGCATTCGTTGAAATACACGTTGTAGCAGTTGTAGTATCGTTGTACCTTTGCAATCGCAATAGTGCACACAACTACAACTGTTATTGTATTATGACCAAAGAAGAATTTGAAGTATTGCAATTGGACTTGCAGCAA
>JAGAYI010000012.1 GCA_017940545.1 Prevotella sp.
ATAACCATTTTGAAAACTTTTTTGTATCTTTGCACACAAATGGATGAAAAGTCAACATATAACATTCAGGACAAGGTGGAGTGGACACTCATCTTCACTTTTGAATTCGGGCGGCATTTTGGGCTGACCCTCAAACAGGCATTCAACTACTTAAGTCGTTATAAAGGCATTGAGTTCGTTGACCATCACTACGATTACTGCCACACACAGTCGTTCCAATCAATGGTCAGCGATATTGCAGAATATTGTCAACGGAAAGGAGGAGCCTTGGCATGATTCTTTACCACGGTACAAATAAAGAATTCGAAGAGATTGATCTTAGCAAATCCAAACCGAACAAGGACTTTGGACAGGGCTTTTATCTCTCTCGCGAATACACACAGGCTATGGATATGGCAAAGACAAAAGTCGAACAATTAGAGTCTGGCTCCCCCATAGTTTTGTCATTCGAGGTTGATGAAAATCAAATGTCCGAATTACAAGTTCTTCGTTTCGAGGACTACACTGAAGATTGGGCAAGATTCATCTTGTTAAATAGAAATAATAGCAGTTCCAAAGCCGCGCATGACTACGACATTGTTATAGGTCCCATTGCTAATGACCGTGTGGGGGTACAACTATGGAAATACGAGACTCACAGCATTGACCTCCCAACACTTATCCATAACCTTCGCAACATGAAGGGTATTACTATTCAGTACTTCTTTGGTACAAATCGGGCTATTAAACTTTTAAAAAGACTATGAGTGAACAAGAGCTAATGAAACTTGATATGGTGAAGAACCTTGCTCTGTTGTTGATTGCCGAAGACCCACAACTTACAATGGAACAGGCTCTCGCCACTATACTAAACTCAGACACCTATCAAAGGATTCAGAATGATGCTACACATTTCTATTATCAAAGTCCTCGATACGTCTATTCGTTCCTCCAGAGCGAGCTAAAAACCGGAAGCATCAAGTAAGATAAGGCACCTTGGAGGCGGGGGAAAAGGCGCTGGAACATAAGTTTTCTCCGTTTTATTTGGTTTATTCAACATTTCTTTGTACCTTTGCACGCGATTTCGGAGAATCCGGAGCATCTGACGACGTAAACCGTTGTGATTAAGGCGACAAGCGTCCGAAGGATGTCAATAATCAAAACATCAATTAATCAAAAAAACTATGTATTTAGATCAAGCTAAGAAAACAGAGATTTTCGAGAAGTATGGCCAGAGCGCAACTGACACTGGTTCAGTAGAGAGCCAGGTTGCCCTGTTCACTTACCGCATTGCCCACCTGACTGAGCACCTGAAGAAGAACCGCAAGGACCACGTGACTGCACGCAGCCTGACCATGATGGTAGGTCGCCGTCGTAAGTTGCTGAAGTACCTGCGTGAGCGTGACATTGAGCGCTACCGCGCACTCATCAAGGCTCTTGGTCTGCGTAAGTAAGCTCGGAGATAAAGCAAGACAAAAAAGGTTGTGACTCAGCGGTCGCAACCTTTTTTTATTTCCTCCAACGGCCGCATGACGAAGTCGCGTTGCTGCATCAGCGGATGGGGAATCACCAAGTCGGGCTCGTCAATGCTGAGGTCGTCGTAGAGCAGGATGTCAATGTCGATAAGACGGTCGTGGTATTGCCGGTTGACCGACTTCACTCTGCGCCCCATGTCACGCTCTATCTGCTGGGTTGCACGGAGCAGTTCGCGGGGCGACAGGTGTGACATGCAGCAGACCACAGCATTGACGAACCGGTTGTCGGACGTGAAGCCCCAGGGCTCCGTGACATAAAGAGCTGACTGGCGAACGACGTCGCCAACCAGCTCGTTGATTTTCTCTATGGCCACACGGATGTTCCGCTCCCTGTCGCCCAGATTGGACCCCAGACCTAAATACACTTCGTGCATTTTCGGGCCTGCGGCAGCGCCACCCGTCAGCTGTTCTCCCGCCTTAGTCATCTAACAACAACATGGCATCGCCATAGCAACCGAACTTATAGCCGTGCTTGACGGCCAGGCTGTAGGCTTCCATCACGATGTCGTAGCCGCCAAAGGCAGCGGTGGTCATGAGCATGGTGGATTCGGGATGATAGAAGTTGGCAACCATGGTGTTGGCCATGCCGAAGTCGTAAGGCGGGAAAATAAACTTGTTGGTCCAGCCCTCATACTCCTTCAGCAGACCGTCGGTGCCAACGGCCGTCTCTGTGGCCCGCGCCGTGCTGACGCCGACGGCGCACACGCGGTGGCCTTCCTGCTTGCCCGTGTTCACCACGTCGCAGGCCGTCTTGCCAATAGAAATCTGCTCGGAACTCATCTTGTGCTTGGTGAGGTCCTCCACCTCAATGCTGTCAAAATTGCCCAGTCCGCAGTGCGACGTGATGTAGGCAAAGTTGATGCCGCGTATCTCCATGCGCTTCAGTATTTCACGGCTGAAGTGCAAGCCTGACGCTGGGGCTGTGACAGCCCCCTCGTTCTTGGCATAGATGGTCTGGAAATTCTCCATGTCGTCGGGCGTGGCCTCACGGTGGTCAACAATATAGCGGGGAAGCGGTGCCGAGCCTAAGGCAAAGAGCTCTCGCTTAAACTCGTCGTGAGGACAGTCGTAGAGGAAACGCAGCGTGCGGCCGCGGCTGGTGGTGTTGTCAATGACCTCGGCCACCATGGGCCCGTCCTCGTCGAAGAAGAGTTTGTTTCCGATGCGAATCTTGCGGGCGGGCTCCACCAGCACGTCCCAGAGGCGCAATTCTTCATTCAGCTCACGCAGCAGGAACACCTCAATCTTGGCGTCGGTCTTTTCTTTCGTTCCGAAAAGACGGGCAGGAAAGACTTTGGTATCGTTGAAAATGAAGACATCGCCCTCGTCAAAATAGTCAACGATGTCACGGAATATGATAAAGTCGCTCGTATCGTGGCCATCGGCATCTTTCTTGAAGAGATCGACGGTCTGGCTTTTCCTGTGCACGACCATCATGCGGCATTCATCACGACGATAGACCTTTTCCACCGTGCCATCCTCATTCTCAAAGGCGCGGAAGGGGGGCTCAAGTGCCACGAGCTCTTCGGGCAATCTGAATTTGAATTGTGATAGTTTCATCTATTATTTTTTCGATTTACTGATTTTCGGTTTTCAATTTTCCGTCTTCTATTTCCTGCTGTTCCAACCACGCGGGGAAATCGTCGATGGTGATGCAGTCGTCTATGCTGACGTTGCCGGCACGCGTGCGGCAGAGGGCCGTCAGGTAGGCACCGCTGTCTAACGACCGGCCGATGTCGCGTGCCAACGAGCGGATATAGGTGCCTTTGCCGCAGGTGACGTGGATGGTCAGGAGCATCGCCCCGGCATCGAACGCCAGCACCCGTATGTCGTCAATTCTGACGGGCTTGGCCTTCAGTTCCACCTGCTGTCCCTTGCGCCTTAGGTCGTAGGCACGGTCACCGTTGACCTTGACGGCAGAATAGGACGGCGGCACCTGCATGACGTCGCCCACGAACAGCTGCAGTTTCTCGTCAATCAGCTCGCGTGTGATGTGGGCCGTCGGGAAGGTGGCATTCACTTCGTGCTCCTTGTCGTAACTGGGCGTCGTGGCTCCGAGCTGCAGGGTGGCGGTGTATTCCTTGGTGTGCAGCTGCAGGCGCTCAATCTCCTTGGTCTTCTTTCCCGTACACAGAATGAGCACGCCGGTTGCCAAGGGGTCAAGTGTTCCGGCATGGCCGATTTTCACACGACGCACACCGATTTTGCGCGACACCCGGGTACGAACGAATGCCAACGCACCAAACGACGTCATGCCGTAGGGCTTGTTCAGATAAATGAATTCGCCTTGTGTGAAGTTCATTAGTCAACCATTGCGAGTGAATGACCGGTCAGCAGCAACACGATGATGGCGCCGCCGACAATGATACGATAGATGCCAAATGCCTTAAAGCCATATTTGGTGAGGAAGCTCACAAACCACTTCATGGCAAGCAGGGCCACGACAAAAGCCACGACACAACCAAGAATCAACATGGTGATATTATGGGATGTAGCCCACGACGCATCTTCCTTCAGCAGGTCCAACAGGTCGAGCAGCGTGGCACCGGCCATGGTGGGTACTGCCAGGAAGAATGAAAACTCGGCAGCACGCTTACGGGTCAGTCCCTGAGTCATGCCGCCAACGATGGTAGCCATGGAGCGTGAGACACCGGGAATGACGGAGATGCACTGATAAAGGCCAATGTTGAAGGCCCGTTTCTCGTTCAGCTGATTGGCATCGCTTCCCTTGTTGAACAGCTTGTCACAGAACAGCATGAAGACGCCACCGACCACCAGCATGACGGCAACAACCAGGACGCTATCCAACAGCCAGTCGAGCAGTCCCGACTTCTTGGCTGCCAGTCCGATGACGACGGCCGGCACGACACCCACTATCAGCAGCCAATAGAAGTAGAACTTGTGCTTCAGCTTCTGAAACGTGCTGCTGCCTTCGGGGGCCGGCGAATGGTCGAACTGGAAAAAACGCTTCCAGTAAAGACAGACGACCGACAAGATGGCACCAAACTGAATGATGAACGTAAAGGCATGAATAAAAGCCTTGTCGGGCTCGCTGAGCGTGTCAGGGGAAAGGCCCAGCAGGTGCTGGGCGATAATCATGTGTCCGGTAGAAGACACCGGCAGGAACTCCGTGAGCCCTTCAACAATAGCTATAATAATTGTGTCGAGCCACGTCATGCGTTGGTGTCCTCCTCCTGATTAGTGTTTTCCAACTTCTTGTCCTTAGGCTTATGCAGAACGGCATAAATCATGAAAATGAAGCCAAAGAAACAAACCGCAGGAGCCAGCTTGATGCGACGAGCACTGAAAATGTCCGGGTCATACTGCTCGGCCGTGGAGCCTCCACCGCTCATCAGCAGGAAACCGATAATCACCACTGCCATACCAACAGCCAACAGGATAAAGTTGACGCGGTCGAAAGCAAAATTTCTTCTATCCATTTCTATCTTTAACTTTTTAACCTTTTAACCTATATCTTATACAACTCGCCTGCTGTCATGCGCAGGAAACGGTTGACAGCCAGGTAAGCACATACAGCTGTTATGATAATGCCAAACAGCAGGACGGCCGTGGCCGTAATCGTCAGTTCCGGCCAACCAATGATATTTACTAATCGCGGTTCCAGGACATACAACCCATAAACGCCCAAGCCTAAAAGGGCAATGGCCAACAAGGCTGCCGCAATGCCCACCCCGACAGCACGGCGCAGGAAGGGACGGCGAATGAAGCCCCATGAGGCTCCCACCAGTTTCATGGTATGAATCAGGAAGCGGCGTGAATAGACGCTCAGACGCACGCTGTTGCTGATGAGCGAGAACGACACGAAGGTGAGCAGGCCAGCCAGCACCAATAGAATCAGGCTGATGTTACGCAGGTTGGCATTCACCTTGTCCATCAGGTCTTCCGGATAGCGGACCTCCGCGATTTTCGGAATGGAGAGAATCTCCTTCTTCACCACCAGCACAGAGTCAGAGTTGGCATACTGGTCGGCCAGTTGAATCTCGAAGGTGGCGGGAAGGGGATTGAAGCCCACGAACTCCTGCGGGTCAGTGCCCAGTTCTTCAAAATTCTCTTGCAAGGCACGCTCCTTACTGATGTAGGTGATGTGATGCACGTAGGGACGAACCCTCAGACGGTTATAGGCTGCCCCGCGTTCCTGCTGGGTCATGTTGTCGCCTAACTCTACGGTGACCGTGAGGTTTTCCCTGACGTATGACGAAAGATTGCGTGCTGTGAGTACGGTGAACACCACCATACCAAGAAGAACCAGCACCATAGTGGTGCTTATACATAATGTTACGACCTGCAATCCGTGGCGGCTGCCGGCTGTTTTTGATTTCTTTGCCATTACTTTTTTTTCGATGTAATACACCTAATTTCGTGCAAAGGTACGAATAAGTGAGTAAAAAACCAAATTTATTTGAGTTTTTTCGAACGGAAGTACTTTAGACGAAGTCAAAGGTACGAATAAGTGAGTAAAAAACCAAATTTATTTGAGTTTTTTCGTGCTCGGCTCTGCCGCTTTGTACCTTTAGGTCAAAGAGCGGAAGTACTAAGTTTGGGGCTTTAACATCTTTTGGCATAAATACTCTAAACGCTAAACCCTAAACATTAAACTTTTTACTACCTTTGCCGGCACTATGAGTACCGTAATTTATCCTTCACCCATTTTCGGCCCAGTACACAGCCGCCGCCTGGGCATATCGTTAGGCATCAACCTCCAGCCTGCCGACGGTAAGGTATGCTCGTTCGACTGCATCTATTGCGAGTGCGGATTCAACCATGACCATCGCCCTACCCTTCCCCGACCTACCCGTGAAGAGGTGGCCACGAAACTGGAAGCCAAGCTAAGGGACATGCAGCAGGAAGGACAACTCCCTGACGTACTTACCTTTGCGGGAAACGGCGAGCCCACCAGTCATCCGCATTTCGCTGAAATCATCGACGACACCATTCGTCTGCGCAACCAATACTGTCCTCAGGCCAAGGTCTCCGTGCTAAGCAACTCCACGTTTATACAGCGTCAACAAGTACACGATGCGCTGATGCGTGTTGACAACAACATTCTGAAACTTGACACCGTCAATGCAGACTATATCAACAGGGTTGACCGTCCTGTAGGGAGCTATGATGTCAACCTCATCATTGAACGTCTCAAGGCTTTTAACGGTCACGTCATCATACAGACTATGTTTATGAAGGGAGAAGCCTCACCCCAGCCCTCTCCGAACGGCGATGGAGCGACAACGCCGCTGAGTGTGGATAATACGGGCGAAGAATATGTCGGTCCGTGGCTGGAAGCCATCAAAGCCATTGCTCCCCAACAGGTGATGGTCTATACCATTGACCGTGAAACACCGATGAAAGGGCTGGTAAAGGCCACCCATGAGGAACTGGACGCCATCCGCGACCGCGTGATAGCTCTCGGCATACCATGTTCTGCCTCCTATTAAGAACACTATAGCAACTATAGTATCTATAACCACTATCAGAAAAAATGGAAAACAAAGACGAACAATACATGCAACGGGCCCTTGACGAGGCCCGTCTGGCACTTCAAGAAGGCGAGATACCCATTGGTGCTGTCATAGTCTGCAAGGACCGCATCATTGCGCGTGCCCACAACCTGACGGAGACACTCTGCGACGTGACAGCACACGCCGAGATGCAAGCTATTACTGCCGCTGCCAACCAGTTAGGCGGCAAATACTTGACTGACTGCACGCTTTATGTCACCGTGGAGCCTTGCACCATGTGTGCCGGTGCCATTGGCTGGGCACAGCTTCCCCGCATTGTCTATGGCTGTGCCGACGAGAAACGGGGCTTCCACGCGTATGCCCCAAGAGCCATGC
>JAGAYI010000013.1 GCA_017940545.1 Prevotella sp.
CCTTGCTCGCCGCCGCCCTGCGAACTCTCATCACCAAAGATGCCTACGAGCGCAGGCTTGTAGCTGTCAATCTGGCCGCCAAGTGTGCTGTCGTATGCTGAGTCTAAATCATCGTCACCCACATTATCAGGGAATGAATAAGAGAAGTCACCGTGGTTCAGGCGACCAGCACCATAATAGCCCATCACCTTGCTGGGAACATCACCGGCAGCGTCAGGTGTATAGCTGTAAATCTGGCTGCTGTTGGTGTCGAAGTTATTATACGAATTACCACCCGCTTTGGTTACCTCCGATGCAGGCACCTGCTCGTCACGTGTAGCCGTTTCGTATGCATCGTAACCTGTAGTAGAAGGATTGTTCTGCGTGAAGTAGCGGAAATTCTTGCAAGTGGTATCAAAATAGTTACCGAAAGCCTTGATCATACCACCGTCCTCACCAGAGAAAGTGCCACTGCCCATTGCGTCAGTACCCTGATTGCTGGAGAGGATGGGCTTCTTGGTCTTCAGGAAGTAGTTGTTCTCCACGAACACGCTGGCACCCGAAGTAGCACCTACGCCATACTTGGCCACGTTGTCGAAGTAGTTGTTCCAGACGTGTACGCTCATGGTACGAACGCGCGGATGGCGAGAGTCAGAGTGGTCGAACCAGTTGTGGTGGTAGCTGATCCAGTTGGGGCCGCTCTCGCTCTTCATGCCGAACATGTTGGTCTTACCCGTATCCCAATAGTGGTTGTAGCTTACGGTGATGTATTGTGAGTCGTCCTTGATGTCGAAACAGCCGTCGCCCTTTTCGTGGTCGCCCGAGCCGTGCTCGCCGTAGAACACGTCATTGTGGTGAATCCAGATGTGTGAGTTATCGGTGTTAAGCTCTACGTCGTCGTCCATACAACGCATGATGGCGAGGTTCCTGTACTCTACACTTGTAGCGTTACGGGTCATGAAGCCGAAACCGCGGACGGTAGCATCGTCGCCAATGCCCTCGAAGGTCATATTCATTTCAGAGTAAGCTTTCTTTCCCTTCACCTGAATTCCGTGTGTGGAACTTCCTATCTCATCAAGATCTCCTTTCTCTACCAGTCCTATGAAGCGGAATGCTATTGGTGTGGTATCCTGCCCTTTCTCATAGGCTGTAATAATAGCCTGTAAGCCCACGCAGGGATTAGTCTCGGCACCTGTCACAGTAGTACTGATGGTCTTGGCAGTATTCTTCGTAACATAGAGCACCTTGGCGTTCGGCTTCAGCGAACCGTCGTCATTGTAGGCACCAACGCCTGAGTAGCCAAAGTGGGCATAGCCCGTACGGTCGTAGTTCTTCACGATGAGCCGTGTAGCCTCGTTGGCAGCGTCGGACATTTCTGCGCCTTCAGCATTGGTGGGGACCACCTTCATCGCATAGTCGCCGGCCGTCAGACCTACCATGTCGGCACGTCCGTAGGTGCCATAGTTGCGCACCAGTTGGGCATCAATCTTGGTGTAGTCGGCAAATTGTCCGCCCTTCACATAGACATTATAAGAGGTAGCCCCTTCGAAGAGCTTGAACTTCACGTAGGCAGACTCCAGCCAACCCTTGGCCTCGCTGATTTCCACCTTGCCTGTAGGATTGGTGTAAGCCCCCTCGTCGCCCTCTTCCATAGGAACACCCTTGGTGAAGCTGATGTCGGTCACCTTGTTGGCAAAGGTATAGCTGTTGTTGCCCTTGTTGACCTTCACGTTCGTGCCGTCAATGTCGATGCTGGCAAGGTCGGCAGTATTGTAATAGCGCTTGGTCTTGTCGTTCAGGGTCAGCACAGCCTGGCTCTTGATGGAGCTCTGTGCCACCGAGAGGTCGTCGCCGGCCGGCTCTTCGGGCTGCGGGTTCTCGCCAGGAGTTGCCACCTTGATGCTATAGACGTACATGCCGCCCGTTGACTGTATTTCAATTGTGCCGTCTGCAGTTACCGTGGCAACGTTGGACGTTCTCGAAGTTGACTTCTCAAAGCCGGAAGTAGTTGTAACATTGGTTGCAGTAATGGTACGGGCAGTCGAGTTGTTTGACGACTGGCAGTCAACGGTCAGCTGCTGTCCTGCCTTGACGTTGTGAATGGTCAGTTTGGCGCTCTGGTTGTTCAGCGTCAAGCAACTTTTCTTGTTATCAACACGAATCTGGTCAGCAGCGGTCGTGGTGAAGGTCAGCCCTTTGGTAAATTCCAGTTCCACGCCGTTGGCTGTCAGTGCTGCGTCCGTTATGACAGCCTGTTGCTTCCAACGGTTATTGCTCGATTCGTACACCCAGTTTTGGGTGTCAGCATTCAAATTCGTCTGGTCAGTGGTGCTAACACTTGCGAAGCTCCACGACTGCTGTGCCTTCAATCCGCTGGTAAGGCCCAACATCATTGCCACAAGGGCGAAAATATAAGTGATTCTCTTCATTGCCTTGTCCTCCTTACTTAACAATTACCTTTTTACCATTTACGATATAAACACCGGCAGGAACAGCCTGAAGGTTATTGCCCATGTACTGGCCGCGCAGGTTGAACACCTTGTCGGAGTGCGGAGCATTTACCTCTAACTTGTCAATTGCCGTAGCGGCAAGTTCGAAGGCTATGGACACTGGGGTTGCCATGTCTTGCGTTTCCGACGTGTTATCACTGTAATGCAGGATAACATCATCACCATTGAAGGTAATCTGCGTCACGGTCTTGTCAACCGTGGCACCGTTCACCTTTACCGTCTGGTCGCCGCCGTCTGCCATGACACCGAGGCTCAGCAGCAGGGCAGCAAATACGAGTAAATGTCTTTTCATTTTGTTTGTTTTGATTTGATTAGTACTAAATTCTGCCACAAAGGTACACATTATTTATATATAAAAGGTGTATGGCACCCAGATTTTAGACGTAAACGATTTCAAAAACGTTTACGGACAATCTTTGCCGCAATTGTTTGGTGATGTGCACACAATGATGTACTTTTGCAGCGACAACCTGCTGACATGCAGCAACAAATGACCTAAAAACAAAAACTACATAAAAACATGAAAAGAACATTACTATTGTTAGTGTGCATGCTGACGGCCTTTGCAGCCTCAGCGCAGACCGTCAACGGACGGAACTTCGGCATCGACGGCTTCGCTGCCTACGCCGGAACACCCAGTACGAACCATTATCTGGAAGGAGGAACCACGGGCGGTGCCGGCGGCGAGGTGGTGAAGGCCGACAACTTCGCACAGCTGCAGGCCTACCTGCAGTCGAGCAAACCCTACATCGTGCTGGTTGACCACGACATCACGACGGGTATCAAGTGCTATGTGGAGTCGCTGAGCAACGGCTACCTTTGTGCCGACCAGAGCGGCGAGGACGGTGAGGAATCGACCTACGGCGAGCGCATCATGGTGGCATCGAACAAAACGCTGATAGGCATTGCTGACGAAAGGGGGAACGCCCCACTCTTCTCGCGAATCACCTTCGTCATGCAATGCACCTCGAACGTCATCATACGCAACTGCCGCTTCACCATGAACGGTGTACCCATCCTGAAGGTTGGCGAAAACAAGATTGTGGCCTGGCGCGACGGTCAGCAGGTAGAGGTGGGCGACCCTGACTGCATTGGTATTCAGGCCGACAAGACCAGTGCCAAGACCGACTGGGGTGCCCACGTATGGATTGACCACTGTGAGTTCTTCAACGGCAATGCCGACAACAAAGACCGCTACGACGGTCTGGTGGATTGCAAGAACAACGTGCAGTGGCTCACCATTTCCTACAACTGGTTCCACGACCACGACAAGGCATGCCTGTGGGGTAAGGGCGACGGCGACGTGTATGACAACTGCCGCACCATTTCTGCCCACCACAACTGGTTCGACAACATTCAGGGCTCACGCCTGCCGCTGCAGCGCGGTGGCCACGTTCACTACATGAACAACTACCAGAGCAATTGTCAGGACGGCTGGGACCTGCGCACCAAGTCGGTAGGCTATGCCGACGCCTGCTACTTCAAAGACTCGAAAGCTCCCATACTGCCTGACGGCGGTGGCGTTGTCAACATTAACAGTGACCCTGAATACGGTATTGTCTATGACAACTGCCAGCGCGTCATCGTTAATCATTCGGGCGTCACCTATGTGAATGCGCCATCAAAATACGACAAGGAATTCAATGGTTATGGAAACGACACGTGGGTTCCCACCGACACATGGCCTGACTACTACGTGAACAACCACGACAAGGCAGCCGACGTGCCCGCCATCTGCATGCAGTATGCCGGTGCAGGCAAGATTTCGGTCTGGGAGAGCTATGCCACCACGATACCCGATGCCGATGCCACGAAATATGCTGAAGCCTGTGCCACCCAGCAGACTGCCGCCTGCTACGATGCGGAAGGCAACAAGGTGAGCAGCATCTCCGGCGGCGGTTCCGGCTCTGGCACGGAGACCGACCCGAGCGGCAACGCCGAGGTCATCTTCAAGATGCAGATATCGTCGTCTGCCTCTGACCTGAGCATCCAGAACGCCAGCGACACCAAGAGCATTGCGTCTTATTGCTCTACCCTGACAGGCGGCACCGCTTCGGTCGGCCTGCGGAATGACGCTTCATCGGCTCAGAAGGTGATAGCTTCCGACAGCAGCCAGCGACACTTACGCACACCGAAGAACGACGTGTATGTCATGATTACGCTCGACACTCCGCTGGCTGCAGGCGACAAGATTTCCTATACCGGCAATGGCTCGTCGTCGTACGAAATATGCTTCATGGCCGACAACACCTATTCAAACGCCGAAGCAACAAGCAACCACCTTTACACCATTCCTGCTACATCGGCACTGGTCGGGAAGACGGTGTTCTACGTGTCTCGCGCCCAGCCAAACAACACTTTCATACAGACGCTGACCATTACACGTCCCGACAATGACGACGACGCAACAGCCATCGGCACCGTTGAGACGGCACGCCCAATGGCTGAGGGAACACTCTACGACCTGACCGGACGCAGGGTGACCACCCCGAAAACGGGACAGCTATACATACAAAACGGCAGAAAATACATCTACCGTAACGCTCAATAGGGGTAAAAAGACACTATAAAAGCTGCGCATTTTGCACGTTTTGTGCAGTAACGCGCAGCTTTTTATTTAATATATGTTAATAACATACGCACAAATTCGTCGATTTTGTGCAATAACTATACCTTTGCAGCCGATTTTTGAAAAATTTATAAAATTAAAAGATTAAAAAGATTAAAAGACTGTAAGATTAAAACAGGAAATGCGAAAGTTAAATATAAAGGATATGAAAAAGAGTTTTTTATCAGTAGTTGTTTTCATGATGACAGCAGTGAGCGCCTTGGCTGGCGGAATCCTCACCAACACCAATCAGAGTGTCTTATTCCTGAAGAATCCCGCACGCGATGCAGCCATTGGTCTGGACGGCGTTTACAGCAACCCGGCCGGTGTGGTGTTCATGCCCGAGGGCTTTCACTTAGCCATTAACTGGCAGATGGCCCACCAGACGCGTACCATCACCTCGACCAACCCGCTTTTTGCATTAGGCAAGAAGAACGACGGCAAGATAACAAAATCATTCGAAGGCGTAGCTAATGCCTATATGATTCCTTCGGTACAGGCTGCCTACAACAAGGGCGACTGGAGTGTACAGTTCAATTTCTCCATGCCTGGCGGTGGCGGCGTGTGCGAATACAGCAACGGACTGGGTTCGTTTGAGAGTGCCGTAGGTATGATTTCGCAGCAACTGAAGGCTGCCGGCTTAGGGGCCGAGGGATATGATGTGGATGCCTACATGCGCGGCCGCCAGTATTATTTTGGTTTCCAGTTAGGTGCCGCCTACAAGATTAACGAGCACTGGTCGGTATATGGCGGTCTGCGTGCCCTCTACGGCGACGCTTCCTACAAGGCACGCCTGACCAATATCCAGGTAAAGATGCGCGACGCACAGGGAGAACCCTACTACGTCAACTTCGACCGTTTCATCAACAACTCCATAGCAGGCATCAACAAGCAGTTGGGCCAGGCCGAGCTGGCCACATCGATAGGTGCCATGACACCTGAGGCACTGGCTGCCGCACAGCAGAAGGCAGAAGCCGGACTGCTGCAGTTGGAGACATTGCAGAAATACTCGCAGGGTGTGAACCTGATGAGCATCCAGACGGGCTTTGGCCTGGCTCCCGTCATTGGCGTTGACTACAAGGTGGGCAGCTTCAACTTCGCTGCCAAATATGAGTTTAACACACAGATGAAGATGAAGAACCACTCCACCTTGGAAAAGGCCATGGAGATTGAGGCTGTCAACAAGTTCCAGGACGGTACGGAAGTTGATGAAGATGCTCCTGCCCTGCTGACCGTGGGCGCACAGTGGAGCGTCATTCCCGAGGTCCGCCTGAACCTGGGCTATCACCACTTCTACGACAAGAATGCCCACTGGTATAACAACTCTCAGGACAAGCTGAGCCACGGCACCAACGAGTATCTGGCCGGTGTGGAATGGGATGTCAGCCCACGCGTGAACATTTCGTGCGGCGGACAGCTGACCCGCTACGGACTGACCGACGAATACATGAACGACATGTCGTTCGTGGTGAACAGCTACAGTGCCGGCTTTGGCGTCAGCTACAAGGCTACCGATAAAATTACCCTGACGGCAGCCTACTTCCAGACCAACTATTCCGACTATGACCGCGTGACGTCAACAGAGCCGAAAGTCAGCGACTCCTTCACACGTACCAACCGTGTTGTAGGCCTGGGTATGCAGGTAGATTTCTAAGCCGTCGTTATTTAAACTCAAAAAGACTGGTGAAGCCCGTCATGGCGAACACCTTGCTCAGACCATCGCTCAGTCCGGAAATAACGACGCGGATGCCCTTGGGCTTGGAAGCTTTCAACAAAGCAAGAAACAGACGAAGTCCAGACGAAGAGATGTACTCCAATTGAGTACAGTCGAGTACTATAACAGGACATGTGGTGCTGTACAAAGGCTGCATGTCCTGTTCTACCTGCACAGCAGCTGACGTGTCAAGACGTCCTTCCAAGAGAGCGACCATCTCACCGTCACGCTCAATAATCGTTGTTTTCATCATTCTATAGGTTATATTTTTCCGCAAAGGTATGGAAAAGTTTAGAGTTTTAGGGTTTAAAGTATAAAGATTTTGCCATCACTTAACCTTTTTTATTTTTTATGTTACTTTTGTCCCGATTTATAAGATGACGGACATTATACTATCCAGCTTCCTCAGCCTCTTCGCACTGTTCGGCAAAGAGGAGAACGTGGATGAGACACGGGCAAGGGCATTGCTTGTGGATTATTTGCGTCACCACTTCGGTATCAGGAATCTGGACTCATACATGGCACTTTACAGCGACATGCAGGTGGCATACGAAATGAGCGACGACCTGGATGCAAAGCTGGTGGCAGGCTCTATCTGCGAGAATCTGCACGGTAAAATCAGCACCAAGGACGAGGCCATGCTGCTGCTGCGTATCATGGAGTTCTGCAAAGCCGGTTCGGAGGAAAAACCTACCGCCCTCTTCCCGATATTCGAGATGATGGCAGAAAAGTTAGGCGTTGAGCAGCAACTGCTGACTGACTTCAACGACTTTGTGAACGGCACCCCGACGGAACACGTCATGCTGCACAGGCCCGACGGGTTCGACGGTGTTCTGAAAACGCTGAGGATTAAGGACACCCTTGTGTTTACCTACGAAGGGACCGACCGCGTGCTGCTCAACGATGTGCCCGTGTTGCCCGGGTCATACCAGGTGTTCCTGCAAAGCAGTGTGCTGAAGAGCCAGACAGGCAAGCCGCTGTACTATTCGTCACTCACAGACACCACTCACCGTTCGACCATCACCACCCACTATGTGGAATTTTGCGGCCGTGACATCAACTTCCGCTTCCCCAACAGCGACAACGGCATGCACGACCTCAGTTTCAACCTGCATAGCGGCGAGCTGGTTGCCATTATGGGGGGGTCGGGAACAGGAAAGACAACCCTGCTCTCGCTGCTGAACGGCAGCCTGAAACCGCAAGAGGGCATCATTACCATCAACGGGCACGACATTCAGGAACAGGAAGCAAAGAACCTGATAGGCTTTGTACCACAGGACGACCTGCTGATTGAGGAGCTGACGGTATTCCAAAACCTGTACTACACGGCTAAGCTCTGTTTTGCCAGCCTGTCTGAGGAGGAAACCAACCAACGCGTACTGAAAACGCTGAAGGACCTGGGACTGGAAGCGGCGAAGGACCTGAAGGTGGGTTCGGCCATCAACAAATATATTTCCGGCGGTCAGCGAAAACGACTGAACATTGCGCTGGAACTGATCAGAGAACCGGCAGTACTCTTCCTGGACGAACCGACGTCGGGACTGTCGTCGGCTGACACGGAAAAGGTGGTGAACCTGCTGAAGGAGCAGACCTACAAGGGAAAGCTCGTAGTGGTGAACATTCACCAGCCGTCAAGCGACGTATATAAGCTGTTTGACCGCCTGTGGCTGTTGGACAAGGGCGGCTACCCCGTCTTCGACGGTAATCCCATTGATGCCATCACCTATTTCAAGGAGGCGGCCTGCTATGCCGATGCCGAGACGAGTGCCTGTCCGACGTGCGGCAATGTGAACCCGGAGATTGTATTGAACATCATTGACGAAAAGGAAATCAGCAATAGCGGCGAGACGTCAGACAACCGGAAAATGACACCCCAGGAGTGGCATGAGCGTTACATAAAGAGCCGGCCGGAGATGACTGTCCCCAAGAAGAGCGAGGTGCCACCGTCTGACCAGAAGAAACCCGGCCCCATCCAGCAGTTCTGGATTTTCCTGCAACGAAACCTGAAGACAAAGATTACCAACGTGCAGTACCTGTGTATTGCCTTGCTGGAAGCACCTTTGCTGGCAGTAATATGCGGTCTGCTGACTCGCTATGCGCCGCCAGAGGGATACAGCGTCATGGACAACAAAAATCTGGTGAGCTACTTCTTCATGGCCGTCATCGTGGCAACATTCATCGGCATGAGCGGCAGTGCAGAGGAAATCATCAAGGACCGCGCCCTGCTGAAGCGTGAAAAATTCCTGCAACTGTCATACGGCAGTTATATCTGGTCAAAGATTGTACTCATGGGGGCTGTCTCGCTGCTGCAGACGTTCCTCTTCATTGTGACGGGCAACGCCATCATGGGGCTCCATGGGTTGTTTGGAACATGGTGGCTCATACTTTTCGCCACGGCGTGGTTAGCCAACCTGACGGGACTGATTCTCTCACAGTGCCTCAACTCAATCGTCGCCATCTACATCAGTATTCCACTGCTGCTCATACCACAGATTCTGCTGTGCGGACTCGTGGTCAGCTTCTCTGACCTGACACCCAAGAGCACGACCGGGAACGTACCGCTGATAGGCGACCTGATACCCTCACGGTGGAGCTACGAGGCATTGGCCGTGACCGCCTACACAGACAATGACTACGAGCGTCCGTACTTCGCACTGGACAAGGAACGGCAGGAAGCACAGTTCTACGACATGGGATTCCTATATGAGTTGCAGTCACAGTTAGAGACGATGAACGACGAGGCGAGGCAAGGCAAGAATGTTGACCCCAAGCACCTGCGCATCATTCGCACAAACCTGCCCGTCATCACAGCATTTTGCGGAATGGAGCCCTATCAGGGTGACTACGCTTACCCGTCACTCTATGAATACATGAAACAGGCCGAGAGCATTCTCTCAGAGCGTAGCAACAAAGCCACCCTCAAGAAAGACGCCATGATCAAGGCCACCGTCAGCATGCAAGGCAGGGAAGCAATGCAGGAACTGAAGAGAAATCACTACAACAGCCGACTGGAGGACTTCGTGACAGGTTCCGACAACCAACGGCTGTCAGATATCGTAGATGACCACATCGTGCCGAGATCAGGCATCATTTACCTGACGCCACACAACAATTTCGGCCGGGCTCCGTTCTATAGTAGTGAGAAAATTCTTGGCACATGGCACGTAAAGACACTCTGGTTTAACACGGGGGTCATCGCTCTGATGAGTATCATTGCCATCATCCTGCTCCTGACGGACTGCCCAGGACGGTATCTGAGACGGGAACAATAAACCACAGGCAACGACGACTACGAGAATTAATAACATAATTTACAACAATTAAAAACAAAAAAGACATGAAAAAATTATCAATTTTCGCTGTAGCAATTGCAGCAATTGCGTTCACCGCATGTGGAGGAAAAAAGGGTGGACAGACAACTGAAGTGACTGACTCTGTAAAGACTTTTGAGCAGGCTCAGGTAGAGGCGAAGATCAAGGCAGAACTTGACAGCCTGGCTACTGAGGTCGGCAAGCTGAAGGCACTCCCCATTTTCCAGGACGACGACAACAGCATCAAGCTGACTGACCAGGAGAAGCAGGTGAAGCCCGACTACCTGACAGACCCGGCAGCAGCAGAGAAGGCTACCACACTGGCCGAGAAATACCGTATGCTTAGCGTACTGGGCATCGACAGGCGCATTGCTGAACTGTACGACATGCCGACCGATGCTTACAAGGCTGCCCTCGGCAAACTCAGGGCCGACATTAACGACCCGTCATTCAAGGAGGCAGAGGATTCGTCAAACCTCATTGAAATCAGCCAGAAGCTCTACGATGCCATGGAAAAGAACGGCCGCATCAACTACTACTGGCAGATGATAGGTGCCTCACTCGTTGAGGAGATCTACGTGCTCACCCAGAATACTGACAAGTTCATCACTGCCTTCGACGACGAGGCTGCATCAAACATCACCTACCGTATCATCCTCCTTTCTGATGCCGTCAAGCGTCTGGCTGACTACGACCCCGAGCTTGAATCCACCGCCAACGCCGTCAAGGCTCTGGAGCCGCTGAACGCCACCACGGTTAATGAACTGAAGACTCAGCTTGGCCAGACCAAGGA
>JAGAYI010000002.1 GCA_017940545.1 Prevotella sp.
ATACACGAAGGCTCCCGTTCAGCCTGGCGAAAGCGGACAAATCAAAGTGACCTATAACGGTGCCGGAAAATTCCCCGGACACTTCAAGAAGTCTATCACAGTCCGTACTAACGGAAAGGTGGAAATGACACGTCTCTACGTAGAAGGCGACATGACGGAGGCCAAGTAAAAAAGGATTTTCAAAAAAAATAGCTTTTCATAAATGGAGAGCGGCACTTACCCTGACAGATAAGCGCCGCTTTTTTCTTTGTCATGTCCAGCTTAGAAATTATAGGCAAAGCCCAGCGAGCAATACTCCATGAACTGCCAATAGCCCAAGTCGCTGTCAAGTGCGCCACTGTCATCAAAGCGAGGATACACGTAGATGTTGGTAGTAATGAACTTGCTTATCTTTAATTCGAGCGTATTCTCCCACTCCACCAAAGCACGCTTATAGGAGGTATAACCGTAGAGCCGGGTTTTCCAAGTTACCTGTTCAGCTATCTTCCACTCCAAATTGACCGTCAGCTGTGAACCAATGTCGTGTAAGGTATGGTGGCCAGCTTTCAGTCCATAGCGTTCGGCCAACCCTAATCGGCTGACGTACCTGAAGTTATAGGAAAGCGGCGAAAGGTTGATGTTACCCGTCAGTTTCTTGTTCTTGGTTTCTACTGCATAGTCCATACCAAGACCTATGTTCAAGTCGAAAGGCGAGAAAATGTCAGAGTAAGTAAAAGGGTCATTGCTCTTGTAACCGGGTGCAAACTGTGTATATGCCAACAACTGGAGGGTATAGTACCATTTCTTATGTGCCTGCAAGCCTAACTTACTGGTCAGGCGCAATAAGTCATTATTAGTCTTGAACGTGTGTACCGTGTCACTGCGCGATGTCTGGAAGCCCAGCTTCATTTCCAGCTTGTTGTCCCACTTCACTTTCTGTTTGTTATTATAGTTGGCTTCGAGCGCCAGACTGGCCAGCATGGAGTAGTTGCTCTCGCCTCCCTTATGCCAGTTGCTGGTAATGTAATTCTGTAAAAATTGCAGGTAATAGTCTCCCTTGAAGGTCCAGAAGTTTGGTTTCTTAATCATGACCGGCTCCTCGACAGGCGTGGCGGGTGTTTCCTCTGGTGCCGGAGCCACCTGTTCAGCCAATTCCACATTCTGTGTCTGCTTTACATCAACATCGTTGCGAATAGTGCCGACGGCCCGCAGTCGGTTTTCGCTGTTCACTAACAGGTCCGGACGTTTCAGGTAGATGCCCATCAAGGCTCCATCAACGGCATCAGTCACTTCATCGGTGCAGCAGAGAGAGCTGAGCGACAGTGACTTATGGGCAGGAGAATGATAGAACGTTGCAGGTGCAAACAGTCGATAAAAGCGCCCGTCAGCATCTTCTTTTCGCAATGCCTCGTTGGCTTTGCTCAACGAATCGAGACGTGCCCTGTAGATGCGGAGGGAATCCATATAGTTACGGACAATCTGAGCCGTATCGGTTGTTACTTTTGGCTTGCTGCGCTGCGCGGAAACATCGACGCCTTGGAGGAACAAGATGCCGAGTAATAACAAAATAGAACTGTGTTTCATAATGAGTGGTTTTAATACTTTTGGATGCAAAGATACAAAATATTTCTTAATTCGTCATACATCGTTCATAATTATTTTGCTCCCCAGGCCGTACGGGACAGACTTCTGACGGACTTCTTAATGAAGTATGAAAGCAAAAAAATGAGATTTTTTTTTGAATTCCGCTCACTTATTCGTACCTTTGCACCTTGTTATACAATCAAGAAATCAAATACAATATTAATAATGAACAAAAACAACATCATCGGCTTCACCCTTATTGCCATCGTGCTCATTGCCTTCAGCTGGTACAACCAGCCATCAGCAGAACAAATGGAAGCACAAATGAAGCAGGACTCTATTGAGAATGCACTGAGACAGAAAGCCGAACAAGACAAGAAACTGGCTGAGCAGACACGCAAAGCCGAAGCAGAAGCAGCAGCCAAAGGCGATACGACCAACGTTTTCCATGCTGCACTAAACGGTGAGAACAAAGACATTGTCCTAAAAAACGACAAACTGGAACTAACCATCAGTACCAAGGGGGGCACACCAAGCAAGGCCATCATCAAGAACTTCACCGGTCACCACAGAAATGCGGAAGGCAAGTATGACGAGGCTCTCGACACAAAAGACCTGACGCTTTTCGAGGGTAAGGAGCAACAACTGAATTTCATGCTGGCAGGCAAACAGGATAACATCATTACCAAAGACATGTTCTTCACCCCATCGAACGTTACCGACAGCACGGTTACCATGACCCTGCCCGCCGCTAACGGCGGAGCCATCGTCATTGACTACAGCCTGAATGAAGACTATTTGCTCTCCATGTCAGTGCGGGCAGAAGGACTGAGCGGTATGTTTGCGCCCAACTACACCCAGATGGACCTGGAGTGGGACGGCCGTGCACGTCAGCAGGAGAAAGGTTTTACCTTTGAAAACCGCTATGCTACGCTGACCTATAAGGAGACAAAGGGTGGCACAGACTATCTGAGCGAAACATCTGCCAAAGAAGATGAAAAGATTGAAGAGGCACTTGACTGGGTAGCCTTTAAAAATCAGTTCTTTTCGGCTGTTCTCATTTCGAAGGACAACTTTGCAGGGGGGGCTTTGCTGACCAGCGTGCCCCAAGAGAAAGAAACCGGTTACCTAAAGGATTATAAAGCCAAGCTTAAGACGGCCTTCGACCCCACGGGCAAACAGGCATCAGAGTTCGAAATGTATATAGGCCCTAACAACTACCGTCTGCTGCAGGACATTGAGGAGAAGAGCAAGTTTGGCAAAGAGCTCGACCTGCAACAGCTGGTTTACCTGGGCTGGCCGCTGTTCCGGTACATCAACCGTTTCTTCACCATCTATGTGTTTGACTGGCTCACCCGTTGGGGCTTCCCCATGGGCGTGGTGCTCATCCTCATCACGCTGCTGCTGAAGGCCATCACCTACCCGTTGGTTAAGAAAAGCTATATGTCGAGTGCCAAGATGCGCGTGCTGAAACCGAAACTCGACGCGCTGACCAAGCAATACGACAAGCCGGAAGATGCCATGAAAAAGCAACAGGAAATGATGTCGCTCTACTCGAAATATGGCGTAAGCCCCCTGAGCGGCTGTCTGCCCATGCTCATACAGATGCCTATCTGGATTGCCATGTTCAACTTTGTGCCAAATGCCATCCAGCTGCGCGGACAGAGTTTTCTCTGGATAGACGACCTTTCTACGTACGACCCGATTATTGAGTGGAGTAACCATATATGGGGCATTGGCGATCATCTGTCACTGACCTGTATTTTATTCTGCGTGGCCAATATTGCCTACTCCTACATGTCCATGCGTCAGCAGAAGGACCAGATGGTCGGTCAGCAGGCAGAGCAGATGAAGATGATGCAGTGGATGATGTATCTCATGCCGCTGATGTTCTTCTTTATGTTCAATGACTACTCTGCCGGTCTGAACTTCTATTATTTCATTTCCCTCTTCTTCAGTGCTGCCATTATGTGGACACTGCGTAAGACGACAAACGACGAGAAACTGCTGGCCATTCTCGAAGCACGCTATCAGGAGAACAAGAACAACCCCAAGAAGCAGAGCGGACTGGCAGCACGGCTGGAAGCCATGCAGCGCCAAGCCGAAGAGTTGAAGAAGCAACGTGAGAACGGATATAAAAAGTAAGCTGATATGAAGATTGGTTTCGATAACGACAAGTATCTGAAGATACAGTCAGAGCACATCCGCGAACGCATTGCCCAGTTTGACGGAAAGCTTTATCTGGAGCTGGGCGGCAAACTGTTTGACGACCACCACGCCTCGCGCGTGCTTCCCGGATTTAAGCCAGACTCCAAACTACGCATGTTTGCACAGCTGCGCGACCAGTTGGAAATCGTTATTGTAGTTTCTGCCGAGGACATCGAGAAGAATAAGGTTCGGGCCGACTTAGGCATCACCTACGACGAGGACGTGCTCCGCCTGCGTGAGGAGTTCATGAGCCGCGACTTCATGGTGGGCTCGGTGGTCATTACCCACTACAACGGACAGCGTGCTGCCGACCTGTTCCGCCACCGTCTGGAACGCATGGGCATCCGTTCCTACGTCCACTACCTCATTGACGGTTATCCCCACAACGTAGAACTCATAGCCTCCGACGAAGGGTTCGGCAAGAACGACTACGTGGAAACCTCACACGAACTGGTCATCGTCACCGCACCGGGGCCTGGCAGCGGCAAGATGGCGGTCTGCCTCTCTCAGTTATATAACGAGAACAAACGCGGCATCCGGGCCGGTTATGCCAAGTTTGAGACCTTCCCCGTGTGGAACCTTCCGCTGAAGCACCCCGTCAACATAGCCTATGAGGCTGCTACGGCCGACCTGAACGACGTCAACATGATAGACCCGTTCCACCTGGAGGCCTACGACAAAATAGCCGTCAACTACAACCGTGACATTGAGATATTCCCCGTACTTAATGCACTCTTTGAGGGCATCTACGGTGAGAACCCCTACAAGTCGCCTACCGACATGGGTGTCAACATGGTGGGGTTCTGCATCTCTGACGACGAGGTGTGCTGCAATGCCAGCCGCGAGGAGATTATCCGCCGTTACTACGACGCCACCAACAAGATGGCCGACGGAGCCGACAACGAAGACGAGGTTCACAAGATACAGCTACTCTTCAACCAGGCTCGCATCACGACAGCCTACCGGCGTGTCACCGTGGCAGCCCAGGCCAAACAGGAGCTCAGCGAACACACTGCCGCAGCCATCGAACTGGAAGACGGCACCATCATCACGGCCAAGTCGTCGCCGCTGTTAGGCTGTTCGGCCGCCTTGCTGCTCAATGCCACCAAACACCTGGCCGGCATCGACCATGAGGCCAAGCTCATACCCCAAAGTCTCATTGAGCCCGTTCAGAAGACAAAGACCGAATACCTCGGTGCGCGCAATCCGCGCCTGCATACCGACGAGGTGCTCGTGGCCCTGAGCGTGGTGTCAGAAAGTGACGAGCGCTGCCGCAAAGCCCTCGAACAGCTTCCTAAGCTACGCGACTGCCAAGTACACTCTACAGTCATGCTGTCAGAGGTTGACCGAAAGATATTCAAGAAGTTAGGCTGTGGACTTACATGCGACCCGGTAAGAAAGAAATAAAAAGAAAACATGACAACTATGATAAAGAAAACACTATCCGGCTTATTGGTCTTATTAACCCTATCAGCCCCACTAACCACCCAAGCTCAAGAAGACGTGAAAATCGGAAAACAGAACATGACCGTCAACGACAGGCGCATGACGCCCGAAGCCCTTTGGGCCATGGGCCGCATCAGTAGCTACGCCGCCTCGCCCGACGGACAAAAAATAGTCTATCAGGTAGGCTACTATAGCGTCAAGCACAACAAGAGCCACCACGTGCTCTACATGATGAACGCCAATGGTTCTGACCAGAAACTGCTGACCACCGGCAGCAAGAACGAGACCGACCCGGCATGGCTCGACCAAGAAACCATTGCCTTTATCTCTGGCGGTGAGATATGGAGCATGAAGGCCGACGGCTCTGACCGCCGCCAGCTTACGCAGACTGACGGCAGCGTTGAAGGCTTTAAGTTTTCGCCCGACCGCAAAAAAGTCATCCTGCTGAAGAGCATCCCCTTCCACGACATCATCAAGGAGAACCCCGCCGACCTGCCGAAGGCCACCGGCCGCGTGGTCACGGACCTCATGTACCGTCACTGGGACCACTACGTGGAGAGCATACAGCACCCCTTCGTCTGTTCCGTAGGCAACGACTTTGTCGTTGCTAACGACGCTACCGACATCCTCGAAGGCCAGCCCTACGAGTGCCCCATGGAACCCTTCGGCGGCATCGAGCAGCTCGACTGGAGTACTGACTCGAAGCTCATTGCCTACACCTGCCGCAAGAAGACCGGCCTCATGTATAGCATCTCAACTGACTCAGACATCTATCTATATAATATAGGTACGCGCGAGACGGAGAACCTCTGCAAGCCGGAAGGCTACGAGGAGCCTCAAGTCGATCCCACGAAGACGCTGAAGACTCAGAGCGTCAACGCCACAGAAAACCTCAAGTGGCACCCCGGCTACGACCAGAACCCGAAGTTCTCGCCCGACGGCCGCTACGTAGCATGGCTCTCCATGGCCCGCGACGGCTATGAAAGCGACCGCCAGCGACTCTGCGTATGGGACTTGATGAGCGGCCGTGAGTTCTTTGCCACCGAGGAGTTCGACTCCAATGTCGATGACTTCTGCTGGAGCGACACTAAGGATGCCACCATCTACTTTATCGGCGTATGGCACGCTACAGAGAACCTCTACTCCGTCACCATCAAGGAGTCAAAAAAAGCTGAAGCCCTGCCCACTACGAAGGTGACTCAGCTTACAAACGACTGGGCCGACTTCGGCAGTCTGCAAATGCTGAACAACGGCCGTCAGTTGCTCATGGAGCGCCACTCCTACACGGCACCGGCCGACCTATACGTCGTCACACCCAACACTAAGAAACCCGAGAAGACCCTCGTTACTCAGCTCACACAGGAGAACCAACATATACTCGACCAACTCGACAAACCGAAAGTGCAGCAGCGCTGGGTGAAGACTACCGACGGCAAAGACATGCTCTACTGGGTCATCCTGCCGCCGAACTTCGACGAAACAAAGAAGTACCCCACCCTGCTCTTCTGCGAAGGCGGACCTCAGAGTCCTGTCAGCCAGTTCTGGAGCTACCGCTGGAACTTTATGATTATGGCCTCTCAGGGCTACGTCATCGTGGCTCCCAACCGTCACGGACTGCCCGGATTCGGTTCTGAGTGGTGCGAGCAGATTTCCGGCGACTGGACAGGCCAGTGCATGAGCGACTACCTCGTGGCTATTGACGATGCGTCCCAGAACCTGCCCTACGTAGATAAGGACAGGCTGGGTGCCGTGGGTGCCTCGTTCGGTGGTTTCTCCGTTTATTATCTTGCCGGACATCACGACAAGCGTTTCAAATGCTTCATCGCCCACGACGGTGCCTTCAACCTCGAGGCCATGTACACCGAGACAGAGGAAAACTGGTTCTCTAACTGGGAGTACGACGATGCCTACTGGAACACCGACCGTACTGCCAATGCCGACAAGACCTACAAGAACTCTCCCCACCGCTTCATCGACAAGTGGGACACCCCCATCCTCTGCATTCATGGCGAGAAAGACTACCGCATCAACTACACACAGGGAATGGCCGCCTTCAATGCAGCCCGCATGAAGGGCATTGAGGCCCAGCTGCTCATCTTCCCCGACGAGAACCACTGGGTGCTGAAACCACAGAACGGCATTCTCTGGCAGCGCACCTACTTCGGATGGCTCGACCGTTGGTTGAAGAAATAATCAGAATAATCAGATTACTCAGAATAATCAGAATAATCAGAAAATAATGACAACAATTCAAAAAACCTTACGCGACTCTGCCGCCATGCGGTGGACTGCGTTGCTGCTACTGGCCTTGGCCATGTTCTGCAGTTACATATTCATGGACATTCTGTCACCCATTAAGGACCTCATGCTCTCAGAGCGCGGATGGGACTCCACCGCATTCGGTACCATGCAGGGGGCGGAGGTGTTCCTGAATGTATTTGCCTTTTTCCTCATTTTTGCCGGAATCATTCTCGACAAGATGGGTGTTCGTTTTACCGCCGTACTGTCAGCAGCAGTCATGCTCATCGGTGCCGTCATCAAGTGGTATGCCGTCAGCGACTCCTTTGCCGGCAGCGGGCTGGAGACATGGTTCAACGAGAACCTGAACTACATTCCCGTATTCGACGAGCTGGGCGTCAGTCCTTTCTATGAAGGCATGCCCGCCTCAGCTAAGTTTGCCGCCTGCGGATTCATGATTTTTGGCTGCGGCTGCGAGATGGCTGGTATTACCGTTTCGCGCGGTATCGTCAAGTGGTTCAAGGGGCGTGAAATGGCACTGGCCATGGGCTCCGAGATGGCGCTGGCTCGTCTGGGCGTTGCAACGTGTATGATTTTCTCACCGTTCTTTGCCCGCCTTGGCGGCGAAATCAGCGTCAGCCGTAGCGTTGCCTTTGGCGTGGTACTCATGTGCATTGCCCTCATCATGACCATCGTGTATTTCGTCATGGATAAAAAACTGGATGCACAGACTGGCGAGGCTGAGGAAAAAGACGACCCGTTCAAAATCAGCGACCTTGGGCAGATACTTACTTCCAGCGGTTTCTGGCTCGTCGCCCTGCTTTGTGTACTTTACTATTCGGCCATCTTCCCCTTCCAGAAGTATGCCGTCAACATGTTGCAATGCAACCTCGACCTGATAGAGCCGGCAGCAGACTCCTTCTGGGCCGGTTCGAAAGTCACCATCGTACAGTATATCATCATGCTCATTGTTGCAGCGGCAGGCTTTGCCAGCAACTTCCAGAAAAACAAGACAGTAAAATACAGTCTGCTGGGACTCTCCATTGCAGCCCTCATCGCCTACTGCTACATGGGCTATATGCGCCAGTCGGCAGAAGCCATCTTTGCCGTGTTCCCCCTGCTGGCCGTGCTCATTACTCCTATTCTGGGCTCGTACGTTGACCACAAGGGCAAGGCAGCCTCCATGCTCATTCTGGGTTCGCTGCTGCTCATTGGCTGTCACCTGACGTTCGCTTTCCTGCTGCCGCTATTCTCTGGTGCCGGAGCCGTCATCGTAGCCTACATTACCATTCTGGTGCTCGGCTCGTCGTTCTCGCTGGTACCCGCCTCTTTGTGGCCCAGTGTCCCCAAATTGGTCGATGCCAAGATTATCGGTTCTGCCTATGCCCTCATCTTCTGGATTCAGAACATTGGTCTGTGGTTGTTCCCCCTGCTGATTGGAAAGGTGCTTGACACAACCAACCCCGACATTGTGAACGGACTGAAGGCAGGCACTATTACCGCTGCCGAGGCTGCCGTCCGTTACGACTATACTGCCCCGTTAGTCATGCTGGCCTGTCTGGGTGTAGCTGCCCTGATTATCGGCTTCATACTGAAAGTGGTTGACAAGAAGAAGGGCATCGGACTGGAAGAGCCCAACATTAAGTAAAACTATCAGAATCCCCCCCAAAAAACTGCGAGCTTTCAAGCTCGCAGTTTTTTGGGGAGGGTCTGAATAATCTGAGTATTCCGAGTATTCTGAGTATTCTGAGTATTCTGAATAATCTGATACTATCTAAGTTACCTGATTCTGTCAGCAGCACGTACCAGTTTCTCGTCAGCCAGTATGGCACGACGCGCCATGGCATAAAGAATAACCGCTAACAGCGGGAATGCCGCTGCTATGGACGCATGGAACTTGACGCTGACAATGTCATGTACAGCATGGCCTAACGTCTGCGAATAAACAGCATAAAGCACATACCAACCCAGTATCATGAACATGTTAAAGAGGTTGATGCGTGCCTGTAACTTTCTGTTACGATAGAGGAAGATGTTACAAAGCCCAACAGCAGCCGTCAGCACAAGGACGGCAAAAAGCGGCCATGTGTTGAAGAAATGGCTGCCCGACACAGGGTCAACACACCAGAGGTTGTAGGCCTGCAGCACGGTGATGCCTGCCGCATGGTAAGACCCTATCTGCATGCAGAGGCACAGCACGGTCAGCACCACGGCCAGTAACATATATACACTTTGTATGCGTTGTATCATCTCGCTTAATCCAGATTTGCCTGCTGAGCCTCGCGCACGGGGTCACGCCAATAAACCTTATCTTCTACAAATTCCTGCGTAGCGAGCAGCGTGGGCTTTGGCAGTTTCTCATAGTAGCGTGAGATTTCTATCTGCTCGCGGTTCTCGAATACTTCCTCCAGCGAATCGTTATACGATGCAAACTCTGCCAGTTTCTTGCTCAGGTCGTCCTTAATCTGAATAGAAATCTGGTTGGCACGTTTGGCTATGATGGCCACACTCTCGTAAATGTTGTCAGTATCACGGCACAAGTCCATGATGTTGCGGGTGACGGTGTTAACCGGTGCTTTTGACTTTTTGTAATCCATTCTTTTATTTTATTGTTATGCAATTTTGCGATTATTATTCCTTAATGACCTTCTTACACTTCTTAATGTAGTTGTTTGCCCTCTTGGCCTCTTCGCTCTCCGGATACTCGTTGAGGAAGCCGTAACATTCGTCCTCGGCATCACGGTAACGGTCAAGACGCTTTTCTTCGGCGCTGTTCTCTGCCAGTTCAAACTTGCTCTTCATAATCAGCACCGAGAACTGCTCGCGCAGACGTGAATACGGATAGGCCTTCAGGGCATTCTGAGCCGTAATGATGCAGGCCTCGTAGTTGGAGCCGCCATTGGTGCAGTTGCCGAAGTAGCCGCCCAGGTTGTAGTAGAGCTGAGCCGACAGCAATTCCTTTACCACCAATTTATCCTGCAACTCAAACAGACGCTCTTGAGCCAGCGCGCGGCGCTTGCTGTCAGGGTAATAGTCAAGAAACTGCTGGTAGGCATTAATGGCGGCAATGGTCGGTGACTGGTCCAGACGCGGTTCCGGAGTGCTTTCATAAAGCGACTGGCCTACGTAGAAAGAAGCCTGCTCGGCAAAAATGCCGTGCGGATACGACTGGTGATACTTTCTGAACGTGGCAGCGGCACTCTCATAGTCGCCGTTGTTATATTGGGCCATGCCTAACAGAAACAGGCACTCTTCACCCTCTTCGGAACCCTTCTTCATTTGCACCACTTCCTCTAAGAGGGCAATAGACTGCGTGAACTTCCGGGTGGCAAACAGCTGCTTGGCATATTCGTATTTAAAATCGTTGTCAGTCGATTTATAAACACGGTTGAACTCCGCTGAGCATCCTGTAAGAAGCACAACGGCACCAACCAATATCATGACCAGTTTCTTCATATTTCTCATTTTGACCTGCAAAATTACGCATTTTCCTACTAATATCAAAGTGTTTTCGAAAAAATTATGAAATAGGAACGACGAATTATGAATTATTTTCGTAATTTTGCACTTTCTATGAACAAGTTTATACTCACATCTGAATATCAGCCGACGGGCGACCAACCGGAGGCCATCCGCCAACTGACTGACGGAATAGAACGCGGCGACCGCTCGCAGGTGCTGTTGGGAGTGACCGGCTCAGGAAAAACCTTCACCATGGCCAACGTCATTGCCAACGTGAACAAGCCAACCCTCATTCTTTCGCACAACAAGACGCTGGCTGCCCAGCTATACGAGGAAATGCGCGGGTTCTTCCCGCAGAATGCCGTCGAGTACTACGTCAGCTACTACGACTACTACCAGCCCGAGGCATACCTGCCCTCGTCAGACACCTACATAGAAAAAGATCTGGCCATCAACGAGGAGA
Source organism: Prevotella sp. (assembly GCA_017940545.1). Classification (GTDB taxonomy): domain Bacteria; phylum Bacteroidota; class Bacteroidia; order Bacteroidales; family Bacteroidaceae; genus Prevotella. The sequence continues at coordinate 11,381 of JAGAYI010000002.1, forward strand.
TTGACCGACTACGGCTCTCGGCCGTTTCCGCCCTGCTTTCCGGCCGCCAGGACGTCGTCGTCATCTCGTCCGTCAGCTGCATCTACGGCATGGGTAGCCCCGTTGCCCTCCACGAAAACGTCATTGAGCTGCACCGCGGACAGGTGCTCGACCGCAATGCCCTGCTCCGCCGCTTAGTGGCAGCCCTTTACGTCCGCAACGACATCGAGTTGAAGCGCGGCAACTTCCGCGTCAAGGGCGACACCGTTGACATAGCCATGGCCTACAGCGAGGTGGTGCTGCGCATCACGTTTTGGGACGACGAGATTGATGCCATCGAGGAATTAGACAGCGTCACCATGTCACGCATGGCCACCTTCGACGAATACAAGCTCTACCCTGCCAACCTCTTCATGACCACACAGGAACAAACCAACATCGCCATCCGGCAGATACAGGACGACCTGGTCAAGCAGGTAGAGTATTTCACCGAGCTGGGCGACCCCATCAAGGCCCAACGCATCAAGGAACGCGTAGAGTACGACATGGAGATGATCAAAGAGCTGGGCCACTGCTCAGGCATTGAGAACTATTCGCGATACTTCGACGGACGGCAACCGGGCGAACGACCCTACTGTCTGTTAGACTTCTTCCCCGACGACTACCTGCTCATGATTGACGAGAGCCACGTTTCCGTGCCACAGCTCAACGCCATGTACGGCGGCGACCGTGCCCGTAAGACGAACTTAGTGGAGTACGGCTTCCGGCTTCCGGCCGCCTTCGACAACCGTCCCCTGCGCTTCGACGAGTTCCAGCAAATGGTGCATCAGGTCATCTACGTTTCTGCCACACCCGCCAACTTCGAACTAAACGAGGCCGAAGGCATCGTCGTTGAACAAATCATACGCCCCACAGGCCTGCTCGACCCCGAAATAGAAGTACGCCCAAGCGAGAATCAGATTGACGACCTGATGGACGAAATCGTCACCCGCACCAACCGCGACGAGCGCGTTCTCGTCACCACGCTGACCAAACGCATGGCCGAAGAGCTGAGCGAATACCTGCTGAACCACAACATACGCACAGCCTACATCCATAGCGACGTCGCCACACTCGACCGCGTCAAAATCCTGGAAGAGCTGCGGCGTGGCGAATACGACGTCTTAGTGGGTGTCAACCTGCTGCGCGAAGGCCTCGACCTGCCCGAAGTGTCGCTCGTGGCCATCCTTGATGCCGACAAGGAAGGATTCCTGCGCAACCACCGCTCGCTGACCCAGACTGCCGGACGTGCCGCCCGCAACGTGAACGGCAAGGTCATCATGTATGCTGACACCATAACAGCCAGCATGCAGCGCACCATCGACGAAACCCTGCGCCGACGCACCAAGCAGATGCAGTATAACGCCGACCACGGCATCACCCCCACACAAATACGCAAGGCACTCAACGCCTCGCTGCTGCCGTCGGCAACATCGTCAGATGCCAAAGAGCTGCAACGCTCCGCATACAGCTCGAAGCAAGAACTCAACGCCTTTGCCGCCGACCCCATCGTGCAGCGCATGACGCGTCCGCAACTCGAAAAGAGCATTGCCGAGACAACACGACTCATGAAGGAGGCTGCCAAACGGCTCGACTTCCTGCAGGCCGCCCAATACCGCGACGAAATCATACGCCTACAGAAAGAACTGGAACTCAAGTAAACGCAAGCCACCAAATCCCCCATGTCCTCACATTTCCCACGGTGGGAATGGCGGGAAAAGTACCGTTTCGCTCTCATCCCACGGTGGGAAACGAGAGTGAAACGGTACTTTAGCGGACGTGAAACGGTACTTCAGCTGACAGAGTTACACCATTTGTGGCAGTATGACAGTTAAAATTTAAAAATCATCTGACTTTGCATATCCCTTTCTTTAGAAGAAATGCGGACGGTAGTCAGACGCTATGTGATGGTCTTGCCTGACGGGCATACTCGAAGAGTGCCGTCGGCAGGTGACAATAGCCGTCGGGGTTTTTGTCAAGATAGTTCTGGTGATACTCTTCGGCCGTATAGAAGTTCTTTAGTGGCAGGCACTCTACAGCGATGGGGACAGCAAGAAGGGCCTGCTGCTCGGCAAACACCTTGTTGATGACAGGCAGCTGGTCTTCAGAGACGTAATAGACACCAGTACGATAGCGCGTGCCCTCGTCGTGCCCCTGACGGTTGAGGCTTGTGGGGTCGATAGCCTTGAAAAACATGTTCAGCAGAAACTCCAGGCTCACCACCTTTTCGTCGTACACCACATGCACGGTTTCTGCATACCCCGTCTGGTCAGTATATACTTCTTTATACGTTGGGTTTTCCGTATCGCCGTTGGCGAAACCCACCTCTGTGTTCGTCACACCCTGAATCAGCTTGAAGTAGTGCTCTGTGCCCCAGAAGCACCCACCAGCCAGATATATCTCTTTCATCGTCCGTTTGTTTTTACAGTTTGATAGTTCATTCTGCAAAAGTACAACTTTTTCTTGACTTTTCCCTTTTCTTTCAGAATAAATTACTATATTTGCAATCGGAACCTTATTGTTGAACTCAATTACAGGACAAAAAGAGTTCTTACCTCTGTAACAGTCATGCGGCAGCTGCATTTCATACATTAATCCCCACGCGTCATACATAAAAGGGAGGATGATGGATGAAATTAAAGGATGGTGATTTCTACGACTCACAACTAAGGAGCTGGGGCAACACGGTGGCGGTGCTCAGCAGTGGGTTGCGATTTGAGTGAGCAAAAATAAAAAAAAGTGTTTTTGTTTTGTAATATGTCTGCTTTTTCGTACATTTGCGCTCTCGAAAAAGACAAGACATGATATCAGTCGAAAATTTAAAGATAGAATTCAGCGCAAAGGCGCTGTTTGAGAATGCTTCGTTTACGGTCAACCCCAAAGACCGCATTGCCTTGGTAGGCAAAAACGGTGCAGGGAAATCGACGCTTCTTAAAATCATCAGCGGACAACAGCTGCCTACGGCAGGTACGGTGAGTGTACCTCAGGACACGAAGATAGGCTACCTGCCTCAGGTGATGAATTTAGCAGACGAGACGACAGTCAGGCAGGAAGTGGAAAAGGCGTTTGCCGACGTTGCCGCCATGCGGGAACATGTGGAACAACTGGAACGGCAGATGAGCGAGCGGACGGACTACGAAAGCAGTGACTACATGGCTCTTGTAGAGCGCTACACGCAGGAACATGAGCGATTTCTGATGATGGGTTCTGAGAGTATGGAGGCAGACCTGGAACGCACGCTTTTAGGATTAGGGTTTCAGCGTCAGGACTTCGACAGGCCGACGAGCGAGTTTTCGGGCGGTTGGCGCATGCGAATAGAACTGGCAAAAATCCTGTTGCAGCGGCCTGACGTGCTGCTGCTCGACGAGCCCACGAACCACTTGGACATCAAGTCTATTCAATGGCTGGAACAGCTGTTGGCTACCTCCTCTGCAGCTGTCATACTGGTCAGTCACGACCGTGCGTTCATTAACAACGTCTGCAACCGTACGCTGGAAATTTCCTGCGGCAAGGTGATTGACTATAAGGTGAAATATGACGAATATGTGGTGCTGCGGCAGGAACGCAGGGAACAGCAGCTTAGGGCCTACGAGAACCAGCAACGGGAAATAGCGGACATGCGGCAGTTCATAGAACGGTTCCGATACCAGGCCACCAAAGCCGTGCAGGTGCAGCAGAAGATAAGACAGTTAGAGAAAATAGTACCGATAGAGATTGACGAGGTGGATAACTCGGCCTTGCACCTGAAGTTTCCGCCATGCCTACGCTCGGGCGACTATCCTATTATTTGTGAGGATGTTGCCAAGAGCTATTCTCATGTGGTCTTCTCGCATGTTAACCTAACCATTAAGCGTGGCGAAAAGGTGGCGTTTGTGGGCAAGAACGGTGAGGGCAAATCGACGCTTGTCAAGTGCATCATGTCGCAGATTCCGTTTGACGGGCACCTGAAGGTGGGGCACAACGTGCAAATAGGATACTTTGCACAGAATCAGGCACAGCTCTTGGATGAGAATCTGACGGTGTTCCAGACGATTGACAATGTGGCACGAGGAGAGATTCGCCTGAAGATACGTGACATTTTAGGTGCATTCATGTTCGGCGGTGAGGCTAGCGACAAGAAGGTGAAGGTGCTGAGCGGCGGTGAGAGGAGCCGACTGGCCATGATCAGACTGCTGTTAGAGCCTGTTAACTTACTGATTCTTGACGAGCCGACGAACCACTTGGACATGAAGTCGAAGGACGTGCTGAAGGAAGCCATACGCAACTTCGACGGAACAGCCATTATTGTCAGTCACGACCGTGACTTCTTGGACGGACTGGTGACGAAGGTCTATGAATTCGGAAACGGACAGGTGCGTGAACACATTGGCGGCATCTATGACTTCCTGAGGTCGGCAGCGGGAGCGCCCCCTATTCCCGCTAACGCGCCAACCCGTAGTCTTTCGGCTCCCGAGGGAACCACAAACGTCGGTGGGCAAGGTAATGTCCCCTCCCCGGGGGCTGAAAAGGGAGCCACTTGGGCAGCCCACAAGGAGAAACAGCGACGGCTGCGCAAGGCGGAGCGGGCCGTGGAGGAAAGTGAGCGGAAAATCAGCGACATGGAACGCCGGCTTAAAGAACTGGACCAGTTGTTCATGAATCCCGAGAAGGCGTCGGACATGGTTCTGGTAACGGAATACACTTCGACCAAGCAGGCTCTTGACGAGGAGGTGGAACACTGGGAAAAATTATCGGAAGAGCTGGAAGGAATGGTTTTAAATGAAGAATGAATTATATAAACATCATAAAAAAAAGAGACAAATGAAAAAACTATTGACAATGATGGCATTCGCATCGATGGCTGTGGCTGCACAGGCACAGACGCCACTAAAGTCAGGACTTGACCTGACGGACATGAACACGACGGTAAAGCCGGGTACTGATTTCTATGAGTATGCCTGTGGGGGTTGGATGAAAAAAAATCCGCTGCCCGCCGCCTATTCACGCTTTGGCAGTTTTGAACGTCTGAGACAGGACAACGACAAGCGTATTAACGGCATTCTGAAAGAGCTGCAAACCAACAGCTATGCCAAAGGTACCATTGAGCAGAAGCTGTCGGACTTGTACAAGTTGGCAATGGACTCCGTGCGTCGTGAAAAAGAAGGTAACACCCCCGTCATGGGCATGATTAAGCGGATGGAGAATGCCAAGACCATGCAGCAGCTGTTTGACATACAACTGGAACTGGCACAGTATGGCAGAACGGGCTTCTTCCGCGCCGGCTTGGGTGCTGACGACAAGAATGCGACTCAGAACATTCTTAACGTCAATCAGGGCGGCATCACGCTTGGACAGAAAGAGTATTACTTAGACAATGACGAGGCTACTGCCAAGATTCGCGAGGCGTATAAAGAGCACATTGTACGCATGTTCCAACTTTTTGGTTTCAGCAAGGGAGCTGCAACCAAGAAGATGAAGAACATTATGAAAGTGGAAACGGCACTGGCCAAAGTGTCGAAGTCGCGTACTGAACTGCGTGACCCGCAGGCAAACTACAACAAAATGACGCTTACGGAGTTTGACAGCAAATACCCCCACCTGCAGTTAGAGAAACTCATGAATGCGAAAGGCATTGAGAGTCGCTATATTCAGGAAATAGTGGTAGGCCAGCCCGATTTCATGGCTGGTGCTGACATTGTTGTTGCCAAACTGATTCCCGCAACTTATCGTGACTACATGGAGTGGCGCCAGATTCATGGTGCTGCCGGTTACTTAAGCGAGCAGATAGCCCAGGCAAACTTCGAATTCTTTGGCAAGGTGCTTTCAGGCCGCAAGGAGAACTATCCGCTGTGGAAGCGAGCTACCAACCAGGTAGAAGACGTCATGGGTGAAGCCCTCGGCCGCATGTATGTTGAAAAGTATTTCCCCGCATCGTCAAAGGAACGCATGAAGGAACTGGTGCGTAACTTGCAGATTGCACTTGGTGAACGCATTGCAGCACAGGACTGGATGAACGACTCGACGAAGGTGAATGCCCTGTTGAAACTTAATACGTTCTACGTAAAGATTGGCTATCCTGACAAGTGGACCGACTTGACGAAACTGTCCATTGACCCGGAAAAGACGTACTATGAAAACATGAAGGAGTGCAGCCGCTTCTGGAACGAATGGAACATTGAGCATACTGCCGGAAAACCTGTTGACCGCGACGACTGGTACATGACCCCACAAACGGTCAATGCATACTATAACTCTACCACGAACGAAATCTGCTTCCCTGCTGGAATACTGCAAGTTCCGTTCTTTGACCCGACTGCTGACGATGCCTTTAACTATGGTGCCATCGGTGTCGTTATAGGCCACGAGATGACCCACGGTTTTGACGACCAGGGGCGCCAGTTCGACAAGGACGGAAACATGCACGACTGGTGGACCGAAGCTGACGGAAAGAACTTCGTTGCACGTACTGACAAGTATGCCGATTTCTTCTCAAACATCAACGTACTGCCCGACCTGAAAGCCAACGGACGGCTGACACTCGGCGAGAATCTTGCTGACCATGGAGGTCTGCAGGTCGCATTTGCCGCCTTTAAGAACGCCACCAAGAACCACCCTCTGCCAGTCATTGACGGACTGACTGCCGAGCAGCGTTTCTTCCTGGCATACGCCGGAGTATGGGCAGGCAATATTACTGAAGCTGAAATACGCAACCGCACCAAGAGCGACCCGCATGCGCTGGGACGCTGGCGTGTCAACGGTGCTCTGCCGCACATTGATGCATGGTATGAAGCATTTGGCATCAAAGAAGGTGACGAAATGTTTATTCCAAAAGAAAACCGCCTCCCATTGTGGTAAAATAAACTTAAAACAGCACAAATGCCGTCGTAAATGCAAATTTGCGACGGTTTTTGTTTTCTGTTATTATTTTTTTTTATATCTTTGCAACTGGCTAAATAAGAAAAATGTATATGACAAACGAAGATACATCCTACATGGAGAATACTAAACGGACTTCGACCACCATCCTACCCGATTTTCAAAAGACAAGGAATGAGCCTGAAGAACAACAAGAACTGCAAATACAACAAACGGCAACTGCCGTTCAATGCCCCCACTGCGGAGCAACAAACGATGTAGAAGCCATGTTCTGTGCTTCGTGCGGAAAACCCTTGCACACAACAAGCTGTCCGCATTGCGGCTCAGAGATAGACCCTGATGCAGACTTTTGTGAAACGTGCCACCGGTACATTCGTCCGGAAACATGCTCATTTTGTGGGGCTCATGTAGGCGGGAACGCAGCATATTGCCCAGAATGCGGCAGCCCCAAGGGAGGCATTGTGTGCCCCGTATGCCACACACTAAACAGTTTCGCCTTTTGCAAACAATGTGGCCATGCGCTGACAGAAGACGCCAAGTTGTTGGTTAAGGAACTTCAGAAAAATCCCGATTACCAAGAACTGTTAGAGGCAGCAACGGAGTATTCCTCATTAGAAGACACGATTCCCTATACCTCTGAACGCGACGTGGTCAGGGAACAAATAAACATGCGATTGCGCGAACAGGTGCTTCGACTACTTGCAGAAGACAGAGGAGAGACTCCGCAACAGCCCAAAGTCCAGACAAAACGTCTGACGAAAGAGGAATTAGCCGCCAAGAAGGCAGAGAAAATCAAGTCGCTGTCGGCTATCCTCGACAAACTGGCTATACCACAGACAGAATCTCCCGTCAAAGCAAGAAACTATGCTATGGCCAGTCGTCCCATCGGGGTCAGACTTGCCTGGGTCTGCAACTATAAACATGCCATGCACAGCAGTCCATGTGGCTGTGCCAAGCCCCAACTTGGAGGGAAATGGGTTATCTTAGGAAAAAACACAACAGCAGAAATAAAAGACGACAATCAATAAATGGACGAGACATTAAGACCCAAAACATTGAGACCTGCAGAACAAACGTATGGCGGTACGACCATCAGGAGCACTGCTATGCCACAAGCTTCGACCGAGGCAACACAAAGACCAGCAACCAAAACAAACACTACGTATGACGACGGTGCAGACGAGTTTGTGCTGAAAGGCCGACACTATACAAATATACGTTGCATCAGTGACAACTCTGGCGAAGCTCAGGTATTCCTTGTCGCCAAGGACGAGCAGGAATATGTCCTCAAGGTTTATTACCCCAACTTCTCCATCAAGAAGTCTATACTCAGGGTCATCAAGAGTATGGAAATGGAAATGGTGGTAAAATTACTGGACTTCGGAAAGACTTATGTAGATGGCAAGAACCGCGACTATGAACTGATGGAGTACTTGCGTGGCGGCACGCTGAACGAATATCGGCTGAACGGAGACGTCAACCAGATGCGACGCATTGCACTTCAAGCCGCTGCTGCATTGGCATTCTGCCACAACAACGGCATCATTCACAAAGACATTAAGCCCAGCAATTTCTTCTTCCGGGACGAAGAACATAAGGAAGTGGTTTTGGGCGATTTCGGCATTTCGTCGATGATTCAGGATGACGAGAAACTGCACCGGACGACCCAAGCGCGAACCCCGGTATATGCAGCACCCGAAATGTATAGTGACGTGATTGACGGTGTGGTTGAAATTACTCCGGCTGTTGACTATTATTCTTTAGGCATTACGTTGCTGACGCTTTGGCTGGGTGAGAATCCGATGAGTCTGAACGAACGGGCCATGATGCGTAAGAAGAATGAAGGCCGCATACCCCACATCAACGAACTGCCGGAACGAATAAAAATGCTGATTCAAGGTTTGACGGCTGTCAATCCGCAAAACCGCTGGACTTATGAAGAGGTGGAGAAATGGTTTCTCGGCGAGTCTCCCAAGGTGGACATTTCATCGCCCATTCTCCGCTATAAGAGTTTCATTGTTGACCCGGAGAATAATGTTGTTGCCGACAATATCCACGAACTGATCCCATTACTCCTGAAGCATGAGCGCCTGGCCATCGGCTATTTATATGGCGGACGGCTGACCGCTTGGTTAGAGCAATGTGGTAACATGAAGCTAAGTACTGTTGTTAAAGACATCGTACAGAACAAATATCCGGCAGATCAGCATGCAGGTCTCATGGCTTCTGTCTATGCTATGGAACCGACTTACCCCTACGAAGACGTTAAGGGGAATTTGTGTGATGACGTTCATAGTGTGGCCCTGTCGTTGTTGAGCTATGTAGAAGACTACAGCATTTTGCTGCGAAACCCAAGCGACAATCTTTGGCTGTATCTGGAATCTCACTCAACGGCCGACATTGAAAGACTGCGCAGTTACTTCTCATACTACCAGGATTTTAACGGGCGCATTGCCATTCTGCGAACTGTATATGAAATAGACAAGAGCATACCGTTCTTACCCAAATACCCATCATCAACTTTAGCAGAAATAGTCAAGGCCTTTGGCTATTCGGAGGTAACAGATGACGAATGGGAAAGTCTGACTGACGGACGGCTGTTGTCATGGATGTATAGTCATGAAGACAACATGGCATGTGAGTCATTACGCATTATGACCACAGGTACGAAACACTCCAAGCAACTGGCCTACAAGGTTCTGTATAACGTTTATCGTGATGCGGCATACGACTTGAGAAGTGCAAAGACCCCGAAGGAGGTCGGTGAGGTGCTCAAGAAAGAACTGATACGCTGGCAACACATGGATGACATAGATGCAGAAGCAGAAATAACAGCATTCTCAGACCCAGAGGGTCGCTTCATGTATTATGCCCAGTTACACGGATGGCATGAGCAGCTGAACCAAGCCATTAGTAATTTCGACCTGAAAAGTGAGGAAAACCGTGAGCGTTTAAGTGCCTACGACCTACGTACTGCTGCATACAGGATGTGCAGGATTTTAGGAGTGTCACCTGTATATGTCTTGTCTGACGGGACAGAACTGGACGACGGTACCGAAATAGACGAGAGCCTCTACCCCCAGATAAAACCGGAGATTCGCAAGAGCGCGTTTGCGCAATGGCTTTCAGTATGGTATCACGAAAATCCATTACAGGATTTCAGCGAAGAATACAGCTATGAAAAGACGTTGGAGAAATGGATTCTGAAACTGGGTGAAATTGATAGTCAACAGCTCTATTACCGCCGGTTTATCAATGCCAAAGAAGAAACATCAAAAAGATTCAGAGAGTTGCGCGACAACTACAGGAAGTCACGAAAGAAAGAAAAGTTCTGGTTTTACACGTTCTACGCGCTCGTTGCCCTATGGACGCTGCTCGTCTTGTTCGTAGGCATCTCCGGACGTGCCTATCTGCTATTCTATTCTTTCTTCACGATAGCACTGCCCCTGGGCGGCATGACAGCACTTATTATATCCGTCAGGTCATACTTCCACGGCTATGGAATCTTGATGTCGTGCCTATGGGGAGCACTGAGTATGCTAACTTCCTTTATCCCTATCTGGATACTCAAATTTGCACATCACTCCCACCCCGGCATGTTCATACCTGCCGTTTTATTCCTGACAGCAGCATATACCATCATTTGTTTCTTTACCGACTTTAAGGGCGAGAGGAGAAACGACCATAAGCTGATGGAGTCTGTCCTTGCTAATGATGTGAAATCAGAACTTCTGGAGCCTCTGTACTATACGTTCAGAACGAAGTCGTACCGTTACAAGAGTTCCAAATTTGGTCTGCTGAACGACGTTCAGGATCAGCTGCATTCCGTCACAGGAGAGTCAATACTGCACTATGTACTATGGAGCATGCTGGCTCTTGTCATGATTGCAGAACTTGTCGTATATAGTCCGAAGCTGCTGAATGTCAGCAACCCGGATTTGGAAAACCTGAGAATGGTTCCGACAAAGATGGTAAAACAGATACAAAAAGACGTTGAATAATGAACTGCGAGCATTGTCATAAGTCCAACAGGTCGATAGCCAAGTTCTGCAAATGGTGTGGAAAACCACTTGTAGAAGCTAACGTACTGGACAAACTGGTCGGTCTGGAGGATGTTAAGGCACAGCTCAAAATTATTGTTGACACCTACACCTTTCTTCACTCAAGAAGGGACATTACTTCGGTACGCCTGAGTGTCAATGCCATCATTATTGGAGAAACCGGAACGGGAAAGACGGCACTGGCTGAAATTCTCAGAGACTATTTCTACCAGCACAAAATTATTGAAAAGCCGAAGCTGACAATGGTTGATGCCGTTGACTATTCGCGCTTTGTTGACCACTGGGACGATAATATCAAGAAAGCGCGCAACGGCATATTGTTTTTCGACAACGTACAAAAACTACTGCCCGACAAATACTCCAATCAGGTAAACCCACTTGACAAACTGTTCGTAGAGATGGATCATTGGGAAGATGACCCCATCGTTGTCATTGCAGGACTACCAAAGGGACTTGAAGATTTCTTGGCAAGCAACCCAGCCGTTGCAAACAGATTTAAATACACTTTCCGTCTGCCCACTCCCGGCCCCGCAGAGCTATGTCAGATTTGCAGGGCTGTACTTCGTACAAAATATGGAATCAGCGAATATGCTCCTGCTGCCGACGAAAAACTGCTGCGCTACTTCAAATATCAAATAAAGACCAAGGATGACACTTTCGGTTTTGCACATGTGGCCAGCAAGACTGCCGAAAATATCTTCACCTCATTCATCAGCCGCGGCGCGTCTGCTACTACAGTTGAGGAAGAAGACATCAAAGGCTATGTACCGGCAGAACGTTCATTAGATGAAATACTCAGTGACCTTGACAAATACATTGGAATGGACTCTGTCAAGAAGGCTGTCCGCGAAATGGCATATACCATTCAAAACAACATACAGAGAGCAGAACGCGGCTTGGGCAATCAGGAAAAAACAGGCATGCACATCATCCTGACCGGTAACCCTGGTACGGGTAAGACGACCATTGCCAGAAAATTAGGAGAGATACTTGCTGCCATTGGCTATTTAGACAGCGGCCATGTCGTGGAAGTTGACCGCTCGCAAATGGTCAGCCAATACCAGGGAGAAACGCCAAAAGTGGTTGACCGTTTATGTGACAAAGCACTCGGAGGCATCCTGTTTGTTGACGAGGCATATACCTTAGCTCCTGTAAGCCAAGCGGGTGACCGTGACAACTTAGGTACACAAGCATTGGAAAAACTGATGAAACGCATGGAAGACGACCGGGGAAAGTTCGTCGTCATAGCTGCCGGATATCGCACAGAAATGGATAATCTGTTCAGAATCAATCCTGGTTTCAGAAGCCGTTTCAACTATTTCCTGAATATTGATGACTATACACCTGAGCAACTACTGGAGATTATGAAGCTGTTTGCTCAGGAAAAAAACTACGTCTTCGACCACCAGGCAGAAGAATTGACGCGGAAAATGATTACCGAAATCTACCAATCTCGTGACAAGGATTTTGCTAATGGGCGAACAATGCGCCAGCTCTTTGACAAGATATGCAGCAAACAGGCAGAGCGCCTGCAAAAGGTAAACATTTCTTCCACGACAAACGAAGAACTGATGACCATTACTGTGGATGACATACCATACGAAACTCCCAAAGCCGTTGACTACTCCCAATGCCTGACGAAACTTGACGGACTTGTCGGTTTGACTGCGGTAAAGAAGGAAATCTCTAATCTTGCTGCGTTTCTGAACCTGCAGATAAAACGCGGAGAACAACACACCTTCCTGGGCAAGCACTACGTATTTACAGGGAACCCAGGCACAGGTAAGACGACCGTTGCCAGAATCATGGCAGACGTGTTCCGCACCCTTGGCATTGTGTCACGAGGTCAGTTAGTTGAAGCCGACCGAAGCAAACTGGTAGCGGGTTATAGCGGACAGACTGCCATTAAGACAAACCAACTCATTGACACAGCTATCGGTGGAGTTTTGTTCATCGACGAAGCATATACATTGAAGTCAAACGACAACGACACATTCGGAAGCGAAGCTATCGACACGCTGCTGAAACGACTTGAAGACGACCGGGGAAAATTCATTTGTATTGTAGCTGGTTATACTGACCAGATGCACAACTTCATCGACTCAAACCCTGGTCTGAAGAGTCGTTTCACCCAAACCATTCATTTTGAAGACTACACACCAGACGAACTGACTGAAATCTTTTTGAATCTGGCTAAAGAAAAGAGTTTCACCGTTGACCAAGAGACACAAGCTGCCATACACCGGCAATTTGAGCAATTATATCTGCGACGGGACAAGAATTTCGGGAACGCCCGTGAGGCCCGCCGCATATTTGACGAGACGATAGAAAAGCAAAGCCAACGCCTCATTGGAGAAATTAGCCATGCTCAGTTCAACGAAGCTGACATGTATCGCATCACCACCACTGATCTGCCCATGTCACAAAGTGAACCGGCACGTCCTTTAGATGAGGTGCTCAACGAGCTGGATGATTTTGTCGGTATGCGCACCATCAAGAACATGATTCGCCGACTGGCAGTACAAAGTATGTTTATGAAACAGCGTGCCGCCATCGGTGCAGGAAGAGTTCAGCAATTGTCCATGAACTTCATTCTGACCGGCAACCCCGGTACAGGAAAAACTTCCGTAGCACGCAAGATGGGAGAGGTTTTGCAAAGCATGGAGATTCTTCCCACGTCAAGGGTTATAGAGGCCAGCCGTGCGACACTGGTCGGGAAATACATGGGCGAGACACCGAAGATTGTCAATAACATGTGCGACAAAGCCATGGGTGGCATACTCTTTATTGACGAAGCCTACACACTATGTACTGCCGGTGACCAATATGGAAAGGAAGCCATTGACACACTGATGAAGCGCATGGAAGACGACCGTGGAAAGTTTGTGGTCATAGCAGCCGGCTATAAAGACAAGATGGATGATTTTCTTGCTGCTAACGCGGGACTTGCCAGTCGCTTCACCCATAAGCTGCACATTGACGACTACAACGAAGACGAGCTGCTGGCTATATTCAAGAAAATGGCAGCAAAAGAGCAATACACCTTATCGCCTGATGCCGAGTTCAAGCTGTTGGGCCTCATCTGCCGTAAGGTGGTCAGCAAAGACGGCACATTTGGTAACGCCCGTGAAATGCGTAACTTGTTGGATGCAACCATCCAACAACTTTCAATGCGCGTATCTGCCATGCCTTCTTCGGAAGTCACGGCAGAAACCTATCAGTTAATAGAACCTGATGATATAAAGACTGACGAAATATGATTATATGTCCCACTTGTAAGGAAGAAATTGAAGATGACTCCCACTTCTGCGACCAATGCGGACAGCCACTGCTTTACTGTAGCAGTTGCGGAAGGGTCGGAAAGGGTCGCCGCTGCATCTATTGTGGCGGTCTCATGACTAACACCCATTCCCATCCCCCCATTACAGTTTCCATACCTAACAACATCCCCGTACTGACTCTGTACAATGCAAACCTTGACATTCGCATCATAGGACAACCGGGCGCCATCATCGGCCGACGCCAGGGGCCATACAGCCACTATTTTGAACAAAACATGTTTGTATCAGGCATCCATGCACAATTAGTATATAGCAGTGATACAGGGTGGAACATTATTGACAAGCACTCATCTAACGGAACAAAACTCAACAATCATTCTCTACAGCCTGATGTTCCCATGACGCTCAAGAATGGAGACATTATTACCATTGCTAACGTCAATATGCAGGTAACCGTGGAGTGAACGAAATATAAAAAGTAATTAATTCAGAAAGATTATCTGTCAAATGGAAAAGTTTAACATTACTGCTTGCAGCCACGTAGGATGTATCAGAAGCAATAATGAAGATATGATACTGGTATGGGATCAATTCATTCGAAATGATTTCTACGAGACTGATGTCTATCCCGGTTCTCTCAATCGTTTTGTCATTGCATTAGCAGACGGAATGGGCGGGCACAATGCCGGAGAAGTTGCCAGTCAGGAGACTCTTTCCAACCTTCACTTCTTTATCAACGATTTACCCACAGGTCTGTCACCAGGCGCGTTGAATGACATGATGAATGAATGGCTGCAATCCATTAATCATATCATTGACTCCAGAGGGCTGAGTGACCCGACAGTCAGCGAAATGGGTACCACGCTCATTGCCATTATCTATTATGAGCACCGTTTCTTTTGGCTTAACTGCGGCGACAGCCGACTATACCGCTACCGCGACGGAAAGCTGACACAGCTTTCTACAGACCACTCATTGAACAACATGACGGGCACCAAGAAACATTCCAACATTATTACAAATTGCATTGGTGGCGGATGCCACCACTCGTTTATCGACATGTTTGAGTTTACCGCTGACGTCTGCCCCGGCGATGTCTATATGCTATGTTCTGACGGCTTGAACGATATGATTGCAGACGAGAAAATAGAATATATAGCCTCCACTGGCGGCAATGCCAGCAATATGTGTCAGGCAGCCATCGATGCCGGTGGTTACGATAATGTGTCAGTATGTATCATCAGAGTTGAATAATTTTTATCATCAAATAAAATGCCTTTAAGACTACCCGACAAACTACCTGCCATAGAACTGTTGAAGCAGGAAAACATCTTCGTGATGGACTATTCCCGTGCACACATGCAGGATATCCGTCCGCTGAAAATCGTTATTCTGAACCTCATGCCACTCAAGATAACGACCGAAACCGATCTTATACGTCTGCTGTCGAATACCCCTCTGCAGATAGAGGTCAGCTTTATGAAACTAAAGAGCCACACTCCCAAAAACACGCCTATCGAACACATGATGATGTTCTACCGCGACTTTGAACAAATCAAGAATGAGAAGTTCGACGGTATGATTATTACCGGAGCTCCCGTTGAGACGCTCAACTATGAGGAAGTAAAATACTGGGACGAGATGAAGACCATCTTTTCATGGGCTCGTACCCATGTAACAAGCACCTTGTACATTTGCTGGGCAGCACAGGCCGGACTATACTATAACTACAACATACCGAAGTATGCCCTTCCCCAAAAAATGTTCGGCATTTTCCCTCAGCGGCCATTGCTTCCCCAACTCCCCATTTTCCGAGGCTTCGACGATGTCTTCAACATGCCTCACAGCCGGCATACGGAAATACACAGGGAGGACATTCTTTCCTGTCGCGACCTGACGCTGATTGCCGACTCCGAGGAAAGTGGCGTCTGCATTGTCATGGCCCGTGGCGGCCGTGAGTTCTTTATTACCGGCCACATGGAATACTCACCTGACACGCTTGACAAGGAGTATCGCCGCGACAAGGACATCCGCGACGATGTTCGTCTGCCCAAGAATTACTATTTTCATGACGACCCCTCACAAATGCCCATGGTGAGCTGGCGGGCACATGCAAACTTGTTCTATAGCAACTGGATTAACTATTACGTCTATCAGGAAACTCCCTACGACATTAACAAAATAGAATAATACATGCAGAAACTCGAGCTCCTTGCACCTGCAAAGAATTTAGAATGTGGCATCGCAGCCATTGACCACGGTGCCGATGCCGTATATATCGGCCCCGAACGCTTTGGAGCACGTGTCGCTGCAGGTAACCCCATTGAGGACATTCGCCAACTGTGCGATTATGCTCATCAGTATCGCGCAAGGGTCTATGCTACTGTCAACACCATTATCTATGACGATGAGCTCTCTGACACTGAAGAGCTGCTATGGCAACTCTACCAAGCGGGCATTGATGCCATCCTGGTTCAGGACATGGGACTGTTGCGCATGAAGCTGCCCCCCATAGCGCTGCATGCCTCCACACAAACCGACAACCGTACGGCCGACAAAGTGCACTGGCTACAAGAGTTAGGCTTTCAGCGGGTTGTTCTGGCCCGTGAACTGTCGGTCTCTGAAATTGCCGACATTCACCGCCAGGTTCCCGACATGCCCCTTGAGGTGTTTGTTCATGGTGCCTTGTGCGTCAGCTATTCAGGACAGTGTTACGCCTCACAGCATTGTTTTGCACGTTCCGCCAACCGAGGAGCCTGCGCTCAAGTCTGCCGCATGGAGTTCGACCTGACAGATGACAACGGGAACATCATTGAACACAACCGGCACCTGCTGTCGCTGAAAGACCTGAACCTCAGCGAACACCTTGAAGAATTAGCTGCTGCCGGTGCCACGTCGTTTAAGATAGAAGGACGTCTGAAGGATATTACTTATGTCAAGAATGTGACCGCAGCTTACAGCGACAAGCTCAATGAGCTTATCGGCCGACATCCTGACAAGTACCAACGGGCTTCACTTGGGCATTGCACCTACTCATTCAGGCCCAACCTGAAGAAAACATTTAACCGTGGGTTCACCACTTATTTCCTGCATGGCCGTCAACCAGACATTTACTCGCCTGACACCCCCAAAGCCATGGGTGAGTTTGTTGGTACGGTCAAGGAACTCCGCGGCAAGTATTTCACGGTGGCCGGCACAGCACGCTTTGCCAACGGCGACGGTCTTTGCTACCTATATTTAAATAATCATGTACGCACGCTTAAAGGGTTTAGGGTCAACCGAGCTGAAGGCAACCGTCTTTTTCCGCAACAAATGCCAGATGATTTACGGCCTGGCATGTCTCTTTACCGTAATAACGACACAGAATTTGAGCGCCAATTGTCACGGCCAAGCAGTGAACGGAAAATTCCCATCATGCTGCACTTTGATGTCTTACGCGACGATGGTACTGAAGAAGGGTTTACCCTACGCGTCACAGACACTACCAACACGCTGAACGGCAGCTTTACGTTCCACCTGTCTCACCAGTTAGCCCGGACATCGCAGCGCGAGAATATCATTCGTGAGTTGAGCAAACTGGGCGGTACGCCCTTTACCTGCACAGCGTTCAACATGGCCGCTGATTTCCCTTACTTTATTCCTAACAGCCATCTTGCAGAAATGCGCCGTACTATGGTTACCCACCTCTTGAAGTCCGGAACTACGTGCAACGCGCCCTTTACCATACAGCATGAGGCAGCACGCATTCCCGCACCAAGCTACCAGCAGCACTACCTATACAACATTGCCAACCAACAGGCAGCAGCGTTCTATCACGAAACCGAGCCTACAGCCTACGAGCTGAAAGGCGGAAAAGCAGCATTGCTCATGCAGTGCCGACACTGTCTGCGCTATTCGTTGGGCTATTGCACACGCCGTGGCGGCAAAAAACCATCATGGCATGAGCCGCTGTCACTACAACTGAGCAACGGACGGAAATTTCTTCTTGAATTTGACTGCAAAAACTGTCAGATGAATATATATGCCAAACAACCATGAGGAAAATATTATCTTGCATCGCACTATGCATGACGCTGACAGCCTGCTATCATCACGGCCAGCAAACACCTGACGCATGGGACCTGACCGAAGAGCAGCTTGACAGCATCTCATTCTTCACCACGCACCACTACACACAGGGCTACAACTTTGTGGTCAGTGCCGACACGCTGATGCTGATTACGGACGAGAGCGATTCTGTGAAAGTCATCAAGGACGACCACCTGGTGGTGGCAGACATCTCCGTACAGCCTCAGGACAGCATCGACTCCGTATGGGTGAAGGTAGCCCGCGACCAGCTCACACAGGGATGGGTCAGGGAGAGTGAAATGCTGAAAAGCGTGTCGCCCGACGACCCCATATCTCAGTTCATTGACTTTTTCTCCAACAGTCACCTGCTCATCTTCCTGGCCTTTCTGGTGGTGGTGGGTGCTGCCTACGGGCTGTTCCGTCTGAGTCGCCGTAACGCCTACATCGTGCACTTCCGCGACATCGCGTCCTTCTACCCCACCCTGCTATGTCTGCTTGTTGCGTCATCAGCCACGCTCTATGCCTCCATCCAGATGTTCGGCCCCGAGACGTGGCGCCACTTCTACTACCACCCCTCGCTCAACCCCTTTGCCCTGCCCCCGGTGCTGGGCTTGTTTCTCACCTCTGTATGGGCCATCGTCGTGGCAGGTGTCGCCGTGCTGATTGACCTTTACCGAAGGCTGCCGCTGGGCGACGCCATTCTCTACCTGGCCGGACTGGCAGCCGTCTGTGCTGTCAACTATGTGGTGTTCAGCCTCACCACGCTCTGGTATATTGGCTACCCGCTTCTGCTCATCTACGTGGCATGGGCTTTGTGGCGTTGCGCCCGCACCGGCCGCGAGCATTACCTCTGCGGGAACTGCGGCAGGCCGTTAACGTCGAAAGGCATCTGCCCGCATTGTGGGGCTCTCAATGAATAAGAAGAACAATAAAACTACAGAAACAGAATATATGATCAAGACTTTCAGCCGGCTCATTGCCACCGAACTACACCTCAACGAACATGCCGTTGAGAACACGCTCAAACTTCTGGACGAGGGGTGCACGATTCCCTTCATATCACGCTACCGCAAGGAACGTACCGGTGGACTTGACGAAGTGCAGATAACCACTATAAGCGACCGCGCAGAAAGACTTCGTGAAATTGCCAAGCGCAAGGAAACCGTCGTAAAGACCATTGCCGAGCAGGGAAAGATGACCCCCGGGTTGCAGCAGCGCATCGACGACTGTTGGGACAGCACCACGCTCGAAGACATCTATCTGCCGTATAAGCCCCGTCGCCGCACCCGTGCACAGGTGGCACGCGAACAAGGACTGGAGCCGCTGGCACAACTGCTCTTACTGCAGCGTGAGCCTCAGCCAAAGGCAGCGGCCCAACGCTTTGTGCGCGGTGAGGTCAGCAGCGCGGAAGCCGCCCTGAGTGGTGCCAAAGACATCATAGCCGAACAGGTTAGTGAAGAGGAACGCAGCCGCAATCAGGTAAGAGCAGCTTTTCGTCGCGAGGCTTTCATCGTGTCCAAAGTAGTAAAGAGCAAGAAAGATACTGACGAAGCAGCCAAGTATTCCGACTATTTTGACTGGGAAGAACCTTTGAAGCGTTGCTCTTCCCACCGTCTGCTTGCCATGCGCCGAGGCGAGGCCGAAGGCATCCTTCGAGTGAGCATCACCATCGACGAAGCCGATGCCATTTCCCGGCTTCAGAAGAATTACGTTCGTGGCAATGGTGCCTGCCAGCGTCTGGTAGCCGAAGCCGTAGCAGATGGCTACAAGCGGTTGCTTTATCCTTCCATAGAGACGGAATTCTCCAATATAAGCAAGGAAAAGGCCGACGAAGAAGCCATCAACGTGTTTTCCCAAAACCTGCGTCAGCTGCTGCTGTCGGCTCCGTTAGGACAAAAGCGCGTCATGGGCATTGACCCGGGGTTCCGTACCGGCTGTAAGGTAGTGTGTTTAGATGCTCAGGGCCTGCTGTTGCATCAGGAGGCCATATTCCCCCACCCACCCGTCAACCACCGCATGCAGGCCACAGTTCACCTTCAACAAATGATTCGCGATTACCAGATTGAGGCCATAGCCATAGGCAACGGTACCGCCAGTCGCGAGACAAAGTCGTTTGTTGACGATGTTCTTTCTGAGTATGCAGAGAAGAAACCACAAGTCTTTACCGTCAGTGAAGACGGTGCCTCCGTATATTCCGCATCGGCCACAGCCCGCGAGGAATTTCCCGACGAGGATGTCACCGTGCGTGGTGCCATTTCCATTGGCCGCCGGCTCATGGACCCGCTGGCAGAGTTGGTGAAGATTGACCCCAAGAGCATTGGCGTAGGCCAGTACCAGCACGATGTTGACCAAACCAAACTGAAGCACTCGCTCGACCAAACCGTTGAGAGTTGTGTCAACATGGTGGGGGTCAACCTCAATACGGCCTCGCAGCACCTGCTGATGTATGTCAGCGGACTCGGTCCTGCACTCGCCAAAAACATCGTGGACTACAGGAAGGAGCATGGAGCCTTCACCAGTCGGGCCCAACTCAAGAAAGTACCACGCCTTGGCCCCGCTGCCTTTCAGCAGTGTGCCGGTTTCCTCCGCATTCCTGATGCCAGGAATCCGCTTGACAACAGTGCCGTACACCCCGAGAGCTACAGCGTGGTAGAACAGATGGCCAAAGACTCCCGCTGTACGGTTGCCGACCTCATCGGCCAAAAGGAGAAGCGCTCTGAAATCAATCTTCAGCATTATGTCTCAGAAAGCATCGGACTGCCAACGCTGACCGACATCATGCAAGAATTGGAGAAGCCTGGCCGTGACCCACGTGAACAGATTGAGGCTTTCGAATTCGACAGCAGCGTACAGACCATTGACGACCTGCACGAAGGCATGGAGCTGCCAGGCATCGTGACAAACATTACGAACTTCGGTGCCTTTGTCGATGTAGGCGTCCATCAGGACGGACTCGTCCATGTGTCACAGCTGGCCGACCGCTTTGTCAGCGACCCCACGCAAGTCGTACGTCTCCACCAGCACGTTCGCGTCCGGGTCATCGACGTCGATTTGCGTCGCAAGCGCATTTCGCTCAGCATGAAGGGGATAAACAAAGTATCATCATGACAAAAAAAAGTCGCAACCCTAAAAAGAGTCGCGACTTTTTTTCTTTCTACACTCCGTGCAGAAGATTTTTTTTACTTCACCTTCTCAACGATAGCCTTGAAAGCCTCAGGGTTGTTGACAGCTAAGTCAGCAAGCACCTTGCGGTTAATCTCGATACCAGCCTTGTTCAAGCCACCCATCAGGGCAGAATAGCTGATACCCTGCATGCGTGCAGCAGCGTTGATACGCTGAATCCACAGGGCGCGGAAGGTGCGTTTCTTGTTCTTACGGTCACGATAAGCGTAGGTAAGACCTTTCTCCCAAGTGTTCTTGGCTACTGTCCAAACATTCTTACGGGCACCGAAGTAGCCGCGAGTAAGTTTCAGAATTCTCTTTCTTTTTGCTCTTGAAGCAACATGATTAACTGATCTTGGCATAGTTTTCTTTTACTTTAAATGTTTGACAATAGGTTTTTAACGGAGACACAACAGGTCGCGAACCTGCTTCATGTTTGAAACATCAACAATGGTAGAGCCTACCAAATTACGTTTCTGCTTCTTGGTTTTCTTCGTAAGAATGTGGCTGTGGTAAGCGTGGTGTCTCTTAATCTTACCCGTACCGGTGAACGAAAATCTTTTCTTTGCACCGGAATTTGTCTTAACTTTTGGCATTGTTTTTAATTTTAAATGTTTAATATTTAATTTAAATATCCGATGGCAACGCATATACCGGGCGTTACGCACCTGTTTTCTTTTCTTCAATCCTCCTCACTCTTCGTAAGCTTCTCAAGAGCCTCGGCGCTGATTTTCGCGTTGGCAAGCAGTCCGCCATTGGCAGGCTTCTCCGCCTCCTCCATCATGCGTCCGGCCTCCTTGGCCTCTGCCTCGCGGCGCTCGTTGTCGCGCTTCTGCTGGCTCTTCTTGGCCACACCGGCCTTCTTCGGAGCTAAGTAGAGAAACATCTTCTTGCCCTCTAAGCTCGGCATCGACTCTACCTTGCCAAACTCCTCCAGGTCGTTGGCAAAACGCAGCAGCAGCACCTCGCCCTGCTCCTTGAACAGAATGCTTCGCCCACGGAAGAATACGTACGCACGCACCTTGTTGCCTTCCTCCAGAAACTCCTTGGCGTGCTTCAACTTGAACTGGTAGTCGTGTTCGTCGGTCTGAGGCCCGAAACGAATCTCCTTCACTTCCACCTTCACCTGCTTCGCCTTCATTTCCTTCTGGCGCCTCTTCTGCTGGTAGAGGAACTTGCTGTAGTCAATCAAGCGACAAACAGGCGGCTGCGCGTTAGGCGAAATCTCTACGAGGTCAACACCCTGTTCACGAGCCATATCCAAAGCCTGACGAGTTGGCACCACGGTGCTGCCACCCTCCCCTACAATGCGTACCTCACGAACGCGTATCTGCTCGTTCACGCGGTACTGATTTTTCATGTTGTCGCTTTTCATCAACTGTTTTTTTGTTCAATTTTTCTTTTAAGCGGCTGCAAAGGTACGACAAATCAGCGAATTAACAAAATATTTTCAGGAAAATTCTTTTCCTTCTCGCTAACTTTTTTCAACTTTTTCCTGAAAATTGCCGCTGACAGCAACATTGGAAACGCCGTTTGGACCGTCCGTAAATGCCGTTTGGACACTGTGAAAGTGCCGTTTGGACACTGTGAAAGTGCCGTTTAGACAGCGTGAAAGTGCCGTTTAGACAGCGTGAAAGTGCCGTTTTCAATGGGTGTAGGCGGCACTTGAATTTGTCCTTGTTTTGTCTGGCTGTTTTTCGTTCGTCGTCGGTGCCGCTATATATATAGGCGGCACCGACGACAAACAAAAAACTATACGCCTGACGGCGGAAATCACCAGAAGATGATTTTACTCTTTTCTGCCTTAATACGCCTTTTCGTGCACTCCCTTGACGGCACGCCCGCTTGGGTCGTTCATGTTACGGAAGGCGGCATCCCATTCAAGGGCGATGGCTGTCGAGCAGGCTACGCTGGCCTCCGAGGGTACGCTGCGGGCAGCGGAGTCGCTGGGGAAATGCTCGGCGAAGATGCTGCGGTAGTAGTACTCCTCCTTGTTCTTCGGCGGATTGATGGGGAAACGCTCGGCAGCGTGAGCCATCTGCTCGTCGGTAACGGCTTTGGAGGTGATGTCCTTGAGCGTGTCAATCCATGAATAGCCGACGCCGTCCGAGAACTGCTCCTTCTGGCGCCAGGCAACCTCGGCAGGCAGCAGGTCGGCAAAAGCCTCGCGCACAATTCGCTTCTCAATCGTTGAGCCCGGACACACCTTCGCTTCGGGATTGGTACGCATGGCGACATCCAGGAACTCCTTGTCGAGGAATGGCACACGGCCCTCGACACCCCACGCCGACAGACTCTTGTTGGCGCGCAGACAGTCGTAGAGGTGGAGCTTGGAGAGTTTGCGAACTGTTTCCTCATGGAAGTCCTTGGCCGACGGGGCTTTGTGGAAGTAGAGGTAGCCGCCGAATATCTCGTCGGCACCCTCGCCCGAGAGCACCATCTTGATGCCCATCGACTTGATGACGCGGGCCAGCAGATACATGGGTGTGGAGGCACGGACGGTGGTCACGTCGTAGGTCTCAATAAAGTAGATGACGTCGCGGATGGCATCGAGGCCCTCCTGTATGGTGTAGTTAATTTCGTGGTGTACGGTGCCGATGTGGTCGGCCACAAGTCGGGCTTTGGCCAAATCAGGCGCTCCCTTCAGTCCCACGGCAAAAGAGTGCAGACGTGGCCAGTAAGCCTTCGTCTTCGAATCGTCCTCAATGCGGTGCTCGGAGAATTTCTGGGCAATGGCGGAGATGACGCTTGAGTCAAGCCCCCCGGAGAGCAGCACGCCGTAGGGCACGTCGGACATGAGCTGGCGACGGACGGCATCTTCGAGGGCATCGCGTATGGCCCCGACGCAGGCTCCGTTATCCTTGACGGCATCATAGTCAAACCAGTCGCGGCGATAATACCGTTTTAGTTTAGAGTTTAGAGTGGAGAGTGTAGAGTTTGCTACCGCTGCGTCTTCTCCGGTAGTATCTCGAGCGGTAGCAAACTCTCCGCTCTCCACCCTACACCCTTCACTAAATAGATAGTGTCCAGGCAAGAACGGCTCGTAACGCTCACACTGGCCCTCGAGGGCTTTCAGTTCGGAGGCCACGTAGATGGTCCCGTCGCTGTCGTAACCTATATAAAGAGGTATGACACCAATGGGGTCGCGGGCAATGAGGAACTCATTGCGCTCCTCGTCGTAGAGCACAAAGGCAAAGATGCCGCTGAGTTGCTCAAGCATCTGGAGAATCTGCTTGTGGGTGATATTACTCCCCTCGCCCTTAGGAGAGGGGGCGGGGGTGAGGCTTCTGTAGAGCGCCAGAATCACCTCGCAGTCGCTGCCTGTCTGGAATTCATACTGACCGGCATAGCGACGACGTATTTCCTGATGGTTATAAATTTCGCCATTCACGGCCAGCACCTGCTTGTGGTCTGGCGAATAAAGGGGTTGCCCGCCACTCTCCGGATCGACAATGCTCAGTCGCTCGTGGGCGAGGATGGCACTTCCGCCACAGTATATTCCACTCCAGTCAGGACCGCGATGGCGGATTTTCTGACTCATTCTCAATGCTTTCTGACGCTGTTCCGGCGTCTGTTCCTTCACGTTCAGGATTGCTGTTATTCCACACATAACTATTCTGTTTTAAAGGTACGACAAATACAAGTAATTAGTCTGAGCCGGGTATTCCGCTGCCAGCGTGTCTATCTGGCTGACCGTAGGAACGACACCCAGTTCCTTACGCCAACTGCGAACCAGCAGGCCGCCCTCTTCCATGGACATGTCTGCCTCCAGTCCGATAGCACGCGCTATCTGGAAGTCGGAGAAACCATAGACCTTGGCCTCGCGCAGCAGTTCGACGAACTCCGGAGCCTCGAGAAACTCGATGAGTTCCATGGGCTCCATGCAGGCCACCATCTCCGCAAGGGGGCGGTACTCGCGCAGCCGCAGGTCAATTGCCACCACCTTCCGCAGTTTCTCGAGGAACCAGCGGTCTATCTTGGTCAGGTCGTGAATCTGCTCAATCGTATAGCCCATCTGCATGGCTTTCGAAATGACGAAGATGCGGTTCTCCGTGGCATGCAGCAGCGCATCCTGCATATCGTCAACCCGCAGCACCTTGTTCTCCACGAATCCATGCATGCCTTGGCCTATCATGCGCAATCCCTTCTGCAGCGCTTCCTCGAAGGTACGGCCTATAGCCATCACTTCGCCCACGCTCTTCATCGACGACCCGAGCTGATGATTCACCCCATGGAACTTCGTGAGGTCCCAACGCGGAATCTTGCACACCACATAGTCGAGGGCAGGCTCGAAGAAGGCGCTGGTGGTCTTCGTTACCGAGTTCTTCAGTTCGAAGAGCCCGTAGCCCAGTCCTAACTTGGCTGCCACGAAGGCCAACGGATAGCCAGTGGCCTTCGATGCCAACGC
This sequence comes from Prevotella sp., assembly GCA_017940545.1. Taxonomy (GTDB): domain Bacteria; phylum Bacteroidota; class Bacteroidia; order Bacteroidales; family Bacteroidaceae; genus Prevotella. The sequence continues at coordinate 37,234 of JAGAYI010000002.1, forward strand.
CGACGAACGCGAGAGACGGGCATTTACCTCGATGACACGGTAGTCCTCCGACTGTGGGTCGAGGGCGTACTGCACGTTACACTCACCGACAATGCCGATGTGGCGGATAATCTTAATGGCCAGCGCACGCAGCTTGTGGTACTCGGCATTAGTCAGCGTCTGACTGGGCGCCACCACAATACTTTCGCCCGTATGGATGCCCAGCGGGTCGAAGTTCTCCATGTTACAGACGGTGATGCAGTTGTCGTAGCGGTCGCGTACCACCTCGTACTCAATCTCCTTCCAGCCTCTCAGCGACTTCTCCACCAGTACCTGTGGCGAGAACGAGAATGCTTCCTCCGCCTGCTGCTCCAGTTCTTCATCGTTGTCACAGAAGCCCGAGCCCAGCCCGCCTAACGCGTAGGCAGCTCTCAGTATCACGGGGTAGCCTAACTCTTTCGCAGCCTTACGCACTTCCTCGATGGTGCTGCACGCATGGCTCTTGATGGTCTTCACGCCTATCTCGTCGAGTCGCTTCACGAAGAGGTCACGGTCTTCGGTGTCAATGATGGCCTGCACGGGAGTTCCTAACACCTTCACGCCATATTTCTCCAGCACGCCACGCTTGTAGAGCTCCACACCGCAGTTGAGTGCCGTCTGTCCGCCAAACGACAGCAGGATGCCGTCAGGCCGTTCCTTTTCAATAATACGCTCCACGAAGTCTGGTTGTACGGGCTGGAAATATACCGTGTCGGCAATGCCCTTCGAGGTCTGTACCGTAGCGATGTTGGGATTGATGAGCACTGAGTGGATGCCCTCCTCCTTCAGGGCCTTCAGCGCCTGGGCACCGCTATAGTCAAACTCTCCGGCCTGACCGATTTTCAGGGCTCCGGAACCGAGAAGGAGAACCTTTGTCTCACCCCCAACCCCTCTCCCAAGGAGAGGGAAGTAATTGCTCTTGCCGGCAGGGTTATCAGTGAAAGAACTATCTACTCCCCCCTCCTTGGGAGAGGGGTTGGGGGTGAGGCTTCTGACAAACTCGTCAAACAGGAATTCTGTATCTACCGGTCCCGAGCAGGCTTCCGGATGGAATTGCGCCGAAAACCAAGGGTAGGTCTTGTGGCGGATACCCTCGTTCGAACCGTCGTTCATGTTCACGAAGAGTGGTTCCCAGTCGGCAGGCAGCGTCTTGTCATCAACGGCATAGCCGTGATTCTGTGACGTGATGAAACACTGTGTGCTGCCTACCCGTTGCACGGGCTGGTTGTGCGAACGGTGACCGTATTTCAGTTTGTAGGTCTTGGCACCTGCCGCACGGGCCAGCAGCTGGTTGCCCAGGCAGATGCCCATGCAGGGGCGTACATGCCCGTTGTTCAGGAACTGGCGGATATGCTGCACGGTGGTTTCGCAGCGCTCCGGGTCGCCAGGGCCATTAGCCAGAAACAGACCGTCGAACTCCAACTGGTTGAAGTCGTAGTCCCAGGGCACGCGCACCACCTCCACGCCGCGGTTCAGCAAGCAGCGGATGATGTTCGCCTTCACACCGCAATCGACCAGCACCACACGTGGGAGTGAAGAGTGAGGAGCGGACGTGACATCCGGGTAATAGGTGATGACCTCCTTACAGCTCACCTTCTCCACCCAGTTCACGCTCCCATAGTTCTCCTGTTCATGGTGAGCGGTAGCACGTTCTTCGTTTACAACAATTCGTCCCATCATGACTCCATGTTCCCGGAGCACTTTTGTCAAGCGTCGCGTGTCTATGCCCGTGATGGCAGGAATCTTCTCACGTTTCAGCCATGAAGCCAGACTCTCGCGGGCATTCCAGTGTGAGTACTTCTCGCTATAATCAGCTACGACCAGCGCCTTGACGTGAATTCGCTCACTCTCCATGAACAGGGGGATTCCGTCGCTGCCCGAGCCAGTATCGGGTACACCGTAGTTTCCTATCAGCGGAAAGGTGCTTACCAGTATCTGCCCCGCATAGCTGGGGTCGGTCAGACTCTCCGGATATCCCGTCATGGCTGTGTTGAACACTACCTCGCCAGCCGTGTCATGCTCGTAGCCAAAGGACCAGCCACAAAACACGCTTCCATCTTCAAGTATCAGTTTTGCTGCTCTCATATTATATGATTTTCTATATATGCGTTTTCTCTATGTAGTTTACAAATGCTTCGTTACAGAGGCGCATGCCTCCAGGTGTTGGGTATCGCCCCGTAAAGTACCAGTCGCCCGGGTGGTTCGGGCAGGCCGTATGTAAGCCCTCTATGCTTTGGAACACCAGTTCTACGGGAGTCTGCATGCCCTCCGGGAGAAGCATCTCAACGATTTTGCGGTTGATGTCTTCTAACGTGAAAGGTGCATAGATGGCACGGACATGGTTTGTGGACAATGGTTCTGCCTTGCACTTCCGGTAAACTTCTGTCAACAGCTGCTGCATTCCCCTCTCCTTGATGAGTGCGATGGCGGCACGGAAGGCACAGAGTTCCTCTAAGTGTGACATGTCGATGCCATAATAGTCGGGGTAGCGGATCTGCGGCGAGCTCGACACCATCACGATTTTCTTGGGGTGCAGACGGTCGAGAATCTTGAAGATGCTTTCCCGGAGCGTTGTTCCCCTGACAATGCTGTCGTCGATAATAACGAGATTGTCTTCGTAGGGTCTGACCGAGCCGTAGGTGATGTCATAGACATGAGCGGCCAAATCGTTGCGTTCGCTATTGTCGGCAATGAAGGTGCGCAGCTTGATGTCTTTCCACACCACCTTCTCGGTTCGTACGTTAAGGCCGCGCTGACGGAAACCGTCCGTCATGCCGCAGTAGGCCACCTCGGCCGTATTGGGAATGTAGGAGAACACCGTGTTCTCAGTCTCACCATTGATGGCTTGCAGTATGGTGGGTGTCAGTTGCTCGCCCAGCCGCTTGCGCTCCTGATAGATGTCACCATCAGAGCCCCGGCTGAAGTAGATGCGTTCGAAACTACAGGCACTAAACTGCCGCGGCGGCAAAATCTGTTCTGTATGGCACTCGCCGTCATGCCGCACAATGAGTGCCTCGCCCGGTTTCAGCTCATGAATGTTCTCACGCTGAAGATTGAACGTGGTCTGCAGGACAGGACGTTCGCTGGCAAGTGCCACTATCTCGGTGTCACGGTAGTAAAATGCCGGACGGATGCCCCAGGGGTCTCTCATGGCGAACATCTCACCACTTCCGGTCAGTCCGCATATCACGTAGCCGCCGTCGTAGTGCTGCATGGTGGTTTTCAGCACATTGGCCATATCCACATGGTCGTCAATATATTGTGTAACATCAAGGCCCTCGAGCCCCTTCTGCTTAGCTTCAGCAAACAGCCGTTCCACCTCACGGTCCAGACGGTGCCCCATCAGTTCCAGCGTGATGTAGGTGTCGCTGTAGATGCGTGGTGACTGTCCCTGAGCAGTGAGGAACTGGAACACCTCGTCTATATTCGTCATGTTGAAGTTGCCGCACAGGCAGAGGTTCTTTGCCCGCCAGTTGTTGCGACGCAGAAAGGGGTGCACGAAGGTCAGCCCACTCTTGCCCGTGGTCGAATAGCGCAGGTGCCCCATCAGCAGTTCGCCTGCCATCTCTGCAGTAACCCGCGAGAAAATCTCCGTGATGGCATCCTTACCCTCAGCTTTCTCACGGAACATATACTCCGTGCCAGGCTTGTTGGCCAGGCTCACCGAGGCAATGCCGGCACCTTCCTGTCCGCGGTTGTGCTGCTTCTCCATCATCAGGTAGAGTTTATTGAAGCCCCACGCCCATGTACCGTACTTCTGCCCGTAGTACTCTAAAGGTTTCAGCAGGCGAATCATCGCCACGCCACACTCATGCTTCAGCTGTTCCATATCAGATAATTCAGATTACTCAGATTATTCAGACTACTCAGATTACTCAGATTATTCAGATTATTCAGATTACTCAGATTACTCAGACTACTCAGATTACTCAGAACACGCCCTGACGAAACTCATAAACAACGGGTGCGGACAGAGCACCGTTGACGAGTACTCCGGGTGGAACTGCGTGCCGATGTACCACTGCAAGGTCGGTATCTCAACAATCTCCACAAGGTTTGCCGCAGGGTTGATGCCCACACACTTCATGCCGGCAGCCTCGTATTGCTCTTTATACACGTTATTAAACTCATAGCGGTGGCGGTGACGCTCGCTTATTGTAAGTGAAGGGTGAAGAGCAGAGAGTGAAGAATCGTCCTGTGCCGTATAGGCCTGCGCCACACGGCTGCCTTCCCGTAGCTCACACTCGTAGGCACCCAGTCGCATGGTGCCGCCCATATTGGTGATGCTCTTCTGCTCCTCCATCATGTCGATGACGTTGTGCGGTGTCTTGTCGTCCATCTCGACGCTGTTGGCATCCTTATACCCCAGGACGTTGCGGGCAAACTCAATGACCATCATCTGCATACCGAGACAGATGCCGAAGGTGGGAATGTCGTGCGTGCGTCCATATTCGGCGGCAATGATCTTTCCCTCTATGCCACGTTGCCCAAATCCTGGGCAGATAACGATGCCTGTCATGCCGTGCAGTTTTCCTGACACATTTCCGGACGTGATATCTTCGCTGTTGATGAAGTGTATCTTTGTTTTCACGTCGTTGTAGATACCCGCCAGGTTCAGGCTCTCCCGAATGCTCTTGTAAGCGTCCTGCAGGTCGTACTTACCCACCAGTCCGATATGCACTTCGTGTGTTGCCTGGTGCTGTTTGTCAAGGAAGTCGTGCCACGACTTCATGGCAGGTGTCTCACCTACGGGTATTCCTATCTTGCGCATGATGGCGGCGTCAAGTCCCTGCCGCTGCATGTTTACGGGTACCTCGTAGATGCTGGGCATGTCCTCGCTCTGTACCACACACTCCAAATCAACATTACAAAAAGATGCCACCTTCAGACGTATGGCATCGTCAAGGTGGCGCTCGGTACGAAGTACAAGGATATCAGGCTGAATACCCATGCCTTGTAATTCCTTGACACTATGTTGAGTAGGCTTTGTTTTCAATTCTTCGGCAGCCTTCAGATAAGGCACGTATGTCAGGTGCACACACACCGCATCACGCCCCAGCTGCCATCGCAACTGTCGGATAGCTTCCATGAAGGGAGCGCTCTCTATGTCGCCGATGGTGCCTCCCACCTCGGTAATGACGAAGTCGAAAGTCTCACCAAGTCCTTCACGGAGCATCCGTCTTTTAATCTCGTCCGTAATATGCGGTACCACTTGAATGGTTTTCCCCAGATAGTCACCATGACGTTCGCGGTCGATGACGGTCTTGTAGATACGTCCGGTTGTAATGGAATTGTCCCGTGTGGTGCGAATACCTGTGAACCGTTCGTAGTGACCTAAGTCGAGGTCGGTTTCGAAACCATCCTCCGTCACATAGCATTCTCCGTGCTCATAGGGGTTCAGCGTTCCAGGGTCAATGTTGATGTAGGGGTCAAACTTCTGGATGGTGACTTTATAGCCCCGTGCCTGCAGCAACTTGCCGATGCTGGCGGAGATAATGCCTTTCCCCAAAGAAGAAACCACACCGCCCGTAACGAAAATATATTTGGTTTGCATATACCTTATATTATTATTAAATATCCTTATGCTGTAAATCGCCTGCAAAGTTACGGCGAATTCGAAGAAAAAACCGCATGAGTTTCCATTTTCGCACGAACAAAAATATCCCAAATGACAAAGTGTAAACCAATGAGCAATAAAGAGTCTTGATTTCTTTTCGTTATGTTGTAAAAATGTGTGTTTTTGTATCATTTTGTTATTTTTGTTTGTTTTTAAGATGAATATTTGTCGCAAAATCGATTGTTTTTATAACTTTTTGTATTACCTTTGCGCCCAAAATTAGACAAAATGAAGATTTAGATAGGATAATATGACAAAAAGTAAGCAAAACGGACTGTATCAATCGCAGTATGAACATGATGCTTGTGGCGTGGGCATGGTAGTTAACATACATGGTGGCAAGAGTCACGAACTGGTTGACCAGGCGCTGCGCGTGCTGGAGAACATGGAGCACCGAGGTGCCGAAACCCGTGACAAGACAGGCGATGGTGCAGGAATCATGCTGCAGATACCCCATGAGTTCATTCTTTTGCAGGGCATCCCTGTACCTGAAAAGGGGAAGTACGGTACAGGTCTGGTGTTTCTTCCCAAAGAAGAGAAGTCGCAACAGGAGATACTTTCTGTGATGATAGAGGAGATAGAGCGCGAGGGCTTGCAGCTGATGCACTTGCGTACGGTTCCTACTTGTCCGGAAGTGCTGGGTGAGGCAGCTCGCGAAGTCGAGCCTGACATCAAGCAAATATTTGTGAAGAGGAGCCTCTCCCCCGGCCCCTCTCCAAGGGGAGAGGGGAGTGATTACACTCCAGGCGAAGAAGAGAAGGCGTTAGACCGTACCTTATATATAATAAGGAAAAAGATTGAGAAAAGGGTAGCGGAAATGGTATCTACTTCTCTTTCCCCTCGGAGAGGGGTAGGGGGTGAGGCTTTTGAGTCTTTTTATATCTGCTCGCTTTCCACGAAGAATATCATCTATAAGGGTATGCTGACCAGCGGACAGTTGCGCCGGTATTTCCCTGACCTGTCGAATCCCTATTTTACAAGCGGATTAGCGCTGGTGCATTCACGTTTCTCAACCAACACATTCCCAACATGGAGTTTAGCCCAGCCTTTCCGCTTGTTAGCTCACAACGGTGAAATCAACACTATTCGTGGTAACCGCGGCTGGATGAAGGCTCGTGAGAGTGTGCTCAGCAGCAAGGCTCTGGGTGATGTGAAGCAGATTTCCCCCATTGTACAGGAAGGCATGAGCGATTCTGCCAGTCTTGACAACGTGTTTGAGTTCCTGATGATGAGCGGCCTGTCATTGCCTCAGGCAATGGCTATTCTGGTGCCGGAGTCGTTCAACGACAAGAATCCCATCTCGGAAGATCTCAAGGCATTCTACGAGTACCATTCCATCTTGATGGAGCCGTGGGACGGTCCTGCCGCCCTGCTGTTCTCTGACGGTCGCTATGCCGGAGGCATGCTCGACAGGAACGGTCTTCGTCCCAGCCGATACACCATTACCAGACAAGGCGTGATGGTCGTTGCCTCCGAGGTTGGCGTCATGGACTTTGAGCCCGGCGATGTAGTGAGCAAAGGGCGCCTGCAGCCAGGAAAGATTCTGCTCATTGACACCCAGGAAGGCAAGATATACTATGACGGCGAGATCAAGGAACAGCTGGCTAAGGCATATCCCTATCGCGAGTGGCTCAGCGAGAACCGCGTGCAGCTGGAGAAACTGAAGAGCGGCCGCAAGGTGGAGAACGCTGTGGCAGACTTCGAGCGCAAGCTGCTGCAGTTCGGTTACGGGCAGGAGGACATTGATAAGACCATCATCCCGATGGCTACTGCGGGCCAGGAACCAGTAGCTGCTATGGGTAACGACACGCCACTGGCCGTCATCAGCGACCGTCCACAACTGCTGTTCAACTATTTCCGTCAGCAGTTTGCCCAGGTGACCAACCCAGCCATTGACCCTATCCGCGAGGAGCTGGTCATGTCACTCACGGAGTACATTGGTGCCGTGGGTACAAACATCCTGACACCCGACGCCTCGAACTGTAAGATGGTGCGTCTGCCACAACCCGTGCTGACAAACACCCAGCTTGATATATTATGTAACATCCGTTATAAAGGATTCAAGACGAAGAAACTGCCCATGACGTTTACACTCTCCCCCTTACCCCTCTCTGTGAGAGAGGGGAGTGATTACACTCAGGCCGGAGAGGCTTTAAGGACTGCTCTTGATAAACTATGCAAGGATGCAGAAGCCAGCGTAGATGAAGGAGTAAACTACATTATCTTAACTGATAAAGTGGATGACATAGAACCATCTACTCCCCTCTCCTTTGGAGAGGAGTCGGGGGTGAGGTTTTACATCCCCTCGCTGCTGGCTGTCTCTGCCGTTCACCATTATCTCATCAGTGTGGGCAAGCGCGTCCAGACAGCCCTCATTGTTGAGAGCGGCGAGATTCGCGAGACGATGCATGCTGCCCTGCTGTTAGGCTACGGTGCATCGGCCTTATGTCCCTACATGACTTTCGCTATCCTCGACGATTTGGTAAAGCGCCACAAGATTCAGGAGGAGTATGCCACAGCCGAGAAAAACTATATCAAGGCGGTGGATAAAGGTTTGAAGAAAATCATGTCGAAGATGGGCATATCAACTATCCGCTCGTATCGCGGTGCAAAGATTTTTGAGAGCATCGGACTGGGCGAGGACCTGCTGCGCCGTTACTTCGGTACGGAGATGAGTTCCATAGGAGGCATCGGACTGAAGGAGATTGCGAGAGATCAAATCAGACTGAAGACCCTCCCACAACCTCTCCCTGCGAGGGAAGGGAGGGGTTACCTCCCTAATCAGGGGCAGTTCTCGTGGAGAAAGGATGGCATCAAGCATGCCTGGAATCCCGAGACGATAGCCAAGTTACAGCTGGCCTGCCGACAAGGAGACTACGAGAAGTTCAAGGATTGGGCAAAAACGGTCGATGAAAAGGAGAGTCCCATTTTCCTTCGTGATTTCCTCACCTTTAAAAAGGTATCTACTCCCTTCTCTGGCAGAGAGGGGCAGGGGGTGAGTCTCGACGAGGTGGAGCCCATCGAGTCCATCGTGCGTCACTTTGTAACGGGAGCCATGTCGTTCGGTGCCCTGAGCATCGAGGCTCACGAGGCATTGGCACTGGCCATGAACAAACTGGGAGCACGCAGCAATACCGGCGAAGGCGGCGAGGACAACGCCCGCTATCACTCAGAGGTGGATGGCGTCAGCCTTTCCAGCAAGACCAAGCAGATAGCCAGCGGACGTTTCGGCGTGACGGCAGAGTATCTGGTAAATGCCGAGGAGATACAGATAAAGGTGGCACAGGGTGCAAAGCCCGGCGAGGGCGGACAGCTGCCCGGCTTCAAGGTCAACGAGATTATTGCCAAGACGCGTAATGCCATCCCCGGCATCTCGCTTATCTCGCCACCTCCTCATCACGATATCTATAGCATCGAGGACCTGGCGCAGCTCATCTTCGACCTGAAGAACATCAACCCCACGGCTGCCGTCAGCGTCAAGCTGGTGGCCGAGAGTGGCGTGGGTACCATTGCCGCCGGCGTTGCCAAGGCGAAGGCCGACCTCATCGTCATCAGCGGTGCTGAGGGTGGCACAGGTGCCAGCCCGGCCAGCTCGATGCGATTTGCAGGTATCTCGCCGGAGATTGGCCTGGCCGAGACGCAACAGACGCTGGTGATGAACGGTCTCCGCAATCAGGTGCGCCTGCAGACCGACGGACAGCTGAAGACAGCCAAGGATGTTATCATCATGGCGATGTTGGGAGCCGACGAGTTCTCGTTCGGCACGCTGCCGCTCATTGTGCTGGGCTGCGTGATGATGCGTAAGTGTAACACGAATACCTGCCCGATGGGCGTGGCAACACAAAACCCCGAGTTGCGCAAGCATTTCGAGGGACGTGCCGAGTATGTGGTGAACTACTTTACCTTCCTGGCCCGGCAGGTGCGTGAGTATCTCGCAGAGATTGGTGTAAAGAGTCTGAAGGAGATAATCGGTCATACGGAATACATTGAGGTGAAGGGTTGCGACAATGTCGCAACAGACGGTACAGCGGTGGAGAAGTGGCGCACCATCGACTTCGGTCGTTTGCTTCATAAGCCCGACACAGACAAGGCTCTCTTCTGGGACCGTGGTGCCTACACGAAGGTGACGGGTGTAAGGGACGAGGAGATTATCCGTGCTGCAGAAAAAGCCATCGGCAACGGCGAGGAGATATCACTCGACTACGCCATCAAGAATACCGACCGTGCCGTCACCACAATGCTTTCAGGTCTTCTTGCCAAGAAATACGGCGAGGCGGGTCTGCCCGACAACACCATCAACATCAAGTTCAAGGGTTCGGCAGGTCAGAGCTTCGGTGCCTTTGCCGTGAAAGGCTTGAACCTGAAACTCGAGGGTGAGTGTAACGACTACTTCGGCAAGGGTCTCTCCGGCGGTCGTATCTCCATCCTGCCTCCTGCCCGATGCGGCGAGGACTTCCATGCAGAGGATAACATCATTGCCGGTAACACCGGTCTGTACGGTGCCACCTCTGGTGAGCTCTACATCAACGGTAAGGTGGGTGAGCGCTTTGGTGTGCGCAACTCGGGAGCCATCGCCGTCATTGAGGGAGCCGGCGACCACTGTTGCGAGTATATGACCGGCGGCCGCGTGGTAGTGCTGGGCAAGACTGGCCGTAACTTCGCTGCCGGTATGTCGGGCGGCGTGGCTTACGTCTTTGACCCCGACCATACGTTCGACTACTTCTGTAACATGGATATGGTGGAGCTGTCGTTGGTTGAGGACAGCGTAAGCCGCAAGGAACTGCTTGAACTCATCCGTCAGCACTACCTGCATACGGGCTCGGCTCTGGCCGGACGTATGCTCGACGACTGGCCCCGCTACATTGATGACTTCATCCAGGTGGTCCCCATCGAGTACAAGCGTGTGTTGCAGGAGGAACAGATGAAGAAGTTGCATGAGAAGATAGCCGACATACAGCGAGATTATTAGAGTTTATAGTTTAGAGTTTAGAGAAACATGGGAAATCCGAAAGCATTTTTAGAGATACACCGACAGGAGGCTGGTTACCGCCCTGTCCACGACAGGATACACGACTTCGGCGAGGTGGAGCAGACGCTAAACACCCGTGAACGTAAGTTGCAGGCCTCACGCTGCATGGACTGTGGCGTGCCCTTCTGCCACTGGGCTTGTCCGTTGGGCAACAAGGCCCCGGAGTGGAACGACGCCCTGTATAAGGGCGACTGGGAACTGGCTTACCGGCTGCTGACGAGCACTAACCCCTTCCCCGAGTTTACCGGGCGCATCTGTCCGGCACTCTGTGAGAAGGCTTGTGTGCTGAACCGCTTCAACCATGAGCCGACCACTAACCGCGAAGACGAATGCGCCATCACCGAGGCGGCCTTCCGCGAGGGCTACATTCAGCCGCGTACCGACATCAGGCGCAACGGCAAAAAGGTAGCAGTGATTGGTGCCGGCCCCGCCGGACTGGCAGCTGCCAATGCCCTCAATCTCATGGGCTATACGGTCACCGTCTTCGAGAAGAACGAGGCCGCAGGCGGCTTGTTGCGGTACGGCATACCCAACTTCAAGTTGAACAAAGCCATCATCGACCGCCGCATCAAGTTAATGGAAGCCGAGGGCATTGAGTTTAACTATAATTCTGAATATTCTGATTATTCTGAATACTCCGATAATTCTGAATACTCCGATTACTCCGACTTCAATGCCATCATCCTCGCCACCGGCACCCCAACCGCCCGCGACCTCAACATTCCCGGCCGCGAACTGAAGGGCGTTCACTTCGCCCTCGAACTGCTCGCGCAGCAGAACCGCGTGCTGGCAGGTATGGAGTTCCCGAAGGACGAGCGTATCACCGCCAAGGACAAGGACGTTCTTGTCATCGGTGGCGGCGACACGGGGTCCGACTGCATCGGCACCGCCCATAGGCAGGGCTGCAAGAGCGTCACACAGATTGAGATTATGCCAAGGCCGGTGGAGGGTCCCGACGACCCGCAGAACCCGTGGCCCAACTATCCCCGCACGCTCAAGACCACATCGAGCCACGAGGAGGGCTGCACCCGCCGTTGGAATATCAATACGCTGGAGTTCCTGGGCGAGAATGGCCGACTGACGGGTGTGAGGGTACAGGAGATTGACTGGCAGCCGAACCCCAACGGCGGTCGTCCCATCATGGTGGAGAAGGGCAAGCCCGAGGTTATCAAGGCCGAGCTCTGCCTGTTGGCCATGGGATTCCTGAAGCCTGAACACCCAGAGTATCCGGAGAACGTATTTGTGTGTGGCGATGCTGCCAACGGTGCCTCACTCGTAGTGCGTGCCATGGCCAGCGGACTGCAGACCGCCCGGAAGGTCAATGCCTACCTGACAAAACAGTAAATCGAAGATGAAAAAGATTCCCTTCACCAAGATGCATGGCTGCGGCAACGACTACATCTACGTCAATGCCATGTTGCACCCCATTGCCGACCCACAGGCCTGTGCCATCGCCTGGAGCAACCGTCACAAGGGCATCGGCTCCGACGGCCTTGTACTCATCGACCGCTCGCCGGTGCCCGAGGCCGACTACTCCATGCGCATCTTCAACGCCGACGGCAGCGAGGCCATGATGTGCGGCAATGCTTCACGCTGCATAGGCAAGTACCTCTACGAAAGGGGGCTGACTGCCAAGACGGAAATCCGGCTGCTCACACTGTCGGGCATCAAGACACTTTGTCTGCATTTGACAGTGAACAAAGTGGAAAGCGTCACTGTCGATATGGGCGAACCGGTATTGGCAGACGGGTCACAGTTTGACGATAGTCTGGGGTTGAGTCAGGGCGTGTTTGTCTCCATGGGCAATCCGCACTACGTCATTTTCACCGACGATGTTGACCAGGTGGCCGTTACGGGGCCGGCACTCGAGCACCACCCCGCCTTCCCCCAGCGCTGCAACATTGAGTTTGCCCGCATGGAGTCAGGTGGTCATATCCGCACCCGCGTCTGGGAGCGTGGCAGCGGCATTACCCAAGCCTGCGGAACTGGAGCCTGCGCCACAGCCGTTGCCGCAAGTCTGACAGGACGTGCAGGCCGCGAGAGCGACATCGTGATGGACGGCGGCACGCTTCACATTGAATGGCACGGAACAGATAATCACGTCTATATGACCGGTCCCGCCGAGTTTGTCTTCGACGGCGAAGCCTATGCCCCCTAAGTCAGGGCCGACAGGGGTCTGAACAAGCGCAGACCCAGAGAGAGTAATAATTAAAATGGTTTGACAAACGCTTGTTCAGACCCCCATCCCCCTAACTTAGGGGGCTTAGAAATATGGCATTAGTAAACATCCACTTCCTGAATCTGCAGAACAACTATCTGTTCGCCGATATAGCCAAGAAGGTCAATGCCTTCAAGGTCATGCACCCCAAGGCCGATGTCATCTCGCTTGGCATTGGCGACGTCACCCAACCGCTCTGCCCTGCCGTTGTCGAGGCCATGCATAAGGCCGTCAACGAGATGGCTACCGCCGAAGGCTTCCGGGGCTACGGTCCCGAGCAGGGCTACGACTTCCTGCGCGAGGCCATCCTGAAGAACGACTTTCTGCCGCGTGGCGTGCGTCTCAGTACCGACGAGATATTCATCAACGACGGCGCGAAGAGTGACACCGGCAACTTCCAGGAACTGCTGCACTGGGACAACTTCATCGGCGTCACCGACCCCATCTATCCCGTCTATATCGACTCCAACGTGATGATAGGCCGCTGCGGCTCCTATCGTGACGGTCGCTGGACCAATGTGCGCTACATGCCCACCACGGCCGAGAACGGCTTTGTGCCCGACCTGCCCAAGGGCCGCCCTGTCGATGTCATCTACCTGTGTTATCCCAACAACCCCACGGGTACCGTCATCACCAAACAGGAACTGCGCAAGTGGGTGAACTACGCCATGAAGAACGATGCCCTCATCCTCTTCGATGCCGCCTATCAGGCCTACATCCAGGATCCTGAGATTCCCCATAGCATCTACGAGATACGTGGAGCCCGCAAGTGTGCCGTTGAGTTCCGCTCGTTCTCCAAGACCGCCGGCTTCACCGGTGTCCGTTGCGGCTATACCGTTGTACCAAAGGAGGTCGCCGTCACCACCTTCGAGGGTGAGCGCATCCCCCTGCACCAACTGTGGCTCCGTCGGCAGTGTACCAAGTTCAACGGCACGAGCTACATCTCTCAGCGTGCTGCCGAGGCCATCTACTCGCCCGAGGGCAAGCGTCAGGTGCAGCAGACCATCGACTACTACATGCAGAATGCCGCCCGCATGTTGTCAGTATTAAGAAATCTCGGCTTCGAGTGCTACGGCGGCGAGAATGCCCCCTACATCTGGATGCGCACGCCCGACGGCACCACCTCCTGGCAATTCTTCGAGCAGCTGCTCTACGGTGCCAATGTCGTCTGCACGCCCGGCGTAGGCTTCGGTCCCTCGGGCGAGGGCTATGTCCGCTTTACGGCCTTCGGCAGTCGGGAACGTACCGAGGAGGCTCTGCAGCGCATAGCGCAGTGGGCTGGGAAGAAATAAAAAGCGGTAAGCTGGACAGGGTGGCACCTGAACGGCGTTTGGGCAGTACCTGAACGGCGTTTAGGTGCCACTTGAGTTTTCTGTGGGGGCAGAAGTTGTCGGAAATACCATGATTTGTTCAATTTTGTGTCCGCTAACAGTTTGTAAACAAAACGGCATGTTCTGTTCCTGAAGTGTAAGCAAAACGGCATATTGTTGTATCATTTTGTTTACATATTGTCAGATATATAAACTTATTATGCACAAAATGACGTTTTTATGCTTGATTTCTTTTCAAAACGTCATACCTTTGCAGCAGAAATCAAACAAAAAGTGTAACCCCCTGACAAGAGGGGCTTAGTATTCATTTATTAGACGTTTTAAGGTATGAAAAAGATTGAAGCAATTATCCGAAAGACGAAGTTCGAGGAGGTGAAGGCAGCGCTGCTTTCGTCGGACATCGACTGGTTTGAGTACCACGATGTGCATGGCATTGGGCAGAGCCGGCAGGAGAGGATTTATCGTGGCGTGCAGTATAGTACCGACGTGATAGAGCGTGTGGCCATCTCGATTGTGTGTCGCGACGTCATTGTTGACCCTACGGTGCAGGTCATTCTGCACGTAGCCCATACGGGCGAGGTTGGCGATGGCCGTATCTTCCTGAGCGACGTGATTGACACGTGGAGCATTCGCACGGGCGAAAATGGCGACACTGTATTACGAGACAAGAAATAGTTTATTCCCACTAAAAAAAGACGATTATGAACGAAATAGGATTATCACTCGATACTGTATGGATGCTATTGGCAGCCATGTTGGTTTTCTGGATGCAGCCCGGTTTTGCGCTGTGCGAGGCGGGTTTTACGCGTAGTAAGAACACGGTCAACATCTTGATGAAGAACTTTGTTGACTTCATGTTCGGCTCCCTGCTGTTCTTCTTTCTCGGTTTCGGATTCATGTTCGGCAGCGAGGGCGAGGGTTTCATCGGTGCTCCTAACTGGGGCGACCTAAGTTTCTACAAAGGTGACCTGCCGGTGGAGGGTTTCCTGATTTTCGAGACGGTGTTCTGTGCAACGAGTGCCACCATCGTGAGTGGTGCTATGGCAGAGCGCACGAAGTTCTCCATGTACCTGATATACTCGGCGATTATCTCGCTGTTCATCTATCCCATTGAGGGTCACTGGACGTGGGGCGGGGGCTGGCTCTGCAACGATGCCGCCGACGGTTTCATGATGTCCACCTTCGGTGATGTGTTCCACGACTTTGCCGGTTCGGCCATCGTACACAGCGTGGGCGGTGTGCTGGCCTTGATAGGTGCACTGGCGCTGGGTCCGCGAGTCGGCAAGTACGATGCCAGTATGAAGAGCCGCGCCATTCCTGGCCACAGCCTGCTGGTAGCGGCCCTGGGCGTCTTCATTCTCTGGCTCGGCTGGTTCGGCTTCAACCCGGGCTCTCAGCTGGCAGCTTCCGGCGAGGTGAACCGCGTGGCTATTTCCCATGTGTTCCTGACCACTAACCTGGCTGCTGCCGCTGGCGGTACGGCAACGATGTTCCTCACCTATATTAAATATGGTAAGCCGTCGCTCTCGCTGATGCTCAATGGTGTGCTGGCCGGCCTTGTGGGCATTACCGCCGGTTGTGACCTCGTGTCGCCTGCGGGTGCCATTGTCATTGGTCTTGTTTGTGGCGTCGTACTGGTCTATGCCATCGAGTTCATCGACCACCGTCTGCACATTGACGACCCCGTCGGCGCTTCTTCTGTGCACGGTGTCTGCGGTATCCTGGGCACGCTGATGACCGGCCTGCTCTCTACCAGCAACGGAGCCTTCTACGGTCACGGATGGGGCTTCTTCGGAGCTGAGCTGTTCGGCATCCTCGTCATCGACCTTTGGGCGGCAGCCTGCGGCTTCGCCCTGTTCTACGGCATCAAGCGTCTTCACGGTCTGCGTGTTGACAGGCGTATAGAGGAGGAGGGACTCGATGTCTATGAGCATGGTGAACTGTGCTACAATTAAGATTAAGAATAATGAATATGGAAGTAATTAAAAAGGACAGGAAAATGAAAAAGATTGTTTTATTCGCAATGGGCGTGGTGCTTGGTGGCACCGCCCTTGCACAGGAGAAGGTGGAGACAACGATTAGTGGAGACGTTGTAAGTAGTTACATCTGGCGTGGCCAGGACTTGGGAAGCGTGTCGCTGCAGCCCACGCTGGGCGTAGCCTACCGGGGCTTGTCGCTGACGGCCTGGGGCAGTGTAGGGCTGACCGAGCCTGCCGATACGAAGGAGTTTGACCTGACGCTGGCATACTCCATCGGCGGGCTGAACATCGGCGTGACCGACTATTGGTTCGACAGCATGGCCAGTGGCGGCGACCCTGATGCTCGCTACTTCAAGTATGGTTCTCATAGTACGAACCACGTGCTTGAAGCTACGGTCGGCTACGACTTCGGTGTTGCCAGCCTGCAGTGGTCAACCAACTTTGCAGGTAATGACTATAAGACGGACGGCAAGCGTGCCTACAGCAGTTACATGGAAGTAAATGTCCCATTTAAGTTGTACACCGTGGAGTGGACTGCTACGGCCGGTGCCGTCCCCTTTAAGTCGGATGCCTACGCCACGAATGGCTTTGCCGTCACTAACCTGGCTCTGAAGGCTGCAAAGGACATCAAGATTACCGACACGTTCTCGGTGCCCGTATTCGGACAGGTCGTTGCTAATCCGTGCTCACAAAAAGCCTACCTGGTCTTTGGGTTTACGCTGCAACCCTGATCTTTCCAGGCAGACGTTCGCCCCTCTCTTGTCGTGACGACAGGGGAGGGTTTTTTGTTCAGGGCTTAAGGGTGGAAATTGTGCCCGATAACAGATTGTAACAAAAGGGCGTGTTCTTTTCTCAAAGTGTTAGCAAAACGACAGCAAAACACGTAAGTATGTTTACATATTGTCGGTTTTACAAACTTTATACATACAAAATGTTGTCATTTTATTTATTGTATTATCAAAATGAAATACCTTTGCCGCAGAATTATTAACAAATAAGAAAGTAAATAATCAAGAACTAAAAAGAGAAAGATTATGGAAGCATTAAGATTTCAGGTTGTCGGAGAGGCGTTCAAGAAGAAGCCGCTCGACGTAAAAACACCCAGTGAGCGTCCGGCTGAGTATTTCGGCAAGAAAGTATTTAACCGTGAGAAAATGTACAAATACCTGCCGAAGGATGTCTATGAGAAAATGGTTGACGTGATAGAGAACGGTGCCCGTCTGGACCGTGACGTTGCCGACGCTGTGGCTGTAGGCATGAAGCAGTGGGCTACGGAGAATGGCGTCACGCACTATACCCACTGGTTTCAGCCGCTGACAGAAGGTACCGCCGAGAAGCACGACTCGTTTATAGAGCACGACTTCAAGGGCGGCATGGTAGAGGAGTTCAGCGGCAAGCTGCTGGTGCAGCAGGAACCCGACGCCTCGTCGTTCCCCAGCGGAGGCATCCGTTCTACCTTCGAGGCTCGCGGCTACAGCGCCTGGGACCCGACGAGTCCCGTCTTCATCATCGACGACACGCTCTGCATTCCCACCGTGTTTATTTCTTATACGGGTGAGGCGCTCGACTATAAGGCTCCGCTGCTGCGTGCTCTGCATGCCGTCAACGTGGCAGCTACCGACGTGTGCCGCTACTTCGACCCGACGGTCAAGAAGGTGACCAGTAACCTCGGTTGGGAACAGGAGTACTTCCTCGTTGACGAGGGCTTGTACTCTGCCCGTCCGGACCTGTTGCTGACTGGCCGCACGCTGATGGGACATGACTCGGCCAAGAACCAGCAGATGGACGACCACTACTTCGGTGCCATCCCCGAGCGTGTGGCCGCCTTCATGCGCGAACTGGAAATCGTGGCACTGGAACTGGGCATTCCCTGCAAGACGCGCCACAACGAGGTGGCCCCCAACCAGTTTGAACTGGCACCAATCTTCGAAGATACCAATCTGGCCGTTGACCACAACATGCTGCTGATGTCGGTCATGAAGCGCGTTGCCCGCAAACATGGTTTCCGCGTGCTGCTGCACGAGAAACCCTTTGCAGGTATTAACGGATCAGGAAAACACAACAACTGGAGTCTCTCTACCGACAACGGCGTGCTGCTGCATGCACCGGGCAAGACGCCTGAGCAGAACCTGCGCTTTGCCACCTTTATCGTTGAGACGCTGATGGGCGTATGGCGCCACAACGGACTGCTGAAGGCCAGCATCATGAGTGCCACCAATGCCCATCGTCTGGGAGCCAACGAGGCGCCGCCTGCCATCATCTCGTCGTTCCTCGGCAAACAAGTCAGCGAACTGCTTGACCACATCGAGAAAGCCGATGTTTCCAATATTCTTGCAATGGCCGGCAAACAGGGAATGAAAATGGATATTCCGGAAATACCAGAACTCTTCATCGACAATACCGACCGTAACCGTACGTCGCCCTTCGCTTTTACCGGCAACCGTTTCGAGTTCCGTGCCGTTGGTTCTGAGGCCAACTGTGCATCGGCGATGATTGCTCTGAACAGCGCTGTGGCTGAGGCCCTCGTCAGCTTCAAGAAACGTGTCGATGCCAAGATTCCTGAGTTCGAGAAGAAACTCGAAGGCACCGGCCATACCGCCACTTTCCACGCTATCATCGACGTGCTGCGCGAGGATATCAAGGCCTGCAAGCCCATCCGCTTCGATGGCAACGGCTATAGCGACGAGTGGGTGGAAGAGGCCGCCAAGCGTGGATTGGATGTGGAAAAGTCGTGCCCGAAAATCTTCGAACGCTACCTTGACGACTCCAGCATCCAGATGTTTGAGAGCCTCGGCGTGATGAGTAGGAAGGAACTGGAAGCCCGTAATGAAGTAAAGTGGGAAACCTATACGAAGAAGATTCAGATTGAGGCCCGCGTATTGGGCGACCTCTCCATGAACCACATCATTCCCGTAGCTACCCGCTATCAGACGCAGCTGTTGCAGAACATCGGCAACATGGCCGTCGTCTTCCCCGTTGACACAGCCGACAAGCTCTCTGCCCGCAACAAGAGCATCGTACAGGAGATTGCCGAACGCACCAGTGCCATCGAGAAAGGTGTGGAGGATTTGGTCAATGCACGCAAGCAGGCCAACAAGATTGAAGACGAGCACCTAAAAGCCATTGCCTATCACGACAAGGTAGAACCAAAGCTCGACACCATCCGCTACCAGATTGACAAGCTGGAGCTCATCGTCGATGACTCGCTATGGCCGCTGCCGAAGTATCGCGAACTGCTGTTCATCAGATAACGGAAAGCTACTGATTATCAAACAGCTGCATTCTTCTTGATATCAGTAATGACCAGACCGGCAAGGGTCAGACCGAAGATGGCGGTGATGTGAACCAGACTGCCGTTGGCACGCTCGCCAGCGTCGGCGACCTCCTGGTTCTTCAGCAGTTCGTCGCTATAGACGCACTGGAACTTACGGGCGGGGAAACGCTGCTGCTTCTTGAAACGCTGACGCAGCGCACGGGCCAGGGGACAGCCCTTAACCTTCCAGAACTCAGTGACCTGCACACGCGTGGGGTCCATCTTCAGGGCAGCACCCATCGACGAGAAGAACTGAGCCCGTGAACGCGTGGCACGCTCAATGAGCAGCTGCTTGTCGGGCAGCGAGTCGATGGCATCAATCACGTAGTCGTAGTCGTCCAGCGGGAACGTCTCGGCCGTATCGGCACAATATGTCTCGTTGCGAATAACGATGTCCGCCTCGGGGTTGATGTCGAGCAGGTGCCGGCGCATGGCCTCTACCTTCACCTGTCCCACCGTGCTTTGCGTGGCCATGAGCTGGCGGTTGATGTTGCTGGGACTGACGCGGTCGAAATCAACCAGAGTAATGTGACGGAAGCCGGAGCGCACCAGTGCCTCGATGCACCACGACCCTACCCCGCCGCAGCCAAAGACGATAATACGCTGTTGGGCGACACGCTCCATGACGCCGTCGCCCAACAGTAATAGTGCTCTTTGTAAGAAATCCATCAGAAGTCCTTTGTCATTTCCGCTACAGCGTCGTTAATCTTCTTGGCAAACTCAGCAACGGTCATCGTGGCCTGTTCGCCACCACCCTGCTGACGCATGCTGACAAGACCCTCGGCAGCCTCCTTCTCGCCCACGATGAGCATGTAGGGAATACGCTTCAGCTCGTTGTCGCGAATCTTACGACCCAGCTTCTCGTTGCGGTCATCCACCTGGGCGCGGACACCGGCCTGGTCGAGCTGCTTCTGCACGGAGAAGGCGTAGTCGTTGTACTTCTCCGACAGCGGCAGAACCACCACCTGCTCAGGCGTGAGCCACAGGGGGAAGTGACCGCTGGTGTGCTCGATGAGCACGGCAGTGAAGCGCTCCAGAGAGCCGAACGGTGCACGGTGAATCATGACGGGCGTCTTCTTCTGGTTGTCCTCGTCGGTATATTCCAGTTGGAAGCGCTTGGGCAGGTTGTAATCCACCTGAATGGTACCTAACTGCCAGCGGCGGCCGATGGCATCCTTGATCATGAAGTCGAGCTTCGGACCGTAGAACGCAGCCTCGCCGTATTCCACCTTGGCGGGCAGGCCCTTCTCCTCGCAAGCCTCGACAATAGCCTTCTCAGCCAGTGCCCAGTCTTCGTCGGTTCCTACGTACTTGTTATGGTCGTTGGGGTCGCGCAGCGAAATCTGTGCTTCGAAGTTGAAGCCGAAAGCCGTCAGCACCACGCCGATGATGTCCATGACGTTGAGGAACTCCTGCTTCACCTGGTCGGGACGGCAGAAGATGTGGGCATCGTCCTGCGTGAAGCTACGTACGCGGGTAAAGCCGTGCAGCTCGCCCGACTGCTCGTAGCGATAAACCGTACCGAACTCTGCTATGCGCAGGGGCAGGTCACGGTATGAGCGGGGCTTCCATGCGAAGATTTCGCAGTGGTGCGGGCAGTTCATGGGCTTCAGCATATAGACCTCGCCCTCCTCGGGTGTGGTGATGGGCTGGAACGAGTCCTTGCCGTAGTGGTCCCAGTGACCGGAGGTGACGTAGAGGTTCTTGCTTCCAATGTGCGGCGTGATGACTTCCTGATAGCCGAAACGCTTCTGTACCTTGCGCAGGTGGTCCTGCAGACGCAGACGCAGGTCGGTGCCCTTCGGCAGCCAGATGGGCAGGCCCTTGCCTACCTTGTCGGAGAACATGAAGAGCTCCATCTCCTTGCCAATCTTGCGGTGGTCGCGCTTCTTGGCCTCCTCGAGCATGACGAGATACTCGTCGAGCATCTTCTTCTTGGGGAACGAAATACCGTAGAGGCGCTGCAGCTGCTGCTTGGTGGCATCGCCACGCCAGAAGGCACCGGCCACCGAGGTCAGCTTGATGGCCTTGATGGCACCCGTGTTCACCAGGTGCGGGCCACGGCACAGGTCGGTGAACGAACCCTGCGTATAGGTGGTGATGGTTCCGTCCTCGAGGTCCTGCTCAATGTGCTCGCACTTGTAGGTCTGGCCGTCGGCGGCAAACTCCTTCAGCGCCTCTGCCTTGGGCACCTCGCGGCGTACCACGGGCTCCTTCTTGGAAGCCAGTTCGCGCATCTTCTCCTCAATCTTGGGGAAGTCACTCTCCTTGATACTCTCGCCGTCCTTCAACAGCACGTCGTAGAAAAAGCCGTTCTCGATGGCAGGACCGAAACCGAACTGCACGCCCGGATACAACTCCTGCAATGCCTCGGCCAGCAAGTGGGCACTGGTGTGCCAGAAAGTGTGCTTGCCCTGCTCGTCGTCCCACTTGAAGAGCTCCAGCTGGGCATCCTCCATAATGGGGCGGTTCAACTCTACTGTCTCGCCGTTTACTGCGCAACTCAGAACGTCGCGTGCCAGAGCCGGCGAAATGCTCTCGGCAATCTCAAAACCCGTCACGCCCTGCTCATACGAGCGAACAGATCCGTCGGGAAAAGTAATCTGAATCATATCTACAATATATGTTTAAGTTTAAATCGGCGGCAAAGGTACAAAATAATTATCAATTATCAATTGCCGATTGAAATTATTTTATACCTTTGCACTCAGAATACGTCAACGACTTAAATAAACTACCATTATGAACATCAGTCTAAAGAAAGCCGCACTCGCCGGTATGGCCGGCGCAGGAGTGCTCACCGTCATTCACATCTGCAGTTTCGTAACCCTGTTCTTCCGGATGATTTTCGAGAGTTATTTCCGCGTGAACTTCCTGACCATCTGTTCCTGGTTGGCTACGGGCATTGAGATTCTTGCCCTGGCAGCCCTCACCTTCTTCCTATACACCCTGTGGCAGAAGACTCCTGAAGAGTGAGGAACTGGTAACGATGGCTAAAGACTCCTGAGGGCCTGCTCCTGGGCCGCGATGACGCGGTCACACCAAGCATCGAAGTCAGGGTCTTCCTGCTGCAGTTCGGGGTGTGCCTTCAGGTAAGCCACACAGCGGCGCACGCCCTCATGGAAACGGGTAGTAGCCTGGAAACCGGCCACGGCACGTTTCAGTTTCGTGCAGTCGAACTGCACGGTTACTGACTTGTCGCCCAGCAGGTTACCCTCGAAGTCATAATCTTTTGGTGCAGCCTTTGCCAGGAATGTTGACGAGATGTAGTAGGGCTTCAGCTCCACGCCCAGGGCATCGGCCACACACTGGTAAATCTGTGTCCAGGAGAGCTGTTCGTCACTCATAATCTGGAATGCCTCGCCAATGGCCTTCGGGTTGCGCAGCAGTCCTATGAACCCACGCGCAAAGTCCTCGTTCCAGGTAAGTGTCCACAGCGAGGTGCCGTCGCCATGAATGATGACGGGCTTGCCGTCCATCATGCGCTTCAGCACCTGCCAGCTGCCCTTCGGTTCGTGAACACTGACGGGCACGCCACGCTCGCAGTAGGTATGGCTGGAACGTACGATGGTGACGGGGAAGGCATCGTCGCGATAGGCCTTCAGCAGCAGTTCCTCGCAGGCTATCTTGTTGCGCGAGTACTCCCAGTAGGGGTTGGCCAGCGTGGTGCCCTCGGTAATGACGTGGTTGGCAGCCGGCTTGTTGTAGGCCGATGCCGAACTGATATAGACATACTGACGGGTGCGGCCGGAGAACAGGCGGATGTCACGCTGCACCTGCTCAGGGACGAAACCGATGAACTCGCAGACGGCATCGAACTGCTCGCCGTCTATCTGCCGCAGCACCTCGGCGGTGTCGTCAATGTCGGCAATCACCTGTCTGACACCTGCCGGCACTTCGCTCTTGCGGTTTCCACGATTCAGCAGCCACAGGTCGTGACCGCCGTCAGCCAACTGTCGGGTGATGGCACTGCTGATGGTGCCTGTCCCCCCTATCAATAAGATTTTCATAAGCGTAGGTCTTTTTAGTTATTTGCGATATTTCTTGATGATGGAATAAGCGGTATAGAGTCCCAGTTCGCCAGCCTTCGAGAGGTCGCTGATGCCCTCCTGCTGATGGTTGCTGTAGAGCCGGGAAAGTCCGCGGTTATACCATGCCTCGGCCAGTTGCGGGTCGAGCTCAATGGCACGGTTCAGGTCGTCAATGGCCCGAGTGTAGTCGGCACGACGGGCATAGACCGTACCACGGTTATAATACAGGTAGGCATTCTGCGGACTCAGGGCGATGGCTTCCGTCAGGTCGCCGATGACGCTGGCGGCCTTCATACTGACGTCGGTGCCCTGCGAGGCGTTGAAGTCGTTGGCCTTCGACTGACACACGGCGCGCTGCCACAGGGCGAGCACCGACGTGGTGTCGGTCTGCAGGTAAGTGGTCAGGTCGTCCACGGCACTGTCGTAGTTCTGAATCTCGGCAAAGGCAACAGCACGCTGGAAGCGGAAAGCCACCTTCTGCGCATCCCCCACAGAGGAGGGGCCCTGCCCACCGAGAAGCACCGTCAGCGAGTCGATATAGGCAAAATAGCGGCTGGTCTGCGTCTCGTCGAGCGTGGTCTGCGAATTGGAGATGAACAGCTTTCTGATGCCACGCTGCTGGTTATAGGCCTCGACATGGCGGTCGAGCGTCAGCTTGGAGTGGACGTCGCTCGTGGCACCCCGCTTGAGCGACAAGCCGTAGAGCGGCAGCAGCTCAATCTGCACCTTACGGTTCTGCACACGGCCGCGGTACTCACTCTTATACTCGTGCTCCATCTCCTGTTCGTCGGCCACCACTATCTGGTTGTACTTCTCCAGGTCGTCGTCGGAGCGCTTGCGCATCTGCTTCTTCGAGAGTCGCGGCTGGGTGCCGTAGAGGTGTTTGTAGAGCTGTGCCTTATAGACGCGGAACTCGTCGGCATCGGCCTGTTTCGTCATGCCTAACCGGCGGTAGCAGCTGGCGCGGCTCTGCAGTCCGGTCCAGAAGTTGGGATACTGGTCGATGACCTTCGTGTAGTCGCGTATGGCACGGCGCAGGTCGCCCGTCTTGTCGAGCAGCGTGGCGCGGTTGTAGAGTGCCATGAGGTTGTCGGGCTCCAGCTTCAGCACGAAGTCGAAGTCGAGGATGGCGCGGTTGTCGTCGCCCACCTGTGCACGCAGCAGTCCGCGGTTGTAGTGTCCCAGAAAGTTATTGGGGTCGAAGTCGAGTGCCGCGTCATAGTCGGCCATGGCTCCGCGCAGGTTGTTCTGGTTGTATCGGGCCAGGGCGCGGTTGATGTAGTTGTTAGCCTGCTTGGGCAGCAGGTGAATGGCTTTGCTGAGATACTCCTCCGACTCTTTCCACTCGCTGCGCGAGAGGCTGATGATGGAGCGTGCTGCCCATGTGCCGCCGTCGTAGGGATCCAGCTCCAGACTCTTGTCGAGGGCGGTAATGGCGTTGGCCGTGTCTTTCTGCATCATGTAGATTTCGGCACGCATGGAGTAGCCACGGGCATATTTGCTCCAGCGGGTCAGCATGGTGTCGAGCTCTAAATGGGCCTGCTGGTAGTTTTTCTCCTGAATATGACAAAGCACACGGTTGTGCCACAGGTTTTGCGCGTCGGGGGCATACTTGAGCGCCATGTCATAGTCGCTTATGGCTTCCTTGAACTTCTTTTGGTTGATGCGCGTCAGACCGCGCAGCTCGTAGAGGTTGACGATGTACGGGTTACGGTCGATGGCCTCCGTACAGTCGGCTTCGGCACCTGCGAAGTCGTCCAGGTAATACTTGGCAACGGCACGGAAGAACCATGGCTCGTAGAGGTATGGCTTGGCGGCAATGGCCTGATTAAAATACTGGATGCTTAGGACATAGTCCTCGTAATAGAGTGCCGAGCGGCCTATCATGACCAGCCGGTCGGTATTGAACTGGGCATGGCTTGCAGAAATGAAGAATGTAGAGTGAAGGGTGAAGAATAAAACGCACAATAGCAAACGCCCATATAGAACAGTACACATGGGCATATGGCGGGCGGTAGCAAACTTTTTACTCTTCACTTTTCACTCTTCACTTAGATGGTGCCTTCGTCTTGTACCCGCAACGGTAACGGCCCTGCAGCAGGGCGCGTAGCTTGCTCTTGATGAGCTGCTTGCGAAGAGGAGATATGCGGTCAACGAACATCTTGCCGTCCAGATGGTCGAACTCGTGCTGCATGACGCGGGCCAGATAGCCCTCTACCCACTCGTCGTGGGGCTGCAGGTCTTCGTCGAGCCACTGTACACGAATGCGCGTGGGGCGTGTTACTTTTTCATGAACGGCAGGCAGCGACAGGCAACCTTCCTCTAAGGTCTCTGTCTTCTCGTCGTCGAACTCAATGATGCGGGGATTGATGTAGGCATGGCGGAAGTCCTTGTACTCGGGCATGTCGTCCTTCAGCACGTCAAGGTCGATGACGGCTACACGGATGGCCTTGCCAATCTGCGGAGCTGCCAGTCCTACGCCATCGGAGGCCGTCAGCGTCTCGAACATATCGGCCAGCAGCTGTTTCAAATCAGGATAGTCCGTCGGAATATCCACGGCCACCTTGCGCAATACCGGCTGGCCATATATATAAATAGGTAGAATCACTGCAATTTACAATTTAACAATTTACTATTTACAATTTGCGACTACGCATGTAGTCCTGCAGGATGATGGTGGCCGAAATTTCATCGACCAGTGCCTTGTCCTGACGAGCTTTCTTCCTGAGGCCACCGTCGAGCATGGCCTGATGAGCCAAGACGGACGTGAAACGCTCGTCGTAAAACTCAATGGGGATGTGCGGCATCTGCTTGCGCCAGCGGTTGGCAAACTGCTGCACGCGCGCCAGGTTCTCGCTGGGCTGCCCGTTGGGCTGGCGTGGCTCGCCAATGACGATGCGCTCCACCTGCTCGCGCTCCACGTAAGCCTTGAGATAGTCGAAAAGTTCAGAAGTGGAAACAGTCGCCAACCCTCCTGCTATAAGCTGTAGAGGGTCGGTGACTGCCAGTCCTGTACGTTTCTTACCGTAATCGATGGAAAGAATACGCGCCACAATCAGTCTTGACTTTATTTTGCGTAGAGCAGCCATGCCCCCTGATAGCGGGCACCCAGCTGGTCGCGGCTCTGAATGGCATCAGCCTTGTAGTCGAAAGACGATGCAACGACGCGGAACATGTTGTTCTGAGCAGAATAAACCAGGCGAGCATCGTAGCCCTGGTCGCGCAGGCGCTGCACCTCGCCCTCGGCATTGGCACGAAGGGTGAACGAACCTACCACCACGCTGTAAGCCTTCAGCGGAGAACCCAGCTGAACCTCTACATTCTCCTGGCGTACGGGAGTGGCATCGTTATTGTCTGTCACACGGGTCTGAGTAGCAGGAGTAGTGGTTACAGGGGTGACCGTCGGGGTCTCTGTAGTGGTAACAGGTGTCACCTGCTGCTGAGCCTCTGTCCGCTGCTGAGCCTTCAGGTAGGCCTTCTTGTAAGCACTCTCACTCGATCCACAACTTGTTAAAGCCATAGCGACGCACAAACCGGCGCCCAAAAACATGTACTTATTCATTTTCTTCACAATAATTATGATGTTAAACTTATTTCTCTGACAAATTATTGAGCGCGAAATTACAAAATATTAGCCAAACAAGCCTCATTTTGCTGCATAAAGTTTGTTAAATACACAAATAATTCACAATTCATAATTCTCAATTCACAAATATTTAGTATCTTTGCGCCTAATGAAAACAAAACATGTATAACTCAACAAACAAAAAACAAAAGCTATGAAAGGTTACGGTTACATTGGCGCATTTTTAGGCGGTGCACTCGTCGGCGCAACATTAGGACTTATTCTTGCCCCCGAGAAGGGCTCTGACACCCGTGAGAAAATCAGCGACGCTACCAAGGAGTTTCTGAAGAAGCACAACATCAAGCTGAAGAAAGACGAGGTGGACGAACTGGTGGACGAACTGGAAGAGGCTGCCGCCAACGAAGAATAACCCCATTCTCCCCACTCGCCTATGATTTCAAGCGACAAGAACGTTGAGTCCATTGGTCAGCTGATCGACGAACTGAAAGCGTATTACCAGCTGCAGAAGGAATTTGTGCAGTTGGACATTATCGACAAGGTGGTGCGCATCTCGGTGGTCTTTATCATGACCATCCTCATCACGATACTCACCTTGCTGGTATTGTTCTACCTCTCGTTTGCCACCGTACACTGGATGGAGCCATACATTGGCGAAGGATGGGCCTATGCCATTGTCTCGGCCTTTTTCCTGCTGCTGTTGGTTCTGGCCGTCCTGCTGCGCAAGCCGCTCATTGAGAGGCCTTTGGTCAGATTCCTTTCGGAAACACTCATGAACTCTTAACAAGAAAAAAAAAAACGGAAACAGTAAAAAGAAGAAGAAGGTCATGAAGTCATTTAGCAGTCTGGAAGAAATTGAAGCCCGAAAGAAGAGCCTTCGGGAAAACATACAACGGGGCAACAAGAACATCACCCGTCTGAGCTCGGACATCTTCATTCCCAAGAAGCCTGACACCCGGAAGGAGAAAATATCGCAGGCCGTCAACGTCGGACTTCTGGTGTTCGACGGCATCATGCTGGCCAAGAAGCTGGACAGCAGATATGCCCTGGTCATGAAGGGAATGGAGCTGATAAAAAAGCTGAAGAAGGGCTGAGGCCTGAAAAAAAGGAGCACAAGAGGCTCAGATGTCCACTACCTGTCCGTCGTAGGCCAATGCCATACCGACGGGCAGTTTTTTGTTGGTTTCGGCGTGAAGCCCTATCTCATGACTGGGATGAATGAAATAGGTGCGGCGCGGGCCGACTCTCTTCGAAAAGGCTACGGCATCGGCCAGCAACTGGTGGGAATGGTGAGGACGCTCCAGGCGCAAGGCGTTGACCACCAGCGTATCGACATCCGTCAGATAAGCCCACTCGCTGTCGGCAATGGTCTTCATGTCGGTAATATAGACGAGCGACGAGGGGCGAGCGTCGAGCTGTGAACGTTGGGTGAAGCGATAACCGAGGATGGGCAGTTTGCCGTGCATCACCTGAAAGGGCATGATGCAGATGTCGCCAATCTGGAAGGGCTCGTGCGGATGAATCTCGTGCAGCCCAATGGCCGGAACGCCGGGATAGCGGTTTTCAGCAAAGCAGTAGGGCAGCATTTGCAACAATCCCTGACGGGCGACGGGGTCTGCATAGACATTGATTTCACCGAACTGGCAGTAGGGCCTGATGTCGTCCATGCCGCCCATGTGGTCGTAATGGGCATGGGTGATGAGTATGCCGTCAATCTTGCGGAAGGGCTGCGGCAGAATCTGTTGGCGGAAGTCCGGTCCGCAGTCAATGAGCAGGCGGGTGCTCTCCGTTTCCAACAACGCCGAGCAGCGCAGCCGCTTGTCGTGCGGGTCGCTGCTGGTGCACACCTCACACTGGCAGCCTATGGTTGGCACGCCACACGATGTTCCCGTTCCCAAGAAAGTCAATCTCATCTCTCTAAACTCTAACTGCTAATCTCTAAATCTTACACGATGTTCACTTCGGGATAGATGTCTATGCCGAAACGTTGCTTCACGTCCTGCCGGATTCTCTGGCAGAGGGCGACGATTTCAGCACCTGTTGCACCGCCACGGTTCACCAACACCAAGGCCTGCTTGGAGTGCACTCCGGCACGCCCCAGCGAACGCCCTTTCCACCCGCACTGGTCAATCATCCAGCCGGCAGGAATCTTTTCGTGGTCGGCATCTATATAATAATGTGGCATCTGCGGATACTCCCTGAGCAGCTCTTCGTACTTAGCGCGACTGACGACGGGGTTCATGAAGAAGCTGCCGGCATTGCCCTCCTCTTTGGGGTCGGGGAGCTTGGCACGCCGAATGTCGATAATCACCTGGCGCAGCTGTTCGGCTGTGGGCTGGGCTATACCCCTGTCAGCCAGCTCG
Source organism: Prevotella sp. (assembly GCA_017940545.1). Taxonomy (GTDB): domain Bacteria; phylum Bacteroidota; class Bacteroidia; order Bacteroidales; family Bacteroidaceae; genus Prevotella. The sequence continues at coordinate 66,716 of JAGAYI010000002.1, forward strand.
TTCCTGATGTTTCCGTAGTCGAGTTTCGGACTGAAGGTATTGCTGAGACGATAGGTGACATGGGTGATGAAGAAACGCCCGCGCCACTCGTCCTTGAAGCGGCTGTGCCTGTAGCTGTACTGGCAGTCGGCATTGGTAAAGGTGTGCTTCGTGCCGGTAGCTATCTCTATGGCCTCAACGCTTTCTATGAGGTCTTTCACTTCCACCCCGTAGGCTCCGATGTTCTGCACCGCCGAGGCACCTACGTCGCCAGGAATGAGCGACAGGTTTTCAGCACCGTATATGCCATGGGCGACGCAGAAGCCTGCCACGTTGTCCCACTCTACGCCCGAGCCGCAACGAACGTGGCTGCCGTCCGTGCCGGCACACACCTGAATGCCCTTGATGTCGGAGCGGAGCACCGTGCCGTGAAAGTCCTGCGTCAGCAGGAGGTTGCTTCCTCGCCCAATGACGAGCAGCGGCTCGCCGGCGGCGAAGGGCAGCAATGCCTGAAGCTCCGACTCGCTGCCCACTTCTATAAAGCGGTCGCAACGGGCCTCAATGCCAAACGTGTTGTGTTCGAAAAGACTGTAATCGCGAATATCTCTCATAGCTGCACCGTCTCTGTTTTTTTTCATCAGGTAATCATCTTCACCAGCCGCCAGCGGCCGTCGGACAGGCGGAAGGTCAGTTCCACCTCGAATCCATTGGCAATGCCACGAATCACAAATATCTTCTGGTTGCTGTGGTCTTGCTCCTGGCCATATACTACATTATATATCATGCCCGAAGGCAGTTCGGGGGCAAAGGCCGGCCAGGTGTCCTTGGTAATGACGCCCTCCATCTGCGCAAAGTCGTCGTCAGGGTCCGGGCCTACAAAGTCAACCGTATTGTTCAGGCTCTCCACCTGGTAGAGGGAGTCGGTGGCAAAGCTGTGATAGAAGTTCAGGAACGAGGCATTGGGCGAATCTTCTATGTCTGACAGGCGGACCTGCTGCATCATCCACAGGCCGTTCTCGCGCTCAAAGACATATTGCTTGATGAACTTCTTGTCAAGATAGATTTTCTCTATGACCACATGGTTGACAGCCGTGTCCTTGCCCAGCTCCATCTGCTTCTCGTTGTCGAAAATCAGCGTGTAGTAACCCTGCTGCATGAAGAAATGGTCAACCGTCCAGGCAGAACGCTGCACCACCTCGCGCTCGTCGCCCTTCAGCACCTTCAGGGGGAAGTGGATGCGGGCCAGCTGCACCTTCTTGCTGGCAGCAAAGTTAAAGATGAAGTCGTCAAAGAGTTCGTCGGCGGCTTTTGGCATGGGGGCATCGGCTATCAGTTCCTCCAGCGTGTCGGCAACAACAGTATCTCCCCTACCCGTAGAGTCGGCAATTGCTTCGTCCTGAGCAGTCTGACGTTTGCCCGTACAGGCAGCAAACACCAGCATGATGGCCAGAAACAGCCACAACAATTTTTTCATTTCGTATGTCAGATATCTATACTTCTCTCAAAATTGGTGCAAAGTTACAAAATAATTCATAATTATTTTATACCTTTGCACAAATTTTTAAGATTATGATACTTGACAAGATAGAACAATTACTTAACGAAGTTAAGAATCTGGATGCAAAAGACGCCGCTGACATTGAAACACTGCGCCTGAAGTACCTGAGTAAGAAAGGTGAAATCAATGCCCTGATGCAGGATTTCCGTAACGTTGCTGCCGAGGACAAGAAAGCCATCGGTATGAAGATTAACGAACTGAAGCAGACGGCCTTCGACCACATCAATGCCCTCAAGGAACGCATTGAGGAGCAAGGAGCAGGCAGTCAGGAGCAGGCCATCGACCTGACCCGCACACCCTACCCCATCCAGTTGGGTACACGTCACCCGCTGACCATCGTGACTAACGAGATTATCGACATCTTCTCACGCATGGGCTTCGTGCTGGCTGACGGTCCCGAGGTAGAGGACGACCTCCATGTGTTCACCAAGATGAACTTTGCTGCCGACCATCCTGCCCGCGACATGCAGGACACGTTCTTCGTCTCACAGCACCCCAACGACGTGACCAAGAACATCCTGCTCCGCTCGCACACCTCAAGCGTTCAAGCCCGCGTCATGGAGCACATGCACACCGAGGACGGCAAGCTGACAGAGCCCATCCGTGTCATCTGTCCCGGCCGTGTCTATCGCAACGAGGCCATCACCGCCCGTGCACACTGTTTCTTCCATCAGGTGGAGGGTCTCTACATCGACAAGAACGTATCGTTCACCGACCTGAAGCAGGTGCTGCTCTCGTTTGCCCGCGAGATGTTCGGTGCCGACACGAAGATTCGCCTGCGTCCATCGTACTTCCCGTTCACCGAGCCCTCGGCCGAGATGGACATCTCGTGCTTCATCTGCGGCGGCGAAGGCTGCGGCTTCTGCAAGCATACCGGTTGGGTGGAAATCCTGGGCTGCGGCATGGTTGACCCGAACGTGCTGGAACTCTGTGGCATCGACTCAAAGGAGTACAGCGGCTATGCCTTCGGCATGGGTGTGGAGCGCATCACGAACCTGAAGTACCGCGTATCCGACCTGCGTCTGTTCTCTGAGAATGACACCCGCTTCCTGCGTGAGTTTGAATCGGCAGACTAATGACTGACCGTCTTTGGAACGCTAATTATATAAAGGTGATGACGGCGAACTTCTCGCTGTTCTTCGCCTTTTATGTTTTGACACCCCTGCTGCCGCTCTACCTCAGCGAGCAGTTCCACGCCACCAAGGACGTCATCGGCCTGGTGCTCTCCGGCTATACCATCACCGCCCTTCTGGTACGCCCCTTCAGCGGCTACATCGTTGATGCCTTCGACCGCAAACGGGTGCTCATGCTCTGCTTCTTCGGGTTTTTCATCTTCTTTGCCGGCTATCTGGCAGCCTCCACCCTGCTGCTGTTCTGCATCGTGCGAACGCTGCACGGCGGACCCTTCGGAGCGCTGACCGTAGCCAACTCCACCATGGCCATTGACGTACTGCCCAGCAACCGCCGCAACGAGGGAATCGGCTACTACGGACTGTCCAACAACCTGGCCATGGCCATCGCACCCACCATCGGCATCTTCATCTACCGCTACACCCACTCCTTCGACCTGCTCTTCTGGCTGGCCCTCATCGTCGCCGGCTTCGGCATGGCTGTTGACGGAACGGTGAGAAGCAATAAGAGTAAAGAGTTAAAAGAGCTTCACTCCACACTCAGCCTCGACCGTTTCTTCCTGCTGCGTGGCTGGCTGTTAGGAGCCAACATGGTGTTCTTCGGCTTCTGCTTCGGCGTGCTCAGCAACTACCTCGCCATCTACGGCAAGGAGGTCATGGGCATCGAGGGCGGCACGGGTACCTGGTTCATGCTCTGCTCCGTCGGTCTCATCCTCTCACGCCTGCAAGGCGGCAAGGCGCTGCGCGAAGGACGGCTGACACACAATGCCTCCGTGGGCATGGTCATCTCGCTCGTCGGCTACATCATCTTCGTCCTCATGCCAACCCTCGGCTACGCCGGCTACTACGCCTCGGCCCTGCTCATCGGCTTGGGCAACGGCCACATGTGGCCCGCCTTCCAGAACATGATGATCAGCATGGCACGCCACGACCAGCGCGGCACGGCCAACTCCACCATCCTCGTGGCGTGGGACATCGGCATGGGACTGGGCATCCTGCTCGGTGGCATCGTTGCCGAACACATGGGCTATGCCGCCGCCTTCTGGTTTGTCGCCCTGACAAACCTTGCAGGTGTCGCACTCTACTTCGTCGCCACGCGCCAGTTCTTCCTCAGACGCCGACTCGAGGAAAACACGCTGTAGGTTCCGGACCTCAGGAATAAAGCCCGACAAACCAAATTAAAACGCGTTTTTATTTGGATTTGTTCTCGCTTTTTCGTATCTTTGCACAGAAAAAGAAAGAAGCCTATGCCTCGCAAGAAATACGGACTGGAATTTGAACTGCATCCGCAACCCAAGAAGGGGGACGACGGAAAGGCGCTGCTCTATGCGCACGTGGCATCAAAATTCAAATATACGATGCGACGTGTCGATGAATGGTGCCATGAGCACCGTGGCCAGCATCCGGGCGAGATGACACGCTACTTCGAGAGTTTTCTTGACGTTGCCGCAGTCCTCATGTGCGACGGCTCACGCGTAGAAACCCCGATTGGTTCTTTTGCCCCCAAGCTCAAGATAACTGGAAACTTCACTGACCCCGACCAGGTGGGGCACGACGACGTACGGCTGAGCGGAATAGAGTTCATCCCCTCCAAGCGTTTCGTGAAAGAACTGGAGAACCACATCTACTTTGGCTTCCTCAAGAAAAAGGAGGTGGTGGAACGCCACTTGGTGACCGACCCCGCAGAGCTGGATGCCATTCTGGACCGGTGTCTCCGTCCGGGCTACACCACAGCCAAAATCTTCTCCTATTACAGCGGACAAGGATACCGTACTGCCCTACGTTATCTGGACAACCGCTGTAAGGAGGAAAATCCGAAAATCAGGCGCAGGAAAGAGGGCAATACGGTTCTTTACAAGCCTGTCGTTCACAAATCACCGAAAGAATAAGGGTGTGACCCTTCCGTGTCAAGTACTTGACGCTCCAGTGTCAAGTAGTTGACCCTGCCGTGTCAAGTACTTGACACGGCAGGGTCACACCCCAACACCCCCGTACTCTCTCCCCGTCTCCCCGGCACTCTCTACCCGTTTCCCCGGGGGTTTCTCCCAGAGAGACGGCACCTCTCTGGCGGAGAGTCCGAACAGGTTCTTGTTTAACGTAAGACAAGACAAGAAAAAAAACTGCTATGAGTTTGAGCAAGACACGCCCATCTGTCGGGCCAACTCCTTTTGTGTCAGGCCACGGGCCATAATCTCATCCTTTATCATTTCACCAGGATGGATCAGCATCGATGATGTCATGTTGTTTGCCTGCTGGCTTTCTGCTATATGATTCACGTTTTGCATTTCACAGCTTTCTGATAGCCACGTACTACCTGAGGCTGGAACCGCAGTTTCTTGATACCCGTCACACCCTTAGTGTACAGGTTTTCCAGATTACCTGACGACCACGACACACTCTTGTCTGTAGCATCATAAGGAGTAATTGTTGCCGTCAGTTGCGTTGTATTAGCCTTACAAGTAATCGTTGCACTACCTGATGAGTTAGCCGTTACTAATCCGTTGCTGGTAACTGACGCGATACTACTATTGCTGGATGACCACGATACACTCTTGTCTGTGGCAGAACTGGGACTTACGCTTGCATATAATTGTTTCGTATCACCGACATTTAATGTTGCAGATGTGGTATTCAGGGAAACACTCGTCACATATATTATTAGCGGAGAAACTTTCACAGAACATTGGGAATAGACTCCACTTCCATCTGTTGCATAACATGTGATGATGGCTGTTCCTATAGAATTAGCCTGAACCCATCCTGTATTACTTACAGAAGCAACAGTAGAATTATTTGTGAACTTTTACGCATCCTGCTCTTAGGGAATATTTTGGCGGTATTCTGACGAAAAGAACAAGAGCTAAAAGCTCATTTTCATACAGTTCGAACGGGAGTGCGACGCACAATTCTGTTGGTTAGTAATAAATTGTTTGTTCGTTAATCCCTGTGGGAGTGCAGCACCTGGTGCCGTCGAATCTCCCTTCATGTTCTTCGTTTACTGTCTGTTTCTTATTTCTATTTTTATATACTACTTTATCTATTCAATTCCATTAGATACTGTTCTATTTTATCGCGAAGTGGACTCAAATCATCCGTAATAGTTTCCCAGACCAAGCATTCTTCCACATTATGGTATCCATGAATCAGGAAATTACGCATATTTGTTATTTGCCTCCATTGAACATCAGTATGAGTTTCACGAAACTCGTAAGTCAACATGTTGGCAGCTTCACCAATTATCATAATGTTATAAATGACAGCATGATATGATTTCTTGTCAGAGATAAACTCTTCCATTCCACGATTTCCTACAAACTCGAAAATCGTGTCAATAGCCCTAACAATATCAGCAAGCCGTTTGGGGTCATTACGATGCTCTCTCATATATTAGTATTTTGTCACGGTCTGCACTCTCACGGGCAAAAGGCATGAGACCACCGTCAGTTATCAAATCAACCTCACAACCTAACATATCTTTAAGATCCTGATAAATGCCACCAAGCGTAAAGAGGCTAAAGTGTTGAGACTTATCTGGCAGAATCAAAATGTCTATATCAGAATTCTCATGTTGCTCTCCTCGTGAATAAGAGCCAAAAATCCAAGCCTTCAAGACTGGCTGAGTCTTGAAATAATCGGCCATTTGCTTTGTTATAACTTGAAAATCGTTCATATATAGCTGATATTCTTTTTGCTTCCAACGGCAAAGATAATGAAAAAATCCATCTCCTCCAAATGTTTTTGCAAAAATCAGATTCACTCCATCGGGAACAGTCCGAAGAGCTTGGCATCAATCATGTCGGTGACCTGCAGGAAGTGCTCGTGGCTCTCCCCAAACTTGCAGGTGTCGCCATCGACAATGATGAGGTTACCCTTGTAGCCGGCAATCCACTCCTCGTAGCGGTTGTTCAGGCCCTGTAGGTAGTCCAGCTGGATGGTCTGCTCGTAGGCACGGCCGCGTTTCTGAATCTGTGCTACCAGATTGGGGATGGTGGAGCGGATGTAAATCATGAGGTCGGGCAGTTTGACGAGCGACATCATGAGGTCGAAGAGGTCGGTATAGTTCTGGAAGTCGCGGTCGGACATCATGCCCTGCCCGTGCAGGTTAGGCGCGAAGATACGTGCATCCTCGAAGATGGTGCGGTCCTGGATGATGGTATCCTTGGACTGCGATATCTCCACCACTTCCTTGAAGCGCTTGTTGAGGAAATAAATCTGGAGATTGAACGACCAGCGTTTCATGTCGGCATAGAAGTCCTCCAGATACGGGTTGTTGTCAACGGGTTCAAAACGGGGTGTCCAGCCATATCGCTTGGCCAGCATCTTGGTCAGCGTGGTCTTGCCGCTGCCGATGTTTCCTGCTATTGCTATGTGCATCTTGTTTATTTACGATTTAACGATTTACGATTTTTCCTTCCTCCTTACTCCTTCCTCCTTCCTCGCTATTCCGGGAACAGGCCGAAGAGCGTGCGGTCTATCTTATCGACGATGCCGGCAAAGTCGTGCGGCTCGTGCTCGAAGTCGAGGTCATCAACATCGACCGACATGACGCGGCCCTTGTAGCGATGGGTGATGAAGTCCTCGTAACGCTCGTTGAGGTTCTGCAGATACTCCAGCTGGATGGTCTGTTCGTAGTCTCGGCCGCGCTTCTGGATGTTTGCCACCAGGTGGGGCACCGATGCCCGAAGATAAATCATCAGGTCCGGCATCTTGGCCACGTGCATCATCTGCTCGAACAGTTCCATGTACGTTTCGAAGTCGCGGTCGCTGAGGTTTCCCATGGCCCTGTTGTTGGCCGTGAAGACATAGACGCCCTCGAAGATGGAGCGGTCCTGGATGATGGTGTGCTTCGCCTCGTTGATGCGGAGCAAGTCACGGAAGCGCTCCTTGAGGAAGAACACCTCCAGGGCAAACGACCAACGTCGGATGTCCTTATAATAGTCTTCCAGATAAGGGTTGTCGGCAACGGCTTCGAAACGTGCCTCCCACCCGTAGTGGCGGGCAAGCATGTTCGTCAGCGTGGTCTTTCCGCAGCCTATGTTTCCTGCAATGGCTATATACATATTTATAGTTTTGCTGACAAAGGTACAAAATATTTACCAATCATGTATGTTTTTATATGATAATTTGTAACTTTGTACCCAAATAACAAGCAATGTACAAACTATGGAAAAGACCAAGGAACCCACCCGTGTCGTATGCGCCGTCGTTGAGCGCAATGGCAAATATCTTTGCATGAAACGTACCCGCAGCCGCTATGCCTACATCAGCGAGCACTGGGAATTTCCCGGAGGCAAGGTGGAACAGGGTGAATGTGACCACGAGGCCCTGCTGAGAGAGATTCGCGAGGAAATGCGTTGGGACATCTTTGTTGGCCGGAAAATTGCTGAGTTCGACTACGACTATCCGCACTTCAGCACCCGTCTGGTGGCCTACCTCTGCCGCTGCGACGATGAGGACTCGTTCAAGCTGTTGGACCACTTGGACTACCGATGGCTGGCAGCCGACGAACTGGAGAGCCTTGAATGGACTGCTGCCGACCGTGAACTGCTGAAATACATCGGTGCGAAGTAATTAAAAAAACGGGAACAGGCTACGTTCTGCCAGCATACTTGCGGCGAGCCCAGAAACGCTGGGCCAGCGACATCTTGGCATACTCCTGCCAGCCTACGGCACGCCCGTCGGGGAAACGGTCCAGATAGTGAGGATTATACATGTTGGCGTATGCTTCCATCTCAAAGGGGTTCAGCTCGTAGCCGGCATTGGGCAACACACGGTTAGCACGCCGCGCCTGCAGCCAAAAGACAAAATATTTCCAATAGAACAGGAGCCAGGAGTTACGGGTCGATTGTGCCTGTCGCAAATGAATGGTCTCGTGGAACTTCACGGGATGATACCACGACTTGGTCGGCCCCGACTGGGGCTGCGCGTTAAGAAGCGTCGGCTCGAAATTGTTATACCGGTGCGCTTCGGCCTCGCTGTTGGTGATGATTGAGCCGAAGAAGGTCAGCGCATCGTAACCCTTATGGAGCCAAAAAGGCATGCTCACGGCACGCATGTCAGCCACATGGCTGGGGCGTCGTGCCGTGAGCATCAGTTTCAGTATATACAGGGCATTCGCCATGCTTTCGACTTTTACTTCACCTTGTCAACACCGTTCACCACCTTGTAGAGCAGCTTGTCGCTCTTGCTGTACCATGCGCCATCATAAGGAACAAAATTGCGGAACGTGCCCTTAAAGTAACTCTTGTCGGCTGCAATGGTATATACACCTTCGCCAAACTGGTCGTTCACGAACGAGCCCTTATAGGTATCGCCATTCTTGAAGGTCAGCGTGGCATTGGCATCAACACGCATGCCATTCTCAAAGTGCCCGGTATAGGTGTCCTTGTCCTGGTCATTATATCGTGCCGTACCCTTGCCGTTGGGCTTCTTGTCGGCATCGACCTGACCGGTGTAGAAGAAGGCCACGCCGTCACTACCGTAGATGGGCTCGTTCTCAACTGTGGCTACTTCAGCAACATCGGGCGTGTCGCTACCCAAGAGCTTGTTCACGACAAAGAATCCAAGCGCACCGCCTATCAGGAGGAAGACCAGGAAAATGACAATGATAAGTGGAGCCTTGCTTTTCCTTTTGGGTGGGACGTTGTATGACGCATACCCACTGGCAGGCGTCTTGGCCTGCGACACCTGAGGCTTGGCCGGCTCGGGCTTGGGTGTTTCGGGCTCTGAAACAGCAGGCTTCGGTACCTCGGGCTTCGGTATTTCAGGCTTCGGCACCTCGGGCTTCGGTACCTCGGGAGTTGGCGTATGATACAACGTACTCTCATCTTCCGGAGCTGGAGTCATCGCGGCAGCCATGGGGGGCTCGGGTTCCGGTGCAGCAGGTCTGGGGGCCCCGGGAATAGGCGGCGGACCAACAGGCGGCTTTGAGGTAATGATGACCTCGTCACCTCCGCCAACGATGGTTTCTTCCGCGTCGGCCGGCTGCGGTTCATTCACCACTTCGGCCGGAATGGGTTTGGCTTCCAGCAGCGTAATCAATTGCTCCATGCTCTGCGGACGGTCTTTGCGACGGGGTTGCATGGCAGTAACGATGACATCCCAGACGTGTTCACTGACATAGTCGGGACGCTGGCCGAGGCCTTCCTCGTTGACGACTGACGCTTCGGGCGGAACCATGCCGGTAACCAGGTTGTAGAGTGTGGCACCGAGACTATAGATGTCACTCACCGGCGAAAAGTCCTGCAGCGACTGCTGGAACTGCTCCAAGGGGGCAAAGCCCTTGCTCAGGCCAACCGGTGTGGCACTGGTTTCCCTACCGTCAGAGGTATAGTTCTTCGATATGCCAAAGTCAATGAGCATGGCCTTGTCACCGTTCAGCAGGATATTTGCCGGCTTGACATCGTAATGGCACATGTGTTTATCATTGTGCATGTAATTCAGGGCCTTGGCAATCTGCAAAGTGTAACGCACGGCATCTTCTTCCGGCAGACGGCCCTTATCCTTCAGCAGGTCGCGCAAGGAACCGTCACGCAGGAACTGCATGACGTAATAGACGGTGTTGTTCTCCTCGAACACGTCAGCCACATGCACAATGTTGGGATGGTTCAGCTGTGCCAGGTTATGGGCCTCCTTGATAAACTTCTGGCGGTACTTATCTACCTGGTCAACGCTGCCGGTTGAAGGAATAGAGACATTATTATTATAGGAGTCGCGCAGACAGGTGTCTTTCATGAAGAACTCCTTAATAGCTACAGGAACCTCCACCTCCATCTCGCCCAGCTTGCCCGTTACTTTCTCAGTTGTCATTGCCTGATAGGTAATGCCGAAACCACCCTGTCCGAGGACGCGGACAATGGTGTATCGGCCATCCTGCAATGTTGACCCTTGATGCAGGGTTACTTTTTTCTGTGTATCCATTGTTTCTTCTGTCTATAGTCTGAACTTATATTACATGTACCAGGAACGCTGCTTGACACCATCGGTAATCAGGTAGGTGCCACTGTCGGTAAACTTGACCACGGCAGGATGGAAGTCCTGGTCCTTGAGAGCTTCTTCCACGTTGGTGGGAATATCCTTGTAATAGACACCTCTTGAACAGCAGACGACAATGCCCTTATTGGTCACGCAGCAGCTCTTGATGGCTCCGAACTTCTCGAGGGCACGCTTCAGGTTGGCGTGGTCGGTCTCGTGCGATGCATAGTAGTGTTTGTTCGTGATGATGGCGAAATTACCATTTTCACAAATCGATACTGACAGTATTTCCTCGCCATCACCATTGTACTTGCTCATCAGTTCTTTCATCTTGTCAGGCATGACGCCCCAATAGCCGTTCTTGTCCCACACAATACACCAATAGCCAGAGTCTGTCATTGTGATATCGGCAATCCTTTTCTTGTCGTTATTACATTCCCGTATCTTGGTCTTCAAGCCTTCGGGAACGGCCGAAGTAAAGCAGTAACCGTTATCACCATAGACGGCTACGCCGCGCTCATCCTCAGTAATGGCACCTGTGCGGCAACCGTCATCGCCCCACTCCTTGATGGTCTTGGTAATATACGACAAGGCCTTGGCATTGTCGGTGTAGGAACGCGTAGTGCCATAGAATTCGAAACTGCCGGAACCGGAACCCGTCGATGACACAGCACGCTCATAGACCTGGAACGTGGAAGAAATGAGTCGTTTGCTCTTATACCACAGCTCCCAGCGATAAAGACCTTTCTGATAGGAGCCGCCGTCATTGTTTCCCCATCCGGGCAGGACAAGGGTCTGCGAGTTTCCTTTCTCAAAGTCGGCCTCGTCTGACGTCGTGTAGCCTGAGGGCGACGAGCTGCCGGTCATCATGGTTCCGTCGGGACGGTAAATCTTGGTATAGAGCGTCACGTTACTGACAGAACGGCTGCAGGTATAGGTAAGTTTGGGTGTGGCATACTTCAACTCATCGGCATACAACGTACCTCCATACGATGTCAGCACATCACCGTCATAGTTGGTATTGCCGACTTGCAGACGGGTAATGGTCACATAGTCCATCGCATTGGTCTTTACCGGTGTGGTCGTCGGCTTGGTGGGTTTCTTTACCGGTTTCTTGCCACCCGAGGTGCTGGATGGCGTAGTCTGGCTGGGTAAATTCTGCCGACGCGTAATGGTCTTTTGCGCATCGGCTCCCTGCACTCCTGCAATGGCCAATGTCAGGAGTATGAGGGCGATTTTCATCATGTCCTTTTTCATTGTATTTCAGTTTTTACGTGTCTATAAAAAAATCCCATCGCTTTCTTCAGCATCGTGACGGCTGTTCTGCTGACCCTCTGCCGATTCCCCGTCTTGCGGCTTTCCACCTTGCGGTTTGGTGGCCGACGGTCCTTCCGAATTGGTCTTGTTGGGGTCTTGAATTTTTCGCGGAGGTGTAGTAGCCTTTGGAGGCGTTGCCTGTCCACTCGGTCGGCGAACAGGGGGAGTCTGTGGGTTCTGCTGCTGACGGACGGCGGGTCGGTCGTCATCGTCTTCAACGTCTTCGCGTGTGATGGTGGTCTCCGTCGATGTGCGAGTAGGACGGACAGGACGATTGTCGTCATTGTTGTTTAGCCAGAAAAACACTCCTACGACAGCAGCCAGGACGACGAAAAAGAAGATAACAGCCATCATCAGGAACATGTGCCTTCCCTTGTTGCTGCGTGGCGGTGCAGAGGGCGTCGTGGGTTGCTGGCGATACTCTGGCTGTGGAGGTACCGGACTTCCCACCACAACCTGCACATCATCTTCGTCGGTCTGCTCCCCCGTCGGGTCGGGCAAGGGTGGCGGCGGAGCAGGTACTGGGTAGAGCTCTGCCATCAGCACTTTGTTGGCAGAACGTGCACGGGCTTCATCGTCGGGAAACTGACCGTCTCCCTCCTCATGCTCTACTGAGTCAATGCGAATGATGTAGGCAGAATGGTTGTCTGCGTTATCAACCGTCTCACCGACCAGAATGCTGCGTTTCTGCTCTTCACTCTTGTCGCTGGCAAAGACTTCCATCAGGCCCTTGTCGTCCATCTGCTCCAGCATACCGTCGGAACACAGATAGAAGTAATCGCCCGCTTCTATGTTTTTGATATGGACGATGTCTGCCTTCGAAGGACGCTCCTGATGCGCCATGATGACACGAGTGATGACGTTCTTGTTCTTGGCCGTTTTCAGTTCCTCCCTGCTAAGCTCACCCACCTCAAAGAGGTCATACACCAAAGAGTGGTCGCGCGAACGATAGAGAATATCCTTCGTGGCGGGACGAAGGTGATAGATACGGCTGTCACCGATGTGGGCCACCGTGCATCCGCCCTTGTGGAAGCAAAGCAGCGTCAGGGTGGTGCCCATCTTTTTCTGCCCTGTGGCATCTTGCTCGTCAACAGCAGCGTAGGCTGCCGTCACCGCTTCCTCTAACAGTTCATCGTTGAGCAGTTCATGGACGTCCCAACGACTGAGAATGTAGTTGCTGATGGTCTTGCAAACGGTACTACTGGCTACTTCGCCAGACTCATGTCCGCCCATGCCATCGCAAAGAATGAACAGGCAATCGTTGACGGTAGCCTCGCCCAGCAACGGGAATATCGAGTCTTCCTGATTGCTGCGGCTACCTAACTGCTGAATAGCAAGTGGTTGACTTATTTTAACTTTCATACTATGGTAAATTTCTTGATGGTTATACAGGTAGTTCGTATCTTAATATCACGGTGCCCATTTTGATTTCTGCCCCGTTCTTCAGTATCAGCTTGTCGGAACCGTTGAGCAACACTCCTGAAACGAAGGTGGAGTTCTTATTTGAGCCATTACTGATAATGGCCCTGACGGACATGTCAGCCATCCGTACCGTTTCTATGACAGCATGAAAACGACTCATGGTGTTGTTGCCGTTGGTGTCAATCTGCACCGTAGCCTGGGGGGTCGAACTGCGACGGCCGATGGTATTCCGACCGATGACCAACGGGTAACGCACATGATTATACACCAGGAACCCAGCCGTATTACCGACGGCCTGCTGCTGGGTGTGGTGTCCGGCGAGAATGGTACGTCCGTCGTCTGGTACTGGCTGATAGGCTGGCTGCTGGTACTGCGGCGGCTGATACTGCGGTTGCTGATATGCCTGCTGCACGGGCATAGCCTCCTGTACAGGTTGTGCCAGGCCTGCCTGCATGGGCTGCGAGCGGAACCGCACCATGAGCTGGCATCCGCAATTGGGACATTTTATGAGTTTCTGTTCTACGTTGAGCCTGTTTTTGACATCCAGCTCAACGCGACATTTCGGACAAACTACTCTGACTGTTTCCATAATAGTAGCTCTTCTGTATTTTTGTGTTATTTCCAGGTTATAACCGGCATGTTGTTATCAAACTTTCCCCACATGACGGGGTGCTGTCTGTCTTCTGAAATATTCTTGACACCTTTGCTGACGAATATAAACAATTCCAAGGCCGTCACCACACGGTCCTTGTTGGTATCGGCACCACCGCGAAGACCGCGCTGCAGATAGGCCGTAAAGAAACCGTTTTTCATGTCCCGGCGCTCAATGGATGTCTCATCGGAACGGGACGACAGGAAGAACATCACTTTGGTATTGCGCAGGTTTTCCGGCACGCTGGTGTTATACTGCGTACGCTGCTCGTTTCTCATTTTGCCAGAGAAGCAGGCATCGGCAAAAATCATCTTCGAGCGTGCCTTGCTCTTTGCCATGATGTTTTTAATGCTGTGGTAGTCCAGCTCTCCGTCATAGCAGACAAGATTTCCCGGGCTGCCATGACCGCTGAAGAAGAATAGAATGGCATCATTCTTCGTCGCCTTGGCAAACTGCTGCTGCAGAGCTGCCAGGATGGCCGCACGCGTGGCCTGCGAATTGGTCAGCAGGATGGTGTTCGACCGTTTGTTTTTCGCGAACACGCCCTTGATGGTGACGGCATCGTTGGCACATAGGGTCAGGTCCATATTTGTGCCAGGATAGTCGGCTATCCCAGCAGAAACAATGTAAATCTTCTTTTGGGCTGATGCTGAGCCAACGCTCAACACCAGCACCAAGAGCATCAGGAACAATCTTATGTTTTTGTTCATGGGAATGGCCTGTATCGTCGTTATACTAAAATGGCATCACCGGCATCGTTAATGTAGTCGGGCATGCTTCCGTCATCAACGCCAGGCAACGTGTTATCTACAATCAGCCCGTCGTCAAAGCCACCGTCATTAGCAGGGTCGGAAATCATAGGTTCTTCGCCATCATCCATGTTGATTACATATACACCGTCACCATTTTCAGGGCTTCCTGTTTCTTCTCCAGGTAACACACCGACAATCTCCACGTCTTCGTCAGCGTTTCCCAGATCGTTGATGACAACGTCGTCATTGTCTGCCGGTTCAGCGGGTACATGGTGAATATGCACGTCGTTATGATAGACAATGTCAACGTGGTCGTCAGGCGTGTAGTGACTGTTCTCGCTGTTCAGGGCCGACAATGACTGGTGGGTAAACTCACGGCGCTCTGAAGGGCTCATGCTGTTCCACTCGTTCTCAACATAGGTTGCATAGACATTGCCGTGCCACACAAAGGCACCGCCGGGACCTACCTCGGCACGTGCTGCAGCAAAAGCCTCATTGAACGACATAGAGTCGGAAACCTCTGCCACCATCATGCCGTTGTCGAGCATGTAATGCCCCTCGTCGGGAACTGACACGTCTTCCGTTTCGGGCTGAACTTCGGGTTCCACTTCGTCCCCGTTTCCGCTGAAGTGATGGTAGGCTGCCGTGGCACCTACTGCACTGACGGAACCGAACATAATGCCGGCTACGCCACCAATGACAATGCGTTTCCAGGTCTGTCCGTCATCGCCCGATGTCGGCTGAAAGGCCGGGCGCGGCGGTGTTGCCGGGCGTGCTTGTGCGTTAGGGCGTGCCTGCGGTGTAGGACGCGGGGGAACTGCCGGACGTGGGGGAACTTGATTGTTTTTGGGTGCTCCGTTTACTGGGCCTACTACGATGGTATCTTCATTATTTGTTGCCATAGTCGTAAAATTTTTAAAGTGATTATTGAATTAGGTTGAAAGTTAAAAACGTATCGGCTTGCGTTTCACACAAGAAGCATGTCGCTAACATCACCGTTGTTGACATAGTCCGGCATGGTGCCGTCACCCTCAAGCGAGGTATATAGAGGGTCACCACCGTCTGTCCCTGGGTCGTTGGCATAGCCTGCCGTCGGGTCGAGCTCGTCCGGACTTATGATGTCGTCGGGCAACACTTCGTCCTCAATATCTACTACCGGTCCGGGTTCGTTGATGTCGAAGGGCTCGTCGGGAGGCATGACAGGATAAATATCGTCGGGTACAACAGGAGAAACGTTCTCGGCAGGGGCATCCACTACATAGACATCTGTGGTGTGGTGAATGTGGTGAACTTCGTGGTGATGCACTTGCTGGGGTTCAGCCTGTGCAATCTGCACATCATCGTCAGAGTCGATGGCAGCCATGACAGGCTCTTCCTGTCCGTCGTTCTCGGTCAGCCTCTCGTAGGCGTAGGCTCCTCCCACTCCTACCGCTGCTCCGGCTGCGGTCCCGACTGCTGCTCCTAAGGCACCTTCCAGTAATCCGGTGCCGTCATTCTTTTTAGGCGCGGGCCTCATGTTCAAGTCATTTTCCATATTCATACAGTTTTAGGTTTATAATAATCTTATCACTTGCAAAGATAAGTCATAAAAGCCTTATTACCAAACATTTTCTCCCATTCTTCACAAAGGCTGGGGGTTCCGTGACGAAATACCCGTTTTGCGTGACATTCTGGTCAAGCAGGCTTACTTGATAAACTTGGCCTTGCAGTAAGGGCACTGGTCGTACTGGCGAACCAGCAGGTCATAGTCCATCGTATAGAACTTCCTACAACAGGGGCAGACATAGCTGTTGCGCAGTTTTTGCTGCAGCATCTTGCGCTTCATCGGTGCCTTCTTGGAATCGTTCAGCGAAACAACAATCATGGTAACGGTAATAATCAGGCCAATTCCCATGAAGAAGAAGCGGAAAAAGCCTAATGAGTCGGGCAGAATGAAGACACTGATCATGCCTAACGTACCTAATGCTCCGGCAATACCGCGAATGGCATTCTTCTTGGCCAGGTCTGCCTGTATGGCATTCGTCTCCTCTTCGTAGCGCATCCACACTCGCCTCAACGGACGAATGTCTGCCGTCTTGGGTGTCACCTGGTCAATAAGTTGCCTGATGGCTTCCCAGCTGAGCTTGTAGTGCTCTCCTCCCAACTCTACGACGTCGCTCGTCGTGACGGTCTTGGTAAAGATGGGACTACCGTTCACGTAGGTGTCGTTCTCCATCTTCAGATTTTCTATGGTGTAGGTTCCGTTGGGCAGAACCTGTACGCGGCAATGCCGACGGCTGACGCTTCTTGGCACACTGTCAATGCCGCCAAAGGGTACTGTCTTATTCCCCATCGTCAGGTTCAGCTGACCGTTCTGCGCGTTGCGTCCGATAACAATTTCCAACATATTTTCCTTATATGGTTATATTTTAACTTGAATCATGAGTTCCTTCAGCTTCTTGAGGGCATCTTTCGACACGTCAAGCGTGTAGTAACACTGGCGGAAATCCGACAAGACGAGACGATGCTTGAGCACATTGATCTGGAAAACCATGTTCAGGTTAATCACGTACCGCTTGCCAATGCGTGCAAAGTACATCACCTTTCCCTGCAGCCTTTCCGACAAAATGGCTTCCATCTTCCCGAGACTCATGCCGACGGTGCATTTCAGCTTGTTCGACAGCATGATGTCGGTGTAGTTGCCATCTGCCTCAAAATAGGCAATTTCCCGCATGTCTATACGTAACAGGTCGTCGCGAGAGTTCAGGAACAGCCAGTCTTTGTTTGTCATATCCTTTGTATTTTTGATATTCAAGTGACAAATGTAATAATAAATATTAAATTGAGCAAAATAAATCCGACAAAAAGTTGCTTCATACATGATTTTAGGTCCAAATTTGTCCATTTCGAATTATTTTTTTAACTTTGTCGTCCAAAAACAAGGACCAATATGGACGAGAAAGAAAGAATTATCCAGCTCCGCCGTGAACTTCACGAGCATAACCACCGCTATTATGTCTTGAACCAGCCCACCATCAGCGACCAGGAGTTTGACTTCCTCATGCATGAGCTGCAGGACCTGGAAGCCCGCCACCCCGAGCTTTACGATGCCAACTCTCCTACTCAGCGTGTAGGCAGCGACCTCAGTCAGGAGTTTCGGCAGGTAGCCCACCGCTACCCCATGCTCTCGTTGGCCAACACTTACAGCGAACAGGACGTTGCGGCCTGGTACGAAAGTGTGGAGAAAGGCTTGCAGGGGGAACCCTTTGAGGTGTGCTGCGAACTGAAGTACGACGGTCTTTCCATTTCGCTGACCTACGAAGACGGCCGTCTGACGCAAGCTGTAACGCGCGGCGACGGCGTGCGGGGCGACGACGTGACAGCGAACGTCAAGACCATCCGCAGCATTCCGCTGGTGCTCTCGCCAACCACGCCCCCCCTACCCCCAAAGTCGTTTGAAATACGAGGCGAGATTCTTATGCCGTGGAAGGTCTTTGAACGGCTGAATGCTGAACGCGAAGCAGCCGAAGAACCGCTCTTCGCCAATCCTCGCAATGCGGCCAGCGGCACCTTGAAGAGTCTGTCATCGGCTCTCGTGGCCAGCCGACAGTTAGATGCCTACCTGTATTACTTGTTAGGCGACGACATTCCGGCTGAAGGGCATTACGAAAACCTGCAGGCCGCTGCCTCATGGGGCTTCAAAATATCACAGGGCATGCGCAAGGTAAACAGCCTTCAAGGCATCTACGACTTCATTAATTATTGGGACACAGAGCGCAAGAACCTGCCCGTAGCAACCGATGGTATTGTCCTTAAAGTCAATTCTTTAAGACAGCAACGTTCATTAGGTTATACAGCCAAGAGCCCACGTTGGGCCATTGCCTATAAGTTTAAGGCCGAACGCGCCCGCACCTTGTTGCAGAGTGTCAGCTATCAGGTGGGACGCACGGGAGCCGTCACTCCCGTTGCCAACATGGAGCCTGTACAGTTAGCCGGCACTACCGTCAGGCGTGCCACGCTGAACAACGAGGACTTCATCCGCTCCTTCGACCTCCATTTAGGCGACTATGTCTATGTGGAGAAAGGTGGCGAGATTATTCCCAAGATTGTCGGGGTCGATGTCGATGCACGCCCCATCATTGCCCAGCCCGTGGAGTTCATCAAGCACTGTCCTGAATGCGGTGCGCGGTTAGTGCGCTACGAGGGAGAAGCTGCCTGGTACTGTCCTAACGACACGCAGTGCCCTCCACAAATCAAGGGTAGAATTGAACATTTCATCTCGCGCAAGGCCATGAACATTGACTCGCTCGGCCCGGAAACGGTCGATGAGTACTTCCACCGCGGTCTGATTAAGAATGTGGCTGACCTTTACGACATCGAGGTGCAGCAGATTAATGGTGACGGCTCGCGCACCAAGTCGGCGCAGAGAATCGTCAACGGCATTGCCAAGTCGAAGGATGTTCCTTTCGAGCGCGTGGTCTTTGCCCTCGGCATCCGCTTTGTCGGCGAGACGTCGGCCAAGTTGCTTGCCCGCCATTTCAAGACCATGGAGGCTCTTCAGCAGGCCACCGCCGAACAGCTCATTGAGGTTGATGGCATTGGCGATGTCATGGCTGCCAGCATCGTTTCCTATTTCAGGAACGACGACAACCGCCAGCTCGTCGAGCGACTGAAAGGCTACGGTCTGCAGATGTCGCTGAGCGACGAGCAGCTGAGTGCCCAGAGCGACCGCCTGGCCGGGCAGTCCATCGTCATCAGCGGTGTCTTCCAGCACCACAGCCGCGACGAATACAAAGCACTCATCGAGCAACATGGCGGAAAGAATGTTGGCAGCATCAGCAAAAAAACTTCCTTTATTCTCGCAGGCGACAACATGGGCCCCTCCAAACTGGAAAAGGCACAAAAGCTCGGCGTCCGCATCATGTCTGAAGACGAATTTCTGCAAATCATTTCTTAAGCCATGCTCCTAAAGACGCTTTACCGGCAAATCCGGCAATACCGCACCGCTTCGGTTCTCACTCCCCTCTTCACCGCCCTCGAGGTGGTGATGGACGTGCTGATACCCTATGTCACCGCCTCGCTGATTGACAAAGGCATCAGTGCCGGCAACATGGAAAACGTTTATTTCTACGGAACCATCATGGTGGGCATGGCCTTTCTCAGCTTAGGGTTCGGCATATTGGCGGGCCACTTTTCTGCATACGCCTCAACGGGCTTTGCCGCCAACCTGCGCAGCGCCATGTACCGTAACATTCAGAGGTTCGCCTTCTCTGACATCGACAAGTATTCCACGTCAGGACTGGTCACCCGGATGACCACCGACGTGAACTCCCTGCAGAATGCCTACCAGCAAATTCTCCGGGTCACGGTTCGTGCACCGTTCCGACTGTTGCTCAGCATCGTCATGTGCCTGGTCATCGATGCCCGTCTGTCGGTCATCTTCGTCGTGGCATTAGTCGTTCTCAGCCTTTCGCTCTACCAGATTATTTCCCGTGTGGCACGCCTGTTCCAACAGGTGTTCGTGAAGTACGACGAACTGAACCAAAGCGTGCAGGAGAATATTGCTGCCATACGCGTGGTGAAGGCTTTTGTACGGGAGGACTATGAGAATTCCAAGTTTGCACGTGCTGCCGAGGGACTCTACCGGCTCTACGTGCACGCCGAAAGTCTCATGGCCCTGAACCATCCCATCATGAACATGGTCATGTACGGCTGCATCATCGCTTTGTCATGGTTTGGGGCCCAATACATCGTGGGAGGCACGCTGACCACGGGCGAGCTGACGTCGCTCTTTACTTATATCATGTCTATTCTCATGTCGCTCATGATGCTGTCTATGGTCTTCGTCATGCTGACCCAGAGTGCCGCTTCTGCCAAGCGCGTAGCTGAAGTGATAGACGAACAGCCTGACATCACCTCCCCCGAACAGGCCATAACGGCGGTTGCCGACGGCAGCATAGAGTTCCGTGAGGTGCGCTTCGACTATCAGGAGAGCAAGTCCGACACGCCTTCTGAAAAGAAGTCGCGACGCTCTGCACTTTATAACATCACGTTCCACGTCAGGAGCGGGGAAACCATCGGCATCATCGGTGGTACCGGCAGCGGAAAATCCACACTCGTCAACCTCGTCAGCCGACTCTATGACGTCACGCAGGGCGAGGTGCTGGTGGGAGGCCACAACGTCAAGGAGTACGACTTGACGGCCTTGCGCGAAGCAGTGTCGGTGGTGCTGCAGAACAACATTCTCTTCAGCGGCAGCATTCTCGACAACCTGCGCTGGGGCAAGCCTGATGCCACGTTGGAAGAGTGCCGCCATGCGTGCCAGTTGGCTCAGGCTGAGGAATTTATCAGTCAGATGCCCAATGGCTACGACACCCACATCGAGCAGGGCGGCACAAACGTCAGCGGCGGACAGAAGCAACGGCTCTGCATTGCCCGCGCCCTGCTGAAAGAACCGAAGATTCTGGTGCTCGATGACTCCACGTCGGCATGCGACACCACTACTGATGCCAGGATTCGCGAGGCGCTGAAGACTCAATTGCCTCAGATGACCCAGCTCATCATTGCCCAGCGCATTCTCAGCGTCAGGGACTGCGACCGCATACTGGTCATGGACAACGGCGTGGTAACTGGTTTCGACACCCACGAGAACTTGCTCAAGTCGAACGTGCTCTATCAGGAAATCAATGCCATACAGAGTGAGAACCAGGGCGACTTCGACAAGAAAGGAGGTGAGGCATGAGACAGCCGACGTTCGGGCCACAGCGCCAACGGCCACAGGCGGGATTCCAGCGGGCCACTAAGGAGCAACGGCAGACGCTGTTCCGCATGACGGCCTTCGTGTGGAAGTATTTTAAGTGGCAAATGGCCATCGTCTTGCTCTGCATCCTGGTGAGCAGCCTGACGTCGCTCGTGTCATCACTCTTCACGCGTACCTTAATAGATGACTACATCGTACCGCTCACACAAATGGACAACCCCCAGTACGCATCGCTGGCACAGACGCTCTTCAAGCTCGGGGCTGTCCTGCTCTTAGGGACCGTCTGTTCATACACCTACAACCGGCTCATGATCAACATCTCGCAAGGCACCATGCTCCGACTGCGCAAGGCCATCTTCGAGCGCATGGAACGCCTGCCGCTGAGCTACTTCGACCAACGTTCCCACGGCGACATGATGTCGGTATATACCAACGATGTCGATTCCTTGCGACAAATGATTTCTACGGCCATGGCGCAGGTATTCTCGTCGCTCATTACCATCGTCGCCACGTTTACCTCAATGGTGGTACTCAGCATTCCGCTGACCCTAGTGTCTGTCTTGATGGCCGTCGTCATGATGCTGACTACAGGATGGTTGGGAAAGCGTTCACGCAACTATTTCCGCACGCAGCAGCAGAGTCTGGCGCGTGTCAACGGCTTTATCGAGGAGATGATGACCGGCCAGAAGGTGGTCAAGGTGTTCTGCCACGAACAGCAGGCCATCCGCGAGTTCGAGGACATCAACGAGCAGTTGCGCTCGTCGGCCTATCATGCCAACAAGATTGCCAACATCGTCATGCCGGTCAACGGCAACCTCGGTAACCTCGGCTATGTGCTCATCGCGGTGGTCGGTGCCACCATCGTACTCACAGATTCCTCGCTCTTCACGCTTTACTCTTCACTCACCCTCGGCACCATCGTGGCCTTCCTCCAGCTGAACAAGAGTTTCACGCAACCCATCACGCAGGTCAGCCAGCAAATCAACAGCGTGCTCAACGCCTCGGTGGGCGCCGAACGTGTCTTCGCCCTCATGGATGCCGAACCGGAGGAGGACAAGGGAACACAAGTCATTACGGAGGCCAAGGGTGACGTAGATTTCAAGGGTGTAGATTTCAGCTACACGCCCGACAAGCAGGTGCTCTTCGATATTGACATCGACACCAACCCGGGACAAAAGATTGCCTTTGTCGGGGGAACGGGTGCCGGCAAGACGACCATCATCAACCTCATCAACCGTTTCTACGAAATACAGGGCGGAAAGATTCTTTACGACGGAATCCCCATTCGCGACATACAGAAGTCGTCGCTGCGCAAAAGCATGAGCATCGTCTTGCAAGAGACGCACCTGTTTACAGGCACCGTGTTCGACAACATACGCTACGGGCGGCTTGAGGCTACCGACGAGGAGTGTATGCAGGCCGCACGCCTGGTGGGGGCCGACGACTTCATACGCCGACTGGCCAACGGCTACCATACCGTGCTGCATGGCGACGGGGGGAACCTCAGTCAGGGCGAGCGACAACTATTGGCCATTGCCCGTGCCGCCATTGCCGACCCGCCCGTGCTCATTCTCGACGAGGCCACGTCGAGCATCGACACCCGTACGGAACGACTCGTGCAGCAGGGCATGGACACACTGATGAAGGGGCGCACCACCTTCGTCATTGCCCACCGCCTATCAACCATCCGCAATGCCGATCAAATCATGGTCATGGACCACGGACGCATCATTGAGCATGGCACCCACCAACAGCTTTTGGAACAGCGCGGCAAGTACTATGAACTGTATGTAGGATTAAAAAGCAACAATAAGATATGAGAATTGACATTATTACCGTTCTGCCCGAAATGTTAGAGGGCTTCGTGCATGAATCCATCCTCGCACGGGCAGAGAAGAAAGGACTGGCAGAGATTCGGCTGCACAACTTGCGCGACTACACACTCGACAAGTGGCGCCGCGTAGATGACTACCCCTACGGCGGGTCGGCGGGCATGGTGATGCAATGTGAACCCATTGACCGCTGTATTACCGCACTCAAGGCGGAACGCGACTACGACGAGGTCATCTTCACCTCGCCCGACGGCGAACGCTTCGACCAACACATGGCCAACGAGCTGTCAATGAAGGGCAACATAATCATCCTCGCCGGACACTACAAGGGCATTGACCAGCGCGTGCGCGACCACCTCATCACCCGCGAAATCAGCATCGGCGACTTCGTGCTGACGGGAGGGGAACTCGTGGCTGCCATGATTGCCGATGCTATCGTGCGCGTGGTGCCGGGGGTCATCGGCGACGAGCAGTCGGCACTCTCCGACTGCTTTCAGGACGACCTGCTGGCCGCACCCATCTACACCCGTCCGGCTGACTACAAAGGGTGGAAGGTGCCCGAGATATTACTCTCCGGCAATGAGGCCAAGATACGTGAATGGGAACTGGAACAGGCCATGGAACGTACGCGACGACTGCGTCCCGACCTGCTGAAGGACTGATGCCCCGGACGGACTACCAGCCGAAGACATTGCGGAGCACCCACCATAAGACGAAGGAAATCAGCAACATGGCCACCAACAGCCAGGTTGCCACATCGGCCCACTTGGGGCTGAGGTGCTTCATCCAGCCGTTCCACACCAGCAGGACCACCACCAAGGGGAACAGCGTCATCAGGTAGGCATTATGGCGAAACGCTCCCACCACGTCGCCGTGCAACAGACTGTGCAGCATGCGCTGCGAACCGCAGCCGGGACATTTGTAGCCCGTCAGCTGATAGATACGACATTTGGGGAACCATCCTTCCGTCGTGGGGTCATAGGCAAAGTAATAGCCTAAGACTACTAAGGCGGCTGTAAGAATGATTCCCCAAACGTAATGCTTCATGTAAGGGATAGTGACTTTCCTTACCAGTTGTTACTCATGGCACCCATGATAACGGCACCGTAATAGACAATCAGGAAGATGATTTCAAGCACTAAGCCGACAACAAAGAAAATCATACCTATCTTGAAATACTTTCCTGCCTTGTTGCTGCACTCCTGCGCCTGCAGATAATTACCCATACGGTAGAGGCTTTCCACCTTGTTGGTCTCTAACAAAGCCAGCACACCAAGCACCAGGTTGATGATACCGCCACACACACCGCAGCAGAATACGGAAAGGGCTATCAGCACAATGGCATGCACCTTGTAGTCTTTCGGCATGGGTACATACTCGTCAGAACGGCTGCTACCGGACGACTGTGACTGATAGGAAGAGGACGACTGATAGGAAGAGGATGACGACGAAGGCGAAGGGGCTGCAGGACTCTGAGCAAACAAATACTGTAGCTCGCTGACCTGACTGGCGGGTGTCCAGTTGGCCATGCCTTCGGTCCATACGCTGGTTTCGGGAGTAATGCCTCTTGCAGCCAGCTGTTCCAGGGTGAACGGGCCTGCCTGCTGATAGTTCTCTACAATGTAATAGGTTGCCATATTTCAAAAATTTAGTTTCAGTTGACAAAAGTAAACAATAATTTGCGTTTCTCCAAACTTTCTATCCACTATTTTTCATTTTCCCCTTATTTTTACGGCAAGATGCCAAAAATCGACTTTCAGCCAGGGAAATACGCATCAGGCTTGCTGACGGATAAACGCCTCACCTAACCGAAAGCCCTCCTCGTAGAGTGCCTCTAACTTCTTGACGTCTTTCTCCATACGCCCCACCTCCAGAGGCCGCTGCGGACGTATGACGACGATGCGCCCCTCGTCCTCCATGTGCTCCACCATGTCTAACTGGGCGTTATATACTGCCACGCGGTGACTGAGTGCCACCCTCAGTCGGGGGTAATTGCGGTAGATGTATTTGGGAATCTTCAGGTCGCGGCTGTCGTTGCGGAATCCCCGGTTGCGGGTCATGATGACCACGTTGTACTCATGCCCCATACTGATGGCGTGCTCCACGGGTATGCTGTCAATGATGCCCCCGTCCAAATAGGGCTGACCATCTACCTCGACAATCTTGCTGACGTAGGGCAGACTGCTCGACGCCCGGCAGATGTCTATCAGCCGCTGGCGGTTGCCGCTGTGCTCGCTCAGGTATTCCATGCGCCCGGTGTTGCAGTTGGTGACGGCCATTTCAAACACGGCGGGGTTGCGGAAGTAGGTGTCGTAGTCGAAGGGTATCAGCTCATTGGGGAAACGGTCGTAGAGCAGCTTCGGGTCGAAGATGCAGCCCTGTGTCACCAGGTGGCGCAGACCAATGTAGTCGTACTTGGCCAGCATGTCGATATTCGAGATACGGGCACGACGCGGCTGACGGCTCATGTACGACAGCCCGTTGCAGGCACCTGCCGACACGGCCACGACGTATCGGAAATAGAAATCGTGCTTCATGAAGGCATCCAGCACGCCACTGGTGAAGACACCACGCATGCCACCACCCTCAAGAACCAGTCCTGTATTTCTGTCTATTTGCATCTTATTTGCTAAATTATGTTGCAAAGATAGTACTTTTTGATAAATAAGTTGTAACTTTGCGAAATATATCATCACAAAAAAAGTTTTTTTGACTTATGTTTAGTAAAAACACATACGTACAGCGACGACAAGAACTCAAGAAACTTGTTCAGAGTGGGGTCATCGTACTCTTCGGCAACAACGAGGCACCCTACAACTATCCAGCCAACTGCTACACCCCCATGCGGCAGGACTCCACTTTCCTCTACTACTTCGGGCAACACCGCGACGGACTGGTGGGCATCATCGACATTGACAACGACGAGGAGTGGCTCCTCGGCGACGACATTGACGTGGAGGACATCGTCTGGATGGGCTTCACACCCTCGGTGGCCGACCTCGCCGCCGAGGTCGGCGTAGCCAAGACCGCCCCCATGAAGGCCCTCCGCTCCGTATGCTGCGACTGTGTCGCAGCCAAAAGAACGCTTCACTTCCTCCCCCCCTACCGCTTCGACACGAAGATTCTGCTCATGGACCTGCTGGGCATTCACCCCTCGCAACAGAAGGAAGCTGCCTCGCTCGAACTCATACAGGCCGTCGTAAAGATGCGCTCCACCAAGGAGCCACAGGAGATAGAAGCCATAGAACGTGCCTGCGAGGTGGGCTACCAGATGCACACCACTGCCCAGCGCCTCTGCCGCCCGGGCGTCACCGAGCGTTACATCGGCGGACAGGTCGATGGCATTGCCCGCTCGTTGGCTCAGGGGCTCAGCTTCTCCACTATCTACACCCAGCATGGAGAAATCATGCACGGCTGCCCGACCGATGCTCCCCTGGAGGCCGGCCGACTGGCGCTCTGCGATGCCGGCTGCGAACTGGACGACTACTGTTCCGACCATACCCGCACGATGCCCGTCAGCGGAAAGTTCACACAACGACAGCGGGAGATTTACAGCATCGTCGAGGAATGTCACGACTACGTGCTTACCGTGGCCAAGCCAGGCATCCGATACAGGGACGTACACTTTGCCGTCTGCCGGCTGATGACGGAACGCCTCAAGGAGCTGGGACTGATGCGCGGCAACACCGACGATGCCGTCGGAGCAGGTGCCCACGCCATGTTCCTGCCTCACGGACTGGGCCACATGATGGGTATGGACGTTCACGACATGGAGGGTTTGGGACAGATTTACGTGGGTTTCGACTACAAGACACCGCCCAACCTGGAGCAGTTCGGCACGAACGCTCTGCGCATGGGACGTGAGCTCCAGGAGGGCTTCGTGGTGACCGACGAACCGGGCATCTACTTCATTCCCGTACTCATTGACGAGTGGCGAGCCAAGGGCCACTGCAAGGAGTTCCTGAACTATGACCTGCTGGAGACCTACAAGGACTTCGGCGGCATCCGCATCGAGGACGACTTGCTCATCACCAAGGACGGCTGCCGCTTCCTCGGCGAAAGCCGCATCCCCTATCACCCTGACGAAATAGAACAATAACATATAATTAGTAACAAAATGAAAAAAATTTTAACCCTCGCGCTGCTCGCACTCGTAGCTACCGGTGCCAGCGCACAAGAAGAAAAGAAAGAGAAAGACAACAAGCCAGTATTCACCGTGGTCAAGGAACTGCCCATCACCAGCATCAAGGACCAGAACCGCTCCGGCACGTGCTGGGACTACTCTACCCTCTCCTACTTCGAGGCAGAAATCCTGAAGAAGAACGGCAAGACATACGACCTCTGCGAGGCGTTCGTGGCCAACAAGACCTACATGGACCGTGCCATCCAGGTGGTTCGCCTGCATGGCGACTGCCAGTTCTCACAGGGCGGTGCTGCCTACGACGTGCTCTACGCACTGCAGAACTACGGCATCTGCCCCGAAGAGGCCATGCCGGCTCCCGGCACTCCTCAGGGCGACTCGCTGTTCAACTTCAACGAGTTCTTCTCCATCATGTCACCATACGTTGACGCCGTAGCCAAGAACAAAGCCAGCAAGATTTCTCCACAGTGGAAGGTCGGCCTGCAGGGCATCCTCGATGCTTATTTAGGCAAGTGCCCGGAGAACTTCACCTACGAGGGCAAGACCTACACCCCTCAGAGCTTCGCCAAGAGCCTCGGACTCGACTGGAACGACTACGTGAGCATCACCAGCTACACCCATCGTCCGTTCTACACCGCCTTCCCCGTCGAGGTACAGGACAACTGGCGCAACCCGCTGAGCTACAACCTGCCCATGGACGAGATGATGCGCGTCATCGACAATGCCATTGCCGAGGGATATACCGTAGCCTGGGGCGGTGACGTCAGCGAA
Source organism: Prevotella sp. (assembly GCA_017940545.1). GTDB lineage: Bacteria > Bacteroidota > Bacteroidia > Bacteroidales > Bacteroidaceae > Prevotella. Next base: position 94,983 of record JAGAYI010000002.1, read on the forward strand.
GACGGCTTCACCCGCCAGGGACTGGCATATGCCGTTGACACGAAGGCCGCCGAGAGCCTGCAGGGCAGCGACATGGCCCGCTGGCTGAAGATGTCACCCGCCAAGCGCCGTGACGTGCTGGCCGAGCTGGGATGCACCGTGCCCGAGCTGACTCCCACCCAGGAGCGCCGACAGCAGCGCTACGACAACTGGGAACTGACCGACGACCACGGCATGCTCATCTACGGCATTGCCAAGGACCAGAACGGCAAGGAGTACTACATGGTGAAGAACTCGTGGGGCGAGAGCGGCGACTTTAAGGGCATCTGGTACATGACCAAGGCCTTCATTGCCGACAACACGATGGACTACATGGTAAACAAGAACGCCATTCCCAAGGACATCCGCAAGAAGTTAGGACTGTAAGCCGTCTTGATTAAAGACCCACATAAATACCCCGCCACTCCACGAAGGAATGGCGGGGTATTTCGTTTCAGCGTAGCCACTTGAATCACTGCCTCCGTGTTGCGGTGCCGCGCTCTCTAAGAGAGAGTGCCGTGGAAACTGGGAGAAACTGCCGGGGAAACGGGGACTTTGGGTAGGGGAATGAGGGAGAAAGTGTAGGGGAAACTGGAACACAGCGGCCGCTGTTCATTATAACACCGCCCGCTGTTAGAACTAACAGCGGGCGGTGTTCGTTCTAACAGCGGGCGGTGTAAACCCTTATTGGGGCGGCTATGCTTTTTGAAGCAGTCTTGTAAGCCTCTTTCTTACAGGAACAATGCTGATGAGTATCTTGATGGCAAAGGTACAAAAATCTTTGTACAAATGCAAGTGTTTTGACCTGATTTTTAGGAAAAAAACACCCCGCCACTCCACGAAGGAATGGCGGGGCATTTTGTTGCAGCGTAGCCACGGGCAGGCACGCGGCCTACATCCCGTCGTCAGGTACAGGCGTATCGTCAATGGGGCCTTGGTAGCCAGGGGCACCACCAATTACATCTTCGGAATCGGTCTCACCATCTGTCGGCAAAGAGATATCAAGCACGCAGACATCCATGTCAATCGCCTCACACTCGGGTTGTACATATCTTTTTCTCTTTTCCATATTCATGATATTATCTTTTGCTTATTTAATGACTACCTTACGTCCGTTCCTGATATACACGCCCGGACGTGCCGTGCCGACCACCTTACGACCCTGCAGGTCGTAGAGCGAGTCGTCGTCAGGCATCGTCTGCAGAGGAGTACCGTTCAGACCCGTCGTCTCATCGTCACCAGCGAACGAGAAGAGCACGCCCGGGGCACCGCTCGACTGGCTACGCGTATCCACGTAGTAGATGTTGTTCGACGACAGCGGCGTTGAAGGATTGGTGCGCCTGAACAGACCGACACGACCGGTATAGTACTTCTTATTCGTACCGTCCTCACGTACCGACTCCTTACCGAAGACGCGAATCTGAGCATCGGTATTGGCTTTCTTCAGGTACGTACCTTGCAGGCAGTTCTCCTGAATTTTCTCAGAGGGCTCAGTAGTAGGAATGGTGAAGGTAATACCCTGCATACCGCTGAGCGAACGGAACATTACCGGCGTGCCGGCAGGAATGTAGAGTTTGCTGTTCTTCCAGTCGTTCACCGACTGATATTCGTCTATCGACTTACAGAAGAGGGCATACTCACCCTCATTATAATAGGTGTCGGAGCCGGAGGTGTACTTGTCGTAGTGGTGTTCCGATATGCCGATGAAGGGCACCACGTCGAAGCCGGCATCGCCAGGCTCTACTGGTGTTCCATCCTTGTCAAAACCGCCGATAATCTGCAGGTCGTAAGGCACGTAGAGTGCCCAGTAGGTGTAAGGCAGATCCCCCCATGCCTCATGACCATCAAGCAGCGGACGGCCGTCGTGTCCCTTCACCATCTGCTTCTTCAGCGGCATCTCGGCCGCATTCTCGGTGCCCACCTTCTGCAGGTAGAAGCGGGTCTTGAACTGGCCTGCCTGCTCGTCGAAGCACTGGTTGGTGCTTGTACCCGACGTTGAGCTACAACTGAGGTATGCTTTCAATGCCTCGTTGCCCACCTTCAGCTGTGTGATGGCAGCACCAAGGTCCTCGTAGCGCACTTGATAGCCGTTGTCTTCTGTCGTTAATCCGTTGTTGGTCATCGCCAGGCCCTGGGCCTTCACGTAGTAGCGCGGATAACCAGTTCCGTCTTCCGTTGTGCCTTCGAACCAGAAGATGCTGGCAGCGTCTTTCTCGGCCTCGGCCTGCGTCTCTACAGGCATGGCAGCCGGCCCGCCGGCATTGCTTGTGCGCTGCCCGTCTTCCTTGTAGCCCTGCACGTAGTAGTGGCTCTCGCCATTCTCCAGTACATACGGCACGATGCGGTAGTAGCCCTGCTCCATCTGCACGATGTTCTCCGGGTTGTCGATGAGTGCACGGACGGTAGCCTTGTCTTCATTGCTAAGGTCACCGTCGGCAGCATCCTCACGCATGACATCCGTAACCTTGTCGTCATACTTCAGACCACCCACGAAACCGGCATACTTCACGTACTCCGACAGCGTGGCATCCGACTGGATTTCCAGACGGAAGTTGGCGGAGCTGTTCGTCTTCAGATAGGTCATTGACCGCTGGTCGTTAGGAATGATGGCAGCACTACCGTTGTAGTTGTTGCCGACGTAGCTGTATTCGTTGTAAACATCGTCATTATCGCTGTCCTCTTCGTCTTCTCCTATATAGTCAGAATAGACAGGATGCATCCAGAAGTTGTAGCTGTACTGTCCGGGCATCATCTCGAAGATGTTCTGCGAGTCGGTGCTGCTCTGCTCCAACTGCAAGCCGTCGCCATGCGAGTCTTGGCTATCCGTCACACGGATGTACTCGTCGAAACGGCGGTCGGGGTCGTAGCGGTTCAGCATCTTGAAGCCGTACGGGTCGCCGATGACGCACCACTCAAAGTTGTTCAGGTAGAGTCGGTTCTGCTGCAATGACGTGCTGACGCGCAGCTTCGGGCTGACGTCGCGGTACACCATCTTACCCTGCTCACCGTTCGGGCGGTGGTTGTTCACCAAGTAGTACCAGTGCTTGCCTGTGTACTTCTTGTCTGCCGTGCTCCACTTCGGGTTCTGACCACCCTCAAAGTCATAGGTGACGTGGACATAGAGGTACGGGTTTTCTAACGTTCTTCTTGCGTTATAGGCTTCCACCATAGTCTGAGAGACTGTTTGCACCGTAGCCTCGGTCGTTGTGCTTTCAGTGGTCGTAGCATCCCAGTGGTATGTGTACTTACAGAACGCACGCTTCCATAGCTCCGGCAGCACATCGTCCAGACTCTTGCCTAACTTCTGATAGGTGTCAACCGTAATGACCTTATTTTCCGTATTCGTACGCAGCGTCTTGTCAGAGAAGTGCAGAACGAACTTTATCTTCACCACACCGTTGGTGTTGGTAAACTCAGCACTGGTGCTATGATACGAACTGGTTGTCTGGACGCCAGCCGTACAATGAACATAGACTTTCGTCTGTTCATCGTAGATGTCACACAGTTCACCCGTCGCGTCGTCCATCAGGTCGAACGACGTACCAGCTACTGACACCGTTAACGCACTGCCGTCAGTTGTCAGGTAGGAACCCGAACTCTTGTTATAAAACTTCACGCTGTATGGAGTACCTACTAAAGCCCAGCGGTAATGATCATAATCAGTTTTAATTCTAATGACTTCAACATCTTCGCTGGTATGTGCCATTGCACTTCCATTGTAGTACAAATACTTGGAATTTCCAGGATAGTGTATCTCATACCAATACATATCCGCAATACTGCTCGTCACATCAGCCTCCGTGATGAAGTCCGGTGCACCGCTGTCTAACGTGTAGGACACGTAGATGTCAGTAGCAGCATTGACGGTATGTTCGGTGATTTCCGTTTCCGTCGTACATGCAGCATCGCTGTACATCTTCTCATAGTCACAGAAGTGACGCTTGACGGATGTCGGCAGGTCTTCGATGGTCAGCGTGACGTTCTCGTCAACGACCTTCGTGTCGCTGGCCACCTCCGTGTAGTTGGTCTCACCGGTCTTCTCCATGACGTGCCACGTCACGTCGTAGTGGTTGAACACATCCACGAGGTTCCACTCCACCTGATTGATATTCAGCACCGTCGTGCTACCATTCACAAACGGCGGAACGGTGACATACAAGAGATTCTTAGCCTGCTTATCGGCCCGTGTGGTCAATGCATAGGTGTAACGCTCATTCGTATCGATGTTCCACAACACATAGTAGTTGTCGCTACGCTTGATGATTTCCCAGTGCGAATACTGGCCGTAGCTCTCGGTGTCGCTGTCGCCGTCCTTCACGTCCTTGGTCACTAACGCCAGCGTACCAGCGGGCTCCGTGGGTGCCGTGTTCGGGTCAGCAGTCAGCGTCTTCACCGCCAGCACATAGTCCTCCGACTGCTTGTCCGTGTTCACGTTGTGAATCTGCAAGTCGTAGGGGTCGCCGGTGAAACGCCAGCGGTAGATGTCTTTCGCGTCGGCCTTGACCACCTCCAGTCGACTATCGGATAGAGTAGTATAGCTGCCTGCATTCGACGTGCTCTCCGCGCCCTTAGAAGAATAGGCATTGCCGTGGTTGGGGCTGTTGTCCAGATAGTACAGCCGCTCGAAGGCTTCCTGGTCCACGGTATAGGTAGCGATGAACTGACGCTTGGTCTGGTCCTTGCCGCCGTAGTAAGACAGGCCGTCGTCGGGCACAGGAGCCGACACGCTGGTATTCCAGTCATACGCCTGGTAGTACGTATAGTTGCAGAACGCATGGTTGAAGTCGCGAGCATTGCCGATGGCATTACCCGTAGCACGGAGGTCATTGGTGGTGATGCGCGCGTCGGTAGTACGTGCCGTGTTGCTGGGGTTCATCTCCAAGGCATACATACGGTAGTCCTTTTCGGCAGTGCTGCTGACAGCCCCCTCCTTGAACACGCGCACGGGCACGATGATGTAGCGGAAGCGTGTATAGCCACCGGCGTTGTTGGTCATGGAGAACAACTTGTTCTCGTTGGTGCCCGTGACACTCAGGTAGCGGCCGGTCTTCGTGCTGCGGAAGTGGGTCTCCGTACTGGTATAGGCGCTACCGCTCACGATGGGCAGGTCGAAGGTGATTTCCTCGGTGTCAGTCGTTCCGTCAGCTTCCTTGTCGGCGAAGGTTATCTCAAGGGCATCGTTGCGCCTGATGTCCTTGTCGGCTCCACGATTGTAGAGCTTGAAGCCGTAGGGGTTACCCACGATGGCGAACTGGTGCTTCAGGTCGCGCGGCGTACCCACGGTGTTGTTCGGCGAGAAGCGGTAGGGGTCTTCCGTCGTGCCGCTGCCCTCAACGTCCATCAGGTTGTAATTGCTGAAGCCCCATACGCCCAGCATGTAGTACTGGTAGTCGCGCTTGTCCCAACCCGTCTGGCTGAAGACGGGTGCATCGTCGGTGTAGTCCCACTTCACATAAACCGTCTCGTTGAGGTCGGCACCGGCCACGGTCACCGCATTGGTCATCTCGGCATCGCTATAGAACGTGTATTCGCAATAGCGGCGCTGCATGTTGGTATGATCGAAGAGGGCAGACAAATCGTCACCAATGGACACGCCGTCGATTTTCACGTCGGCTATGCCGCCATTGGCCGTTTCAGCCATATAGTTTCCGTTACGGTCGTAGAGCTTGAAGGTCACATGCTTGGCATCGGTCTCCTTCAGCCAAGTCAGCTTCACTTGAAGATTACCATTAGGATTGACTGTTACTCCCAACTTGCCATTAGTATTTCCATCCTGTCCTAAATAGCCGTATGTTGCCTGACCGCTAAGAGAACCCTGCGGACGGAACTGCAGCACATATCCAGAGTTACCCATACCTTGGCATACCTCCCATGTGTCAACGACATTCTCAGTTCCTTCCGGTTGAACGGTTGCTGGCAACTGAATCGGATTGTTGTTGATTTCCGACGGTATTCCCAAATAGCTGGTTGAACCTAAGTAACGGTTGACTATCTTCACGTTGTACGGCGTTCCCATGAGTGCCCACTGGCCTTTCTTGTTGTCATTCGAATCAACATTGTCACCTGCTTTAAAAGAACCACTGACTAACTGGTTGTTGCCGTCAATAAAGAATGTCCTATTGTTAGAAACCATAGAGTACCACTCCACCTTGTCATTGGTCGGCGACGGCATGACAATGGTTGTAGAACTGTTCTTGTCAAGTGTTCCCCACTTTGCGGCGTCCAGCGTGTAGCTGACATAGACAGCCTTGTTGGCAGTCACGGTAGCATCATCTACTTGTCCGCTGATGGCATTCTTGCAAGCCTGGTCGTAGTAGAACGCCTGGTTGCTGGCAGCATAGCGCTCCAAGTAGAGAGGCACAAACGGAGTCCACGTGCAGCCGCTCTTGTAGAAGCCGTCGAGGGTACACTCTACCTTGCCGTTGCGTACAATGTTAATGGCTATGGCCGGCACGTTGCAGTCGAACACCATTCTGCCATTATTGTCTCGGCCATCTTTCGCATACCATTGCCCATTATTATTTAAATAAATGTACTTCTTAGCATCTCGCTCATAAATGACAGCATCGTCGCTGCCTTCCTCATAATACACGATGGCATATTTTCCGGCATCAGCAACAGCGGGAATCAGGTGGTTCATGTTTCCGTTATTACTTGAAATGTAGCGGTGTACTGCCTTGTTCAGGAAGGTCGCATTGTATGGGTCGGCATTCTCGCCGAACTGCCATGCATACGAGTTGTCAAGGAACGGCATGTTAGTCGTGGAGAGGTCGTTCTTGACAGAATTTGCTCCTCTGTCATTTTTCTGGTTTTCCATCCACCACAAATAATTCTTGTCCGTTTGGTTATTTCTGCTGACCGCATGCAGATAGGTACCGTTCTGACCGTAGACAATCCAGTCTTTGCTGCCGAAATCTTCCTTTGCCTTGTAGCTCACCCACACCTCGTCGCCCGGCTTCACGGTGGTCACGCTTGCCGTGGTGCGGTTGTTTTGGGCATCCTCTAACGAGCTGTGATAGTAGTATTCCTCTACCATCGGGCTGCGGTACTCCTTCGGTACGGCAAAGCCGGCTGTATTGGCTGTCAGGGCACCAAAGACATCGGCACCGCTGTTGTCGATGATATGGTAGGTGACGGGGGTCGATAGCAATGTTGTCTGTGCATGCGTGGTGTTGCCAGCCGATTGGGCAGCTGCCTGCTCCTTCAGTGTGGTGAAGCCTTCAACCACCTTACTGAAGTCGAAGCGCGGCATCAGTCGCATGTTGCCGTTGGCATCCTGCACCGCCATGAAGGTGGCGTTGCTGATTTGCACATCCGTCCCGTCAAGACCTTTGTCTGTGAAGTAGCTCGTTGCATCGGTCAGACTTACCGTTGAACCATTGCCCGACCAGATGCTGCCTGTCAGGTCGGCAGTGGTAGCGTCGGTGGTCAGATAGGTTGAAGTGCTGACGTTCTGTATCCGCAGGTTATAGGGGTCGAAGCCCTGCTGACCGTTCTCAAAGTAACGGGCATTGGTTGCTGCAGCATCGAGTATTATTCCTGTCTTCAAACCGTCCTTGTCTACGTCATACTCGTAACCCATCTCCGTGTCAATGTTGAAGTTGGGCTTCAGGTACCACTTGTCGGCATTTTCCTGTGTTGTTCCTTCAATGGCCGTACCGTTAGCCTTGGCATAATTATTACCCTGACGTAAGACGAACTGCGAAGCAGACGTTCCCTCCTCGGTAGTGGCACCCTGATAGGTAGAAGCATACTCTGGCTTCACCACGTAGGTGACGTAGAGGTCCTTCAGAGCACCACCGGCGTATGACTCGGGATAGTCGGCCAGCGAGGTGAACACCTCGTCGGCTCCGGCACGGTCACTTTCCGTAAGTGCCTTGTTAGCACCATTGTTGATGTTATACTTATGGTAGCCACTGACCTTGTGGTCAACACTCTTGGAGCCGTAGAACTTATACTGCTCTACCATCGGGCTGTCGAACTTGCGGAGGGCTGCCTGTGCAGCAGCATACTTGTCGGCCTCCTTGTGCTTGGCTATCTTCTGGCGCATCACCTCCCAGCCGTGGTTGTCGAGCAGCACGAGCACGGCATCAATCTCCGTCGGCTCAAGCGCGAAGGTACCGTCGCCCATGTCGAAGGTCTTATACCAGTGATTGCCGTAACTGTAGGTTTTGGTCTTACTGTCCTCTCCCCAGTTGGCTGCGTAAGCCCAAGACTCGTAGCGGTGCCAGCCCTTGCCGATCAGCTTGGCGTTGTCGGCTGCGGGGTCTTGAACTCCTGCCAGCGTTTGCACCGTCGGGTTATTCTTCCAGTAGTTCTCCAGTGTCTTCACCGTCTGGTGTCCGCCGTAGGTGACGTCGTCAGCAGCACCGGTTACGGCATCGGAGGTCACCAGCTTGTAGTGGCCCGTCGTGCCGAGCAGCATGTATTGCGTCGGCACGTTGGTGGCAGCACCGCCCGTAAGACCGGTGTTCGTAGCCTTCGGGTCGTCGCTGATGGACGTGGTGACCACCTGACTGATAGTACTATTATAATAGGTACGGAAGAAGTTGTAGTAGTTGGTCTTGGTGCCGGCATCGGTATGCGACTGCTGCCAAGCCGTTACATAGACATGATACGGGTCGTTGGTAGGACTGACGAGATACCACGGCCAGCGGGTACGGGTAGAAGCACCGGCTTCTGCCTGAGCGTCCCAGCGGCTTTGGTCGTAGATGTACATGGCACCGTCGCCGTTGGCGTAGGGATAGACGGGCTGCTTCTTCTGTTCAGTTTCCACCTCATCCTTACCATTCTCCATGAAGTCTTCCACGCCGTTGAGGAACTTCAGCATATACATGGTTCCGAACTTCGAGGCGTTGCGCACCATCGTTGCGTCGTCGTTGCTGCGGCGCACACGTTCGCTGATGTCAGTCACCTTCGTATTCAGGTCAATATCGGTACCCACCTCATAGCCGACATAGACGGTAGGCGTAGTGGCGGTGCTTGCCCAGTCGAAGAGGTCTGAACTGTTGTTGGTCTTAGCACCTTCGGCTGACTTATAATAGAGGTATCGCGTGACAAGCGGGCTGCGCCAGTCATTGTTCAGCGGGTCGCCATTGCGGCCAGAAACGCTGTTGGCCTCGCTGACACGACTTGCCGGCACATTGCTTTCCGTGTAAAGTTCGTTACCAGCCTTATCAACGAGCACGATGGTATAGTTGTCGGAACCTACCGTGAAAGGTTTCACCGTGGCGGTGATGGTAACAACACTGCCGATGCCGCCGTCTCGTGCGGTATTGGTAGAAAGGATAGTATAGTTCTCTGCATTGTTGTCGCAGACAGCACGGGCACGGAAGTTGAACGTGCCTTCGGCGGCGGGGCTGTAACTGCAGGTGACGGTAACAACACCGGTCTCTCCGTCCTTGCTGGCACCCGAAACGTTCTCGCCGCTGTATGCCGTACCGATAACTTCCCACGTATCGATAGCCGTTTCGCGCTCAATGGCGAAGTAGGTCACGCTGTGTCCTGCCGCAGGTGTTGCCGTTGCCGTCAGCGTAGTAGCATGGTCGACATAGACATCGGTCTCGGCAGCCGACAACGTCAGCGTAGCAGCAGGGGCGTAGTGCTCCTGCGTTTCAGCAGTCCAGTAGAAATACCACATTTCGCCACCGCCAGCTGCTTTTACCAAAGCTCCACTGCTATTGTTATTGTTTCCAAGATATAAATACGGGGCTTGTCCGTTGATACCACCTTGTGGTCGGAAGAAAACATGACTGGTTCCTTTTTGATTCAAGCAGTTTGTAACCTCCCAAGTAGTTATGACATCCGTTGCATCTGACGCGTAAATATTTGGTCGTGTTGATGACGTGGCATTGCTTGCAATACCCAAACTACTGTCAAAACCATGATAGCGGTTGGCTATCCTCAAATTGTACGGAGTGCCAATGAAAGTCCATTGTCCTTGTTTGGCAGCATCGGTGTCTCCTTGGATATTAGACAAATTGGAATCTGTAGAAGTAGTTTGTGGCAATGTTCCTGTATTAGCCTTAAGGAATCGACCACTATTGTCATTGTAACGCATTCCATACCAGTTGGCATAATCGTCCGTAGCTGCATCAAAGGACATGACATTGGGCGTATAAGCATCCTTTGTCAGTGTTCGCCATTCACTACCAAGTGTATAAGTCATATACAGGTTACCACCGTTAGCTTCCAATTTGCTAGTATTCAGAACGGCAGCAGCAGTAACAGCATCGCTGTGTGCTGGGTCGTAATAGAAAGCATGATTAGAGGTATAAGCACGAATCATGGAATAAGGAATAATGCTCTGCATCGTAGCGGTGGAATTGTTATAGGCCTGAATCTGTGCCTCCACCGTTCCGAGACTGTCCAGCACGTTGACTGTTACCTCATTATTCGTCAAATCTTTAATGTAAATCTTCGATCCGTTTGTGTAATTACCTGCACTTGTAATATCTACTCTCCAGTCGTTAGTGTTATTGGTAGTACCTACCACATATTGAGGTGTATTTGCGGCACTGCCACGGTAATAGACTCGTGTAAGATATGGTGTCGTGGTGTCGGTTGCACCAGCATGGCTTGTCCAGTAGAGGATACAATAAGAACTTGTACTTGTCGCGTCTAATGAAGCTGATTTGTCAGATTTAATAGGATTCGCATATTTGTGCATGGCGACATTCTTAAAGGTGATGTTATACGGGTCATCACCTAACTGCCACATAAAGAGATTGTCGAGCAGCGCATAATTATTGCTGTTAGCCTCAACGTATGAGAAGTTAGCACCTGAAGGATTCTCATTCCAAATGTTATACTTCTGTCGCTCCAAATTAATTTGACCAGTTTCACCTGAGCCATTAGGTCTGACAGCGACATGCATGTATTGATTGTCTCTGTTCGACCATACCGCGAACTTCTTGTCCGAGCCGAAGGTGCTCTTTACATCGTAACCCACGTAGATGGTGGCAGCAGTCCATGCGTCGGTGTTGGCGAGGGCGTTGGCGGTATTGTTGTTCTGTGCGTCTGTGGCTGTGAGATAGTAGTGGTAGTTCTCGGCGAAGGGGCTGCGATAGGCAACGGGCAGCGGATCGGCCTGCGCCGGAGAACCTGGGTTAGCTATCGTTGCGGTCATTGCGGTGTTACCACTCTTATCTACGATGTTCAGCGTATAATTCGTAATGTCGGTAGCCGTAAGGGCTATCAGCTCTGATTTCGTTACGCCTGCACTATTCGTAGATTGAGCAAGGAAATAAGAGGTTCCTTCTGCAGCAGGGGTGAAGGCGTAGGATGCGCTCTCCACGCCTGTTGCCAAGGCACTTCCTGAGATATTTCCTTCTGAATCAGAGGCATAGATGGAAGTCGTGAGGTTACTGCCGCCATTCGGCAAAGCATTGGCAGTAAGCGTGGCGGTGGTGCCGGTCTTGATGGTTGAAGTCGTGGCAGACGAGGCGAAGGTCACCGCCGGAGCGACGGCTTCAAGGTCGGCAGTCTTCTGCACATACACGTAGTCTATCCATCGGGAGTCGGCATTGGTATTGTCGGTAGTGATGGTGACGGGAGTGTTGTCTTGCTCAATGTTGAAGGCATCGCTGGTAAACTCGGTGACGACTTTGTCGGAGGCATCACTGTTAGCGAACGTATATACCTGTGTGTCGCCTACCTTCACATGATAATTATAGATGCCCTGCGACTTGTAGGACTCGCCGTAGCCTACGGTAATCTTATACTTGCCACGCGGGAGGGTCTTGCTGACGGTAGCCGGGCTACCGCTGACAATGCTGCCTGCCATGCCCATCGAGGCGAGGTTGGTGGCATAGTAGCGCCCGTCCTGGTGCTTGTTGTATTCGAGGTCGGCACCAATGACAGTAGTACCTTCAAGGTCTTCGCCTTCGGCATAGAGCACGACACTGCTGTCCAGGTTTTTATTGGCATAATCGACATCAGAAGATGTGCCGGCGGTGGCGATAGTCTTTGCATACTTGGGACCTGCAGCTGCTCCGGCAGTCTCGTAGAGGCTGCCGTTTTTGGCTACGTAGCGCGGTATGCGGAACGACTTGTCACCGTTGGTGTCGGTCTTGATCATTGCAAGGGGGTAATCGCTGTCTGACGTTCCGTCGAGACGGGCGTTAATGGTATGGCTGTAAACCGGTGCAGCATCAAGTCTGGCAATACAGTCGCTGGCGTTCCAGAGCTGGCTGGCGAGGTAGCGGATGTCGCGCTTGACAAACTCGTTGGTTTGGTCGTCACGGTAGATGTTCATCAGCTCGTCAATGTGCTGATTGATGCTCGTCTCCATGCCGATGTTCATGGTGTAGCCGATACTGGCATCGGTGGTCTGCTTGTATCCGCCGGTAACGGGTGTAGTAGTGCCGGTGAACGTAGGTTCTGAGCCACCCGTAAGTCCGGGGATATTCAGCGTCAGCTCACGATACTGGTTCTTCTGGTAGGTGGGCACCTGCACGTCGAAGGTCAGCTTGTCGTCTGTAAAGGTGGCTTCACCTATCTTCACATTATTATAGATATGGTAGTATTCCCATACCTCGTCGGCACTGGCCACCCAAGCGTTGTCCTTGACGTTGGCGGCTGTACGCAGGTGCTGCTTGATGTCGTCGCCCAGTCCGTGGGTACCGCCGATAATCATTCTGGTGCCGTCAGCACCGTTCACCTCGTTCTTCCATTCGCTCTCGTGTCCCTGGAAGAAACTGCGGGTGAAGCCACCCTGCGGCTTGCTGGTGAAGGAAGTAGGCATGGTGCCGTCCGTCCAATCGGCGATTTCCTTGCTGTTGCTGGGATACTGAGAGGTGGGGTTCTGGAAGATGTTCCAGCAGACGCCACTGTTCTGCCTTCCGGCATCGAGGTACTGGTGGTTGCCGTTGGGCTCCACCATCACTTTCAGACCGATGCCAACCTTGTTTGCCCAAATGTTGCTGTTGTTGGTCATCGCAGTGGAGATATTCTCAACGGAACTGATGTTGTCCACATCGTGCTGGGCAAAGCTCCAGCCCGTGCGCAGCATCAGCTTGGCATCTTCGGCATTGATCTTGGCGTAGTTGTTACTATTGACATCGTAGGGCATGATGGCGCTGGTCATGCGGTAGCGCTGCTGCTTGCCTACGTTGTCGGTGTAGGTCATCGGCTCGTAGTCGGCAACGGCCTGGCTCTCGTGCTGCGTGTAGTACTTCTTGTAGGGAGCAGCAAGGAACTTTGTGCCGCCGGGCTGTATGCCCAGGTCGATGGTGTTGTTGACATTGGGATAGCCGTTGACTTCTGCCCAGTTGTTGGTCAGCTCGGTCTTGCCCATGTCGTCGCTGGTAACGACCAGCGGGAACTTTTTGTTGTACTTCACCCGCGCCATTTGCGGGGCACCGGCAGCTGCATTATAGCCGGTTGCAGGAATGGTGACGTGAACCGTCTCAAACCCGGTAACGCCTGCCTGAGCTTGCATCATGACGGTTCTTAACACAAGAAACAGCACGAGGAATAACGCGCTTTTCGTCATTAAACGATTTGTCTTCATCATATTGTTAGCAATTCTTATTTATTCAGTTGTGTTATAATTCTTTTGTCATTTTTATTCAGCAAACGCCCAAAGGTAATAAAAATAATATACACGTACAAATTAATTGGTTTAATTTTTCCTATTTCGGGTGATTATTTGACAAAAGACCGTCTTTTTTCCTTATTTCTGCCATACTTCCGATGAAGAATAACAAGGTAACAAATGACTACTGAGAGGTGCTGTTTTGGAACGAAATGCATGATTATGTGTTAAAATTATGCCAAAAACATGCTTAATTTGAATTTTATTTGTATCTTTGGGGGCTAATTTGCCGTAATAGGCATTTTTCCACCAAAGCGGAAAGGAAATAAAAAACAATATAAATGAATTTCAAATGGAATTACGAACCACCTACACCCGAAAGAAAGCAAGCGGCTAAGGAGCTGGCAGACAAGATTGGCATGAGCCCAATACTTGCCGACCTGCTCATACAACGCGGCATTAAGACGGAATCGGCGGCGAAGCGATTCTTCCGGCCGATGCTCAACGAGCTCATTGACCCGTTCCTGATGAACGACATGGACGTGGCCGTTGACCGACTGAACGACGCGATGGGACGCAAAGAACGCATCATGGTCTATGGCGACTATGACGTTGACGGATGTACGGCGGTAGCTTTGGTTTATAAGTTCCTGCAGCAGTTCTATTCCAACATTGAGTACTACATTCCCGACCGCTACGACGAGGGCTACGGAGTGAGCAAGAAGGGAATAGACTACGCGGCAGAGAACGGTGTGAAACTGATTATTGTGCTGGACTGCGGCATCAAGGCCATCGACGAGATAGCCTACGCCAAGGAGCGCGGGGTGGATTTCATTATCTGCGACCACCACGTGCCCGACGAGGAGATGCCGCCGGCGGTGGCCATTCTGAACCCCAAGCGCGAGGACTCCACCTACCCCTTCAAGCACCTGTGCGGCTGCGGCGTGGGCTTCAAGTTTATGCAGGCCTTTGCCAAGAACAACGGCATTCCCTTCTCGCGACTCATTCCCCTTCTCGACTTCTGCGCCGTGTCGATAGCAGCCGACATTGTTCCCGTGGTGGGCGAAAACCGCACGTTAGCCTTCCACGGACTGAAGCAGCTGAACCAGAGCCCGTCGATAGGCCTGAAGGCCATCATAGAGATTTGCGGACTGACGGGACGCGAGCTGACCATGAGCGACATCGTCTTCAAGATAGGGCCGCGCATCAATGCCAGCGGCCGCATGCAGAACGGCACGGAGGCCGTCGATCTGTTAGTGGAGAAAGACTTTGCGCGGGCGCTGGCCGAGGCCAACCACGTGAACGAATATAACGACCAGCGGCGCGACATAGACAAGCAGATGACCGAGGAGGCCAACGAGATTGTGGCCCGACTGGAGAGCCAGCAGCACATGCAGAGCATTGTGCTGTACGACGAGAACTGGAAGAAGGGCGTGGTGGGCATCGTGGCCTCGCGCCTGACGGAGATGTACTTCCGCCCCACCGTGGTGCTGACCATCATTGACGGGCTGGCCACGGGGTCGGCCCGCAGCGTGGCCGGCTTCGACATCTACGACGCCATCAAGTCGTGCCGCGACCTGCTGCTGAACTTCGGCGGACATACGTATGCCGTAGGACTGTCAATGAAGCAGGAGAACATTCCCGAGTTCCGCCGCCGTTTCCAGGAGTACGTCAGCAACCACATACTGCCCGAACAGACGCAGGCCCTGCTCGACATTGAGGAGGAGGTGGATTTCAAGGACATCACGAAGAAGATGCTGAACGACCTGAAGAAGTTTGCCCCTCACGGACCGTGCAACCCCAAGCCGCTGTTCTGCACCCGCAACGTGTATGACTACGGCACGTCGAAGGTGGTGGGGCGCAACCAGGAGCACATCAAGCTGGAGCTGGTTGACTCGAAGTCGTCGAACGTCATGAACGGCATCGCCTTCGGCCAGAGCGCCGCCGCCCGATACATCAAGTCGAAGCGCTCGTTCGACATCGTATATACCATTGAGGAAAACACCTATAAGCGCAACGAGATACAACTGCAGATAGAGGATATTTGCCCGAGCGATGTAAGTGAAGAGTCTTTTTAAGAGAAGAGTGAAGAGTCTATTAAAACAATACTGGGGCTACGACGACTTCCGCGGCATACAGCGGGACATCATCGAGTCCATCATGAGCGGACACGACACACTCGGACTGATGCCCACCGGCGGCGGCAAGAGCATCACGTTTCAGGTGCCGGCATTAGCCTTGGAGGGTGTCTGCATCGTCATTACACCACTCATCGCCCTGATGAAAGACCAGGTGCAGAACCTGCGCCGACGGGGCATCGTGGCAGCAGCCATACACAGCGGCATGTCGCACGACGACACGCTGCGCATACTAGAAAACTGCATCTTAGGGAGCACCAAACTGCTCTACGTGTCGCCGGAACGGTTGGAGAGCGACTTCTTCGTGACGAAGCTGCGCCACATGAAGGTGAGCTTCATCACTGTGGATGAAGCACACTGCATCAGCCAATGGGGACACGACTTCAGACCCTCGTACCTGCGCATTGCCAACATCAGACAGATACACCCCGTGCCCATACTGGCACTCACCGCCACGGCAACGCCACGGGTGGTGGAGGACATCTGCAGGCAATTGGCCCCCACGCCATCGGCCGCAGAGGGAACCTTCAGGGTTTTCCGCATGTCGTTCGAACGCAAGAACCTGACGTATGTCGTCAGGAAGACGGAAGACAAGCTGGCAGAGATGCTACACATTCTGCAAGGGGTGAAGGGCTGCGCCATCGTCTATGTGCGCAGCCGCAAGCGCGCAAAGGAAATCAGCGAATACATCAACGCCGCCTGCCGGCAAGACAATGAAGCCCCCACGGCGACCGTAGGGGGGGCCACCTTCTACCACGCCGGACTGGACCAGGCCACGCGCGACCAGCACCAGAAGGACTGGCTGGACAACAAGCATCGCATCATCGTGGCGACCAACGCCTTCGGCATGGGAATAGACAAGCCCGACGTGCGGCTGGTCATCCACTACGACAGCCCGGACTCCATAGAGGCCTACTTCCAGGAGGCCGGACGTGCGGGGCGCGACGGGCAGCGCTCGTATGCCGTGCTGCTGCATAACAACGCCGACAACCAGAAGCTGCTGCGGCGCACCGACGAGCAGTTTCCGCCACGCGAATACATCAAGGAGGTGTATGAAGACCTGGCCTGCTTCCTGCAGGTGGCCACCGGAACGGGACAGGGCCGGCTGTTTGAGTTCTCGCTCGACCAGTTCTGCATGCGCTTCCGCCACTTCCCCACCCGCGCCCATGCGGCACTCATGCTGCTCAGCCGAGCCGGCTACATAGACTACATGGAGGAACAGGACTCTGCCGCCCGCGTACACTTCCTGACAGGGCGCGACGACCTCTACCGGCTGACGGGCAACTCTGCGGCAGAAGACCGCGTCATCATTGCCCTGCTGCGACTGTACGGCGGACTATTCTCGGACTACGGATTCATAGACGAGAGCCTGGTGGCCCGCGAAGCCGGCCTCACGTCTGTGCAGACATACGAGTGTCTCAAGCTACTTTCAGAGAAACGCATCATCAGCTTTATACCCCGCAAGCGCACACCCTACATACGATACATGCAACAGCGCGAGGAACACGAGCACATCGTCATTCCCCGCGCCGTCTATGAAGAGCGCCGCGATGTCTATCAGCAGCGCATCGACGCCATGCTGCAATATATGAACACCAACAACCAGTGCCGCTCGCGGCAGCTGCTTCGCTACTTCGGCGAAGACAACCCGCACGACTGCGGACGGTGTGACGTGTGCGTCGGATAAAAATCCCCTAAATCCTAAATGCTTTAGAAAACAGACTCCTTAGAATCAAATGAGGTTGTCTAATTTTCAAAGTAGTACAGGAACGAGGCGATGCCCTCTAAGGCGGGCTTGCGCTGTCCCTCAATCTCAATGCGGAACTTGATTTCCGCCTTGCAGATGCCGCGCAGGTTCTGAATGTTGTGCAGCGTGGTGACCAGGCGCACACGACTGCCCGTGATGACCGGCTGGCCGAAGCGCATCTGGTCCATACCGTAGTTCACCAGCATCTTGATGTTGTGCACCTCAATAATCTGGTCCCACATGTAGGGCAGCAGCGACAGCGTCAGGTAGCCGTGGGCAATGGTACTCTTATAAGGACTCTCCTCCTTGGCACGCTCCACATCGACGTGAATCCACTGGTGGTCCAGCGTAGCATCGGCAAACAGGTTGATGCGGTCCTGATTGACTTCCAGCCAATCAGAAACGCCGAGTTGCTCACCCAGATGGGCGGCAAACTCGGCGTAGCTGTTAATAATCAGTTTAGACATTTCGTCTTTTACTTTTTTACTTTTTTACTTTCTTACCTTTCCTTAGTCTTCCTGGTTCTCCGGGCGCAGCTTGCGGACGGTCTCACCGGCACGCCACATCTCCTGATTGCGCATGGCCTCCAGCTCCTTCTCCAGTCCGGCACGGTAGTCGGGTTTCGAGTTGGCATCGATGGTAATCTGAGCCTCGTTGCCGGTCAGCACCGAGTAGTAGAGCCACTCCATGACAGGCTTGATGGCATCGTGGAAACGGGGAGCCCAGTCAAGCGCACCACGCTGGGCGGTGGTTGAACAGTTGGCGTACATCCAGTCCATGCCCTTTGCACCGAAGAGCGGGCCAAGGCTCTGGGTGAGCTCCTCAACGGTCTCGTTGAAAGCCTCCGAGGGAGAGTGTCCGTGCTCACGGAGCACCTCATACTGTGCCAGCAGCAGACCCTGAATGGCTCCCATCAGCGAACCGCGCTCACCGGTCAGGTCGCTGGTTGCCTCGCGCTGGAAGGTAGTCTCGAACATGTAGCCGGCACCGATACCGATACCGAAGGCGAGCGTCTTCTCCTTAGCCTTACCCGTAGCATCCTGATAGACAGCATACGAGCAGTTCAGGCCGCGGCCCTCGCAGAACATGGTGCGCAGGCTGGTGCCGCTGCCCTTGGGGGCTACCATGATGACATCGACATCCTTCGGGGGAATGACACCCGTGCGGTCGCTCCAGTTGATGGCGAAGCCGTGGCTGTAGTACAGCGTCTTGCCGGGCTTCAAGTATTTTTTGATGGTG
Organism: Prevotella sp.; assembly: GCA_017940545.1. GTDB lineage: Bacteria > Bacteroidota > Bacteroidia > Bacteroidales > Bacteroidaceae > Prevotella. Next base: position 113,662 of record JAGAYI010000002.1, read on the forward strand.
GGCCACTGCTGAATCTGACCTGCATCAGAGAGCAGCATGCAGAGGATGGTACCCTTCTCGGCAGCCTCCTCAATGGAGAAGAGCGTCTTGCCGGGCACCCAGCCGTCGGCAACGGCTTTGTCGTAGGTCTTGCCCTGACGCTGACCGACGATGACGTTAAAGCCATTGTCGCGCAGGTTACAAGCCTGACCAGGTCCCTGAACGCCATAGCCGATGACGGCGATGACCTCGTCTTTCAATACTTCACGTGCTTTCTCGAGTGAGAACTCCTTACTGGTGACTACGGTTTCGATAACGCCACCAAAATTCATTTCTGCCATAATTCTTTGTTTTTTATTGAATGATAAATCTATTTCCTTTTATTTTTTTATTCTTTAAAAGAAGTAGCATGCCGACAGGGTCCACGCATTGGCCGACCCATTCTCGTTGTATGTAGATTTCGAGGTGACGGCATCTACGGTATTCTTCCAGGTGGCATCACCCGTCTTGCCCAAGGGGATGTTGTAGGTAAAGCCCAGTTCAAAGTGTTCGCCAATGCCCACGCCGGCACCGAGGTTCACGCTGAACTTCGACTTCTTCAGCTGGAAGGTATTGCTGTAACTGTCACTCTCTTTCCAGTTGAAATTCTCACTACCCACGTTAAAGCCGAACTGCGGACCGGCGGCCACGTAGAGGTTAGCCATGCTGCTCAGGCCGAAGCTGTAGCGGGCATTGATGGGGATGAGGATGCTCTTCTGCTTGATGGACTCAGAGTTGAGCTTCGTCTCACGCTGGTCGTAGAGGGCGGCAATGTCGGCCGACAGCCCCGTAACGGGCAGCCCCACCTTGACAATGGGTCCAACGAACCAGCCGAAGCGGTTTTCTGAGTTAAACACACTCGCGTCGAACTTCATGCTGGTATTGTTCATACCTGCCTTCAGACCGAACCGAACGCCTTGCGCACTTGCCGGAAGCACAGACAGCAAAGCGAGGACAACCAATGAACCTATAACTTTCTTCATCATCTTTTTTTATGTTTTTTTGTGAATATCTCTCTTATACCTTATTATATATATATACATCAGAGCCCGACAAACGTCACCTTGCTGCGGCAGCACTCCGTTCCGTCGGTACGCACGATGCGGATGCAGTACTCCGCGTCGTCACCGGCCCCACTCTTTTCACGATAGAACGAGAGCTGGTCGCCACCATGCGCCTCAGCCACGTAGGCTATCTCCAAGCGCTTGACGGCATGCTCTTTGTACCACGCTATGGGCCACAGGTCGAGCACGTGCTCAATATACTTCACGCTGTTGATGTGGCCGTTGATATCGACATCGTTATAGCAGGTGTCGATGGTACGCACCAACTCGGCCTCGTCAGACATTTTCACGCGCCCTCCCTTGTCGATGGGGCACGCCTTGTCCTTCACGATCCAGTTCTCTATGGCTCCGTCGTCGATGGCGTAGATGTCAGTCGGCTGGCGCGTCTCGGTGTCAATCATCGCCCAGATGGAGCGGCCGTAGCCATACACCTTCCCGCCGTCTGCCTCCTGAGTGCCCACCACCGCAAAGTTACGGCTGGTGAAGTAGCGCATGGCACTCTCCACCCACGTCTCTACCTGAAAACGGGTGTACATCGGCGGCATCTCCGTCATCTCGATGGCCAGGCGTGAGAGCACCCACGACCGCTTGATGCCTAACAGGTATTTCATGCCGAAGCCACGCGCCGTGGAATGGAAGTCGGCAGCATTCAGCAGGTGGTTGCCTAAATGCCCCATAAACAAACGGCCGCTGAAGTCGCAATGAAACGGCTCGGCCATAAACTCGTAACGTCCTATTTTATCCATTCTTCTCTCTTTGTTCCAAGAATTTGCTGACCTCTTCCTGAGTGCCACGCGTAACGGCAATACGGCCCGAACGGGTATATTGCAGCACGCATCCAAACTCGTCGAGGGCGCGGTAAAGTGATATGATGTCGTCGGTCAGACCGTATTTCATCACAATGACGTAGGTGGGGTTCACCTCGGTGATGCTGGCTTCGCGGCGCCTGATGGTACGCGAAATCTCGGGGTTGTTCAGCACCAGGTCGGTGGAGAGCTTATAGAGTCCCGTCTCGCGAATGAAGAGCTGGTCATCAGTAAAATAGTTGGCTTTCACCACGTCAATCTTCTTCTCTATCTGCTTGGTTATCATGGCTATCTGGTCTTCGTCGCTCCAGGCCGTGATGGTGTATTTATGCACACCCTCGATGCTGGATGCCGACACGTTCAGGCTCTCAATGTTCACCTGGCGGCGCGTGAAGACTGCCGTTATCTGATTCAGAATACCGGCTACGTTTTCTGAATACACCAGCAGGGTAAATAGTTTCTTATTATCTTTCATAAGCAGTAACTAATTCTTCACTATTCATTTTTTCACTCTTCACTCAGATTTCCAACATCATTTGGTTAACGTTCATTCCCGGAGGTGTCATGGGCAGCACGTTGTCGTCCTCCTTAATGGCACACTCCAAGAGGAAAGGCCCGTCGGCGGTCAGCATCTGACGGACAGCGGCCTGCAGGTCCTTGCGGTCGGTAACGGCAACATAGGGAATGCCATAGGCCTGGGCAATCAGCTCGTAGCAGGGGTTCATCATCTTGGTGAACGACTTACGCTTCATCCAGAACATGTCCTGCCACTGGCGCACGTTGCCCAAGTAGTGGTTGTTCAGCAGAATCATCTTCACCGGCGACTTCTGCTCCATGATAGTGCCTAACTCCTCGATACACATCTGGAATCCGCCGTCGCCCATGAAGCAGCACACAGCACGCTGCGGGGCGGCAAAGGTGGCACCGATGGCTGCCGGCAAGCCGTAGCCCATAGTCCCCAGTCCGCCGCTGGTACAAATGCTCCGCTGGTGGTGATATTTGAAATAGCGGGTGGCAAAGAGCTGGTTCTGACCGACGTCCGTCACGAGGACAGCATCATCGGGCGACTGCTCGGCGACGACATTCACCACCTCGCCCATCAGCAGCGGGCCCTCGGCAGGATGAATGGCAGGCTCAATGACTTTCTCACGCTCTTTCCGGTCGAGCTCATGGAACGACTCACGCCACTCACGGTGCTTGTTCTTGTTGAGCAGCGCCGTGATGGCAGGCAGCGACTCCTTACAGTCGGCCACCACAGCAACGTCGGTCTTCACGTTCTTGTCAATCTCGCTACGGTCAATGTCAAGGTGTATAACCTTCGCCTGCTTGGCATAGGTCTTGGTGTTGCCCGTCACACGGTCGCTGAAACGCATGCCAATGGCAATGAGCACGTCGCACTCCTGCTCTTTCAGGTTTACGGCATAGTTGCCGTGCATGCCCAGCATGCCCACGTTCAACGGATGGTCTGACGGCAGGGCACTCAGCCCTAACATGGTGCGACCGGCGGGAATGTCGGCCTTCTCGAGAAAAGCCTTCAGCTCCTCCTGGGCATTGCCTAACTCTACGCCCTGACCCACCAGTGCCAATGGCTTCTTGGCATTGTTGATGAGCTGGGCGGCCTGGCTCACTGCCTTCTGGTCGAGCTTCGGGTAAGGCACGTAGGAACGTATGAAATCTACCTTCTTAGGCTCCCAGTCAAACTCCTCAGTCTGCGCATTCTTGGCAAAGTCGAGCACCACAGGCCCCGGGCGTCCGCTACGTGCTATGTAGAAAGCCCGACTGACGGCCCATGCCACATCCTCGGCACGGCGTATCTGGTACGACCATTTCGAGATGGGCTGTGAGACACCTACGAGATCGACCTCCTGAAAGGCATCGGTACCCAAGGCTGCGATGGGCACCTGTCCGGCAATGACGACGATGGGTGTTGAGTCGAGCATGGCGTCGGCAATGCCCGTCAGCGTGTTGGTGACACCTGGACCGCTGGTGACGAGGGCCACACCCACCTCGCCCGAAACGCGGGCGTAGCCTTCGGCAGCATGGACGGCCCCCTGTTCGTGGCGCACCAGTATATGGTCAAAACACTTCTTCTCCCCTCGTGTATAGTCGAACAGCGAGTCATAGACGGGCATAATGCTGCCACCGGGATAGCCGAAGATGGTCTTCACGCCCTCGGCCTGCAACGCCCTCATCAGCGCCTTGGAACCAGTTATTCTATCTCTCATTTATTTAATTTACAATTTTACAATCTACAATCTACCATTTATTTACACATTTTGACTATTTTACAATTCATCTAAGGCGGAGGCCAAATTGAGAAATTAATTAAATTAAGAAATCAATTGTAAATTGTAAATCGTCAAATTGTAAATAATCATTCAATGATTCTTACGCCTCCCTTGTCGGCACTCGACACGCTCTGGGCGTAGGCACGAAGGGCCTTCGACACCACGCGGTGGCGCTTCAGCGGCTGCTGCGGACGAGCCTCTAACTCGGCATCGCTCAGTTTGACGTTGATGCTGCGTGAAGGAATGTCTATCACGATGATGTCGCCATCCTTGATCTTGCCGATGTTACCACCATTGGCAGCCTCGGGCGATATGTGGCCAATGCTCAGACCGGATGTGCCGCCCGAGAAACGGCCATCGGTAATCAGCGCACACTCCTTGCCTAAGTGCATACTCTTTATATAAGAGGTAGGATAGAGCATTTCCTGCATGCCCGGTCCGCCCTTGGGACCTTCGTGGGTGATGACCACACAGTCGCCACTCTTCACCCGGCCACCAAGGATTCCCTCGCAGGCATCCTCCTGAGAGTCGAACACCACGGCAGGACCCTCAAAGTGCCACAGCTCTTCATCGACACCGGCCGTTTTGACCACACAGCCGTCCTGGGCAATATTGCCGAAGAGTACGGCCAGTCCGCCATCCTTCGTGTAAGCATGCTCCAGATCGCGGATGCAACCGTTGGCACGGTCGGTGTCTAACGACGGGTACAGCTCGCTCTGGCTACCCATCTTCGTGGAGAAGCGGTTGCCGGGAGCACTGTAGTAAATGGAGGAAGGTGGAAGGGGTGTGGAGGAAATATCATACATCTTCATGGCCTCGCCAAGCGTCAGGCCATCTACGCGTTTGGCCGTGCCGTCAATGAGGCCACCTTTGTTCAGCTCGTTCAGAATGCCCAGAATGCCACCGGCACGGTTGCACTCCTGCACGCTGTACTTCTGCGTGTTTGGAGCCAGTTTGCACAGGCAGGGCACCTTGCGGCTCAGAGCGTCAATATCCTTCATCTGGAAGTCAACACCAGCCTCCTGTGCCACAGCCAACAGGTGAAGCACCGTATTGGTACTGCCGCCCATTGCAATGTCTAACGTCATGGCATTCAGGAAAGCCTGGCGGGTGGCAATGTTACGGGGCAGCACGCTCTCGTCGCCTTCCTCGTAGTAGGCCAGCGCGTTCTTCACAATCTGGCGGGCTGCCTGACGGAAGAGTTCTATGCGGTTGGTGTGGGTAGCCAGAATGGTACCGTTGCCAGGCAGCGACAGTCCGATGGCCTCGGTCAGCGAGTTCATGGAATTGGCCGTAAACATTCCCGAGCAGCTGCCGCAGCCCGGACAGGCACAATTTTCTATCTCTTTGATTTCCTCGTCGGTCACGTTCGGGTCGGCACCCTTCACCATAGCCGTTATCAGGTCGGCATTCTCGCCGCGCCACCGTCCGGCCTCCATGGGTCCGCCTGAGCAGAACACGGCCGGAATATTCAGTCGCATGGCAGCCATCAGCATGCCCGGCGTCACCTTGTCGCAGTTGGAAATGCAAATCATGGCATCTGCCTTATGTGCGTTCACCATGTATTCCACCGAGTCGGCTATAATATCGCGGCTGGGCAGCGAGTAGAGCATGCCGTCATGGCCCATGGCAATACCATCGTCGATGGCAATGGTGTTAAACTCAGCGGCATAGCAGCCCATCTTCTCTATTTCCTCGCGGACTATCTGTCCAATCTCGTGCAGATGGGTGTGACCAGGAACAAACTGTGTAAACGAGTTGACGATGGCTATGATAGGACGGCCAAACTGCTCGTGTTTCATACCGGTAGCCACCCACAGGGCGCGGGCGCCTGCCATTCTTCTTCCCTCGGTGCATACAGCACTACGTAATAGATGTTTCATTCTTATTTCACTTTGAAGCTAAATTGAGCCGCAAAGTTACACCTTTTTATCATAACAGCCAACAAAAACGTTGATTTTTTTGACCTGCGGTTATCATTTATAACCAAAATCAACGTTTCTTTTTCAGTTTGTCAATAGCATGTTCCAGACTTTCCGTAGGTTCAATGATGTTATAGGCTCCCCAGAAGTCAGGGTCGTCAAAAAAGTACGCCTGGTCGTAAAAATAGTCACGCGGCCCGAAGGAGTCACGCCCCCTGATGCGCCGCACGGAATCGGCAGGCACCTGTTCGGTCACCACCATCTCGCTGACCACGGTGTAGGCCGAGGCAAAGAGCCGCCGTTTCCAGTCGCACTTAAAGCGCATCTCGTTACGGACGTAGCTGAGCCGCGTCAAGTGGTCCTCGGCTGACGTGCGGTAGTTGATGACCGTTGTCAGTTTCCTGGGGTTGAAACGCAGTCCGCGAGGCTTTTTCACCAACATGTAGTCGGTAGCCAACAGGCGGTCGTCCATGTCTAACTCTATCTCCACGCGGGTAAAGGTCAGCGTCTGCTGGTCAATGTACAGCCGGCCGTAGAACAACGGGCGATCGACACGATAGCGGGGTTTCAGGCTGATGACGTATTGCGCCCGGTCGCCAATCCGTTCAGGCGTTTCGGATTTCAGGTCGTACAGCCCTAACTCCTCCTCGTTCAGCAGCAGCTCGGCATTCTTCACGGCATCGAGCATGATGGGAATCACCGGACCGCCCATCAGCTTTACACCCAGCGTGTCCTTGGCCCGCGTGCTCAGCAGCCGCCGGCCCTTCACTATGCTCACCGCATCGCCATGGGTCGTCCGGTAGTTGTAAGCCGTCTTATACATATCGGTCACTGCCTCGCTGACGGCAATAAAGCGGCCGCCCTTCTGCGCCGTCTCACGGTAGAAGCAGTGCATCAGCGCCGGAGTCAGCTGGTAGTTCTCGGGAATCTTGCTGATGGCAGCCCGCACCACGTCCATCGGGTCATTGGCAGACACCACCACGTCGGCCAGCATAATGGCACTGGGCACCAACAGAACTTTCAGCCCCTCGGTCTTTTTACCGATGCTGACGCGCTGGGTGTGGTAGCCCAGGTGAGAAACCGTGATGTGTGTAGGCCGCGAGGGCACCTTCAGCAGAAAGCCGCCATCGTCGTTGGTCACCGTACTGACTCGCTCGTTGGGCGCCGACACACTGACATGAGCTAACGCACGACCATCCTGCCGACTGACGACACGACCGGACAGAACCGTCAGTTCACTCTGGGCAGACAGGCCGACGGACACCAGAAACAACAATATGGAAACTACAACTCGCATATATCTATATCAATTATCGGCACAAAGATAAAAAAATTTTGAATTATGAATTATGAATTATGAATTATTTTGTACCTTTGCACCAAATTTTTTCAAAGATAACAAACAAATGGGTGGATTTTTCGGCACAATAGCCACTAAAGACTGCGTAAACGACTTGTTTTACGGCACCGACTACAACTCACATTTAGGCACCAAGCGTGCAGGTATGGTAACCTTCAACCAGGAGAAAGGCTTTAACCGCTCCATCCACAGCCTTGAGCGCAACTACTTCCGCTCACGTTTCGAAGACGAGCTCGACAAGTTTACAGGGCATCAGGGCATAGGCGTCATCAGCGACACCGACCCGCAGCCCATCATCGTCAACTCACGCCTCGGCCGATATGCCGTCGTCACCGTGGCAAAAATCAACAACCTGCCCCAGATAGCCGAAGAACTACTCGCCCAGCGCATGCACTTCAGTGAGCTTTCAGCCAACAAAATCAACCAGACAGAACTCGTAGCACTCCTTATTAATATGGGCGAGACCTTCGTCGATGGCATCAACCTCGTCTATCGCAAGATTGAAGGCTCATGCTCCATGCTCATCCTGACCGAGGACGGCATCATTTGTGCCCGCGACTTCCTCGGCCGCACACCTATCGTCATCGGCAAGAAGACGGAAGGCCACAACCTGTTCTCTGACAACGGCGAACAGGAAGAAGCCGTGGCCTACGCAGCCAGCAGCGAGACAACGGCATTCCCTAACCTCGACTACGAAACCGTACGCGACGTAGGTCCCGGCGAAATAGTACGCCTGACCACCAAGGGCATAGAAGTGCTGCAAGAACCCTTCAAACGCCAGCAGATATGCTCCTTCCTCTGGGTCTATTACGGCTTCCCTTCCAGCAACTACGAGGGCATCAACGTGGAAGCCGTACGTGAGAAGAACGGTGAGATGCTCGGGAAGTCCGATGACGTCGAGGCAGACATCGTCTGCGGCATCCCCGACTCCGGCGTCGGCATGGCCCTGGGCTACTCCGAGGGTCACCACATTCCCTACAAGCGTGCCGTCGTGAAATACACCCCCACATGGCCGCGCTCCTTTACTCCAGGCAGTCAGACACGCCGCGAACTCGTGGCCAAGATGAAGCTGGTGCCCAACCCCGCCATCCTGAAAGACCAGCGCATCGTCTTCTGCGACGACAGCATCGTGCGAGGCACCCAGCTGCGCGACAACGTACGTACCTTCTTCGACTGCGGAGCCAAGGATGTGCACGTCCGCATCTCCTGTCCCCCACTCGTCTATGGCTGCCCCTTCATCGGCTTCACCTCGTCAAAGAGTGACTACGAACTCATCACCCGCCGCATCATCCGCGACTTCGGTGAGAAGGAAACACCCGAGACGCTCCAGAAGTATGCCACCACCGACTCGCCCGAATACAAGCGTATGGTTGAGGAAATCAGGCGTCGCTTGGGACTCACCAGCCTGAAGTTCTCCAAGATTGAAGACCTCATAGAGAGC
>JAGAYI010000014.1 GCA_017940545.1 Prevotella sp.
ATTTTTTTAGTACATTTGCAAAAAGAAATCCACATCAAATGCCACTTCTTAGGCAACAGTAGAGCATGTAAGTGCTTGTTATATAGGATAATAATCAACCTATGTTGTGGTTTGATGTAGGAATAGAGACATATACAACGCAACGATGACGGCAAGAATCCCCCTGCATGTTGTGGTTTGATGTAGGAATAGAGACATATACAACACAGGACTTCCTCGCAGACTATGTGCGCTGGTTGTGGTTTGATGTAGGAATAGAGACATATACAACAGAGAGGCAATGCCGAACATGGCTTATACGTTGTGGTTTGATGTAGGAATAGAGACATATACAACTGTAAGTAAGTCAAAGAAAAAAAATCAAGGTTGTGGTTTGATGTAGGAATAGAGACATATACAACCAGGGGTACGCCGTCAGGAATCCGTACAGAGTTGTGGTTTGATGTAGGAATAGAGACATATACAACAATAGTGCGCGTTTCGGAAGTACCTTCAATGTTGTGGTTTGATGTAGGAATAGAGACATATACAACATTTCCAAGGTTCAAGTTCAGAAACTTTTTGTTGTGGTTTGATGTAGGAATAGAGACATATACAACACGCACGTCTTCATTAGGAATAAGCGACTGTTGTGGTTTGATGTAGGAATAGAGACATATACAACATTCGTTTAATTAGTGTAATTCGTTGTTACGTTGTGGTTTGATGTAGGAATAGAGACATATACAACAAAAGTTTGAGAACGTCGAGAGCGCACTGGGTTGTGGTTTGATGTAGGAATAGAGACATATACAACACATTGCCGTATATGTGGAACACACCGCCAGTTGTGGTTTGATGTAGGAATAGAGACATATACAACAGCTGTTACTCTTCCCCACGCTGCTCTATGGTTGTGGTTTGATGTAGGAATAGAGACATATACAACCCTTTTTTACTCTTGTTGTCATAATCTTTGTTGTGGTTTGATGTAGGAATAGAGACATATACAACCCATCAGTGTCAACATTAGAATTGAACTCAGTTGTGGTTTGATGTAGGAATAGAGACATATACAACATCCATAGAATTCATGGCCAAATAAGGGTTGTTGTGGTTTGATGTAGGAATAGAGACATATACAACAATGGTCGGCAGGTTCAGCGCGTCCGCGTTGTTGTGGTTTGATGTAGGAATAGAGACATATACAACCAAGCAAATGCGTAACGCCCTGAAAAGATGTTGTGGTTTGATGTAGGAATAGAGACATATACAACTACAGCGTTCATTGCAGCACCAGGCCACAGTTGTGGTTTGATGTAGGAATAGAGACATATACAACTGTTACGCGTTCTTCGTATGATTTTGCTAAGTTGTGGTTTGATGTAGGAATAGAGACATATACAACATTAAATTGCCAACTGTAGAAATAACGGAAGTTGTGGTTTGATGTAGGAATAGAGACATATACAACACTATGACTATGATTAATTTTTCTGAACTTGTTGTGGTTTGATGTAGGAATAGAGACATATACAACCTTGTATCGGTCTGGCCGATGATATTACCGTTGTGGTTTGATGTAGGACAACAAAGGTGCAGAACGACGTTCATAACTGTGTGGATAACTATGTTCATAACTTTATAATTTATCTACAAAACGGGATGTGGGGATGTGAAGAAAGGGATATCCACATGATTATTCTTGAGTTTTACGTAAGTTTTCCACAAAAAATGATGGGAAAAAGATATAAACTTATTAATTTTGCACCAGAATTGAGAAATGTGGATAAACAGCTTACCTGATTAATAATCAATAAGTAAACATCAACAATCATGTTGCATAACGTAAAAACCACAAGTGAATAAACAAATACGCAAACAAAACAGCTAAAAGTTTTCAACGTATCAACATCACATCATACTACTCATTTCTATTTTTTAAAAAAAAGAAAATAAAAAATAAAGATAATATGAAGTTGAAAGAACAGTGGATGAAGCAGGGTTTTATCAATGAGCCGGCTGCTGAAGGAACAGACCTGAAGGCGGAAATTCGCCGTATGTGTGAAGAGAAAAATGCCATCGTCCTGGCACATTACTATACGCACGGCGAGATACAGGACTGTGCTGACTTCATTGGCGACTCATTAGCCTTGGCTCGTAAGGCTGCAGAGACCGATGCAAAAATCATTGTTATGTGTGGTGTTCACTTCATGGCAGAGACGTGCAAGATTCTCTCTCCAGAGAAGTTGGTGCTTTGTCCGGACCTGAATGCCGGCTGCTCGTTAGCCGACTCCTGTAAGGCTGAAGACCTGAAGAAATACAAGGAAGAGCATCCTGGTTACCAGGTTATCAGCTATGTCAACACCACAGCTGCCGTCAAGGCACTTACTGATGTAGTAGTGACCAGCGGTAATGCCAAGAAGATTGTTGATACCTTTCCGAAGGATGCTAAGCTCATCTTCGGTCCTGACTATAACTTAGGTTCCTATATCAATAGTATAACAGGTCGTAACATGCTGCTCTGGCAGGGCGGCTGTCATGTGCATGAGCGTTTTTCAGTACCAGAAATACTAAAGCTCAAAGAGGCTCACCCGAAGGCTTTGGTACTTGCACATCCTGAATGTAAGGGTCCGGTGTTGGCTGTTGCTGACGTAGTGGGCTCTACAGCCGTTCTTTTGAAGTATGCCACCGAACATCCCGAGAAGGACTACATTGTGGCTACAGAGGCCGGAATACTGCACGAAATGCAGCGTCAGTGTCCCACCACCCTCTTCTATCCCGTTCCGCCTGAAGTGAGCGAAGGTTCCATTGGCTGTCACTGTAATGAGTGTGACTACATGAAGATGAACTCCCTGCTGAAGATTTACAACACGCTGAAATATGAATGGCCGACGGTAGAAGTAGATGAAGCAATAGCCAAGGAGGCTGTGAAGCCGATAGAGCGGATGTTGGAGCTTTCGTAAGTATATTATTTGATTACGTATTTCTTACCATTAATGATATATACACCACCTTCAGGTTTAGCTACAGGCTGACCTTGAAGATTGTAAATTATAGAATTACAATTATCATGATGTGTCATCATTGGTTTTATATCACTTGTACCATCATCTATGTTTTGGATAGCTTTGTCAAGTAAGGGGATATGGCCATTAAACCAGGAAATCATTTCTTCTATATCTTCATTGATAGTCTTTGTATTGTAATTCCATGTTTGAGAATAATATTCTCTTGACGTTTGCAGTGCTTTTCCTTCTTCACTATTAGCAAAATGTGTAACAAAATTGATTAATTCGTCGGGTAAAGAATTCTTTACTTGTTCCCATTTTTGTTTGTAAGTATTAGTGAATGTATTGTTGCTACTATTGAATAAAGATGGGAAATAAAAGTCATTTGTTCCAAGATGTATTCTTGAAAATGATCCTTTTGGCATCTTAAAAATCGTATCAAAATCCCACATATTAGCTAAAGAAAGCGGTGAATTGGGTGTGTCATCATATTTCATGACATAAAGGTTAGCACCGCCAGAATCCCATGTTCCCATCATATCGTGAGCTAATAACCATGAGGCAAATGATTCAACATCCAAATATTGCTCATAGGTTCCGTCTATGATACTTTCTTCTGCCTGATTCATGTAATTTTGTATGTAGGTTACATGTTCTTCAGTTACATCTTCTTCGTCAGGATATTTCCATGTCCATCGATAGTAATTGTAGGGATTGAAATAGTTAGTTGAGAAGAAAGTATTTTCATTCCACCAATATGGATCTCTTTCAACAATAAAACCGTTTTTACTTACGTTAAGCCTGCAGTCAGTGTTGCGTTTAACTGATTCAATAAGCAGATAACATCCACGATAATCATTATTTACAAAGACGTTACAGGGTTGACAAGCCGGTGTCCATGGTAACCCTATCAGTTCATTCATCTTCAGTCCAATGATTGTCTTCAAAGTTCTAGCATCTTTCAATAATCGCCATTCCTTGTCTTTATATTTATTATCTCCCCGAAACAATAAATCTTCTTTGACTTGTAATTTTATTTTGTATGGTTTATTGTCATGGTATGCACTTGTATTTCCGTTAATTTTAATAGTAGCACCACTTATGTTTTTCTCATAATCGCCACTATCGTATAAGACATCATCTTTATGAATAATCACAATGCGGCAAGGTACTTTTGTAGCATTAGTGATTCCTTCTCCAAAAGAGCCTTCCGGGTGAGTAACAAAGTCGCAAGTAGGTTCTTCACCATCAACTGTTGTTATGCATACTACTGGCAGTCCGATATGACGTATATTATCCAGACTAAAATCTACTTGGGCCAATAACTCTAATTGACAAGTAAGAATTGTTAAAAGAATTATGCAATATCTCATTTCACAACAGCTATTTTACATACTACACCCTTGTTGCCTTCGCTGGTGGCCGTGGCTACCATATAGATGCCGGAGGCCACGCGGCTGCCGTCTTTGTCGCGCCCGTTCCAGGTGAAGGTGCCACCGGTACTGCGTCCTTCAGCCACGAGTTGGCCGTTTGACGAAAGAATCTTCACGTCGGCATCAAGAGAAAGGCCTGTAATGGTGATTAAGCCGTTGTAGTCGGGCGTTACGGGATTGGGGTATGCATACACCCCATCGTCGGTCATTTCGGCTGCAGGAGCCGTAGAATTGCTCATGTAGGAGCACAGGCCGTATTCCGTTCCGAAAAACACCTCACCGGTTTCCTGGTTGATAGCAATAGACTCAATATTATTGCTCAGCAGTGGACTGTTCAGGGTGGTGAAATGCTCTATTTGCGTGTTGTTGTCGGCACTGATCAGATAGACCCCATTATCGGTCGTTCCAAACCATTTGCGTCCTCCGCCGTCAATGGCCATGCAGTGTGTGTTGACATTGGCTAACAGGTAGTCAGCATAGTTCGTACCGTCGTTGCGCGGCACTTTATATTGTATGACACCACGGGAAGGTTCTGCAATTTCCGTCTTGGTCACATAGACCGGTCCTTTATCCGTTGTCACCCAAATGTTTCCGTTTTTGTCTTCGCAGACGCTGTTCACGCGTACTACACCCATGTTTGTTCCGTCCTGGTTAGAGAAGTTTTCATAACGTTCTACTTCTTCCGTCTCAGGGTCGAAGCAGAAGAAAGCGGGATGTTCACTATGAGCATTTACAAACCACATCAGTCCACGACTATCTATCATAGTGCCCTTCATCACTCTCATGGAGTGTTCCGGCTTATCTATTAATGCAGCATTCATAAAGCCGCTCCATGTTCCATTGGCATCGCGCTTGATAATTGCTGTGGTAGAGCCGCTGTTTAAACAATACATATTACCTTTTTGGTCATATACAATTCCGTCGGTACGGACATAGTTGGGCGCCCCGTTACTTGCAGCTGATTCGAAGTAGTCTGTATTACCTGCCGTATAGTTTTTCTGGAACTGTCCGTTCATAAATTCTATCACTCCCATACAGGAGGCAACCATCACGTGGCTGTCGTCGAGCGGGTCAATGGCAATAGCATTGACATCTTCGTATTTCGTAGCAAAGGCAGGTTTGAAGTCGTCTTGATAGATATTCCACTCCTTGTCAGCATTCAGTACTTGAATGGTTCCCGGTCGGTGGTAGTTGTCAAACTGCCACCAGCCTCCCCCTACGGTATAGAGCAGTCCCTGATGGAACAGCATGTTGAAGAAGTGGTTATACTTCGGTCCGCCGGGTTTCAGTTCTTTCACCAGTTCCAGGTTCTCGTTGTAGTCCGTGCGGTCTTCGTTGAAGATGGCGGCATCGTAGTCGGTGGTGGTTTTCCAGTTGTTCGGATTCAGCAGGTTGTCGTCAAGTGCGCCACAGAGCACTTGTCCGTTGCTCTGCCGGGCATAAATGTTTCCGTTGGCAATAGCCACGCGACTGATGTTCGCATTCAGCTGGTAGCTCTCGCTGATTTCCGACCGTTCCATATCCACCTTGACAATGCCAAAACCACAGGCTAAGTAGGCATATTGTTCGTGGTTGCAGATGCTGTTCACAGTCTTGTCGGCAGTCATTGACTTCTGGTAGAGGTCGCTCAGGTTCACCACTTCCCCACTCTGCTGCATCAGGTCCATATTCTGGTTTTGATAGACAATGAGCAGTCGGCCCACCTTTTTGTTCCACTTGATATGGGTGATGTAGGTATCGCTGAGTCCGTTCACCTTGTCGTAGGTGCGTATGCTCTGGTCGTTCTTGTTGTAGCTGTAGAGTCCGTTGCTGGCCTTGACAAAGAGTTCATCGCCTGCTGCACAGATGTCCTGTACTTCGTGATACGATAAATAGTTGTGCCAGGTGCCTATCTGTGCCGGGCATATAGCATAGTCGATGATGCAGAATAGAGCGATGATGATTCTTTTCATGACTGTTTGTTTAAGTATTCTACCAGTTTTTTGACGGCACGTGCGCGGTGGCTTATCTGGTTCTTTACTTCCACGCCCAACTCGGCAAACGTCTGGTCGTAGCCGTCGGGTTGGAACACAGGGTCGTAGCCAAAGCCTTTCTCACCGCGTCTTTCCGGGGTGATGATGCCTTCTACAGTACCTTCAAAGAGTTTTATATGAACCACTCCACCCAGCTCGTCGTGGATGCTTGGGCTTTCCAAAATCAGCGCAATGGCTGTTTTGAACCGGGCGTGGCGGTTCTGCTGGTCTTTCAGCTGGTGCAGCAGGCATTCCACGTTGGCATTGCTGTCGTGGTCTTTGTCAGCGAAACCTGAAATGGCGGCAAAGCGGGCCGTATGTACGCCAGGCTGTCCGCCGAGTGCTTCCACCTCAAGTCCTGTATCGTCGCTGAAGACGCTGTAGCCGTAGTGGTCGTAAATGTACTGGGCCTTCTGCATGGCATTCTCTTCGAGTGTGTCGCCCGTTTCGGGAATATCTACATGACAGCCAATGTCGTTCAGCGACAGTACTTCCATCTTGTCGCCTAAGATGTCGCGAATCTCCGACAGCTTATGTTCGTTGTTGGTTGCAAAAACTATTTTCATTCGGTTGTTGCTTTTTCTTTTTCCTCTCTCAGCATCTGCGGGCTTTTGCTGCTTTTCACTTTCACCTTCATCTCTTCGAATCCCTCGCCATAGACGCCAATGACGCTCGACTGCGAGACAAAGGCGTTGGGGTCAATCATCTTGATGAGTCGGAACATGTTGACGCTTTCGTTTTTCTTTGCCAGAATACAAAGCACCTTCATTTTGTGGCCGGTGTACCAGCCGTGACCGTCGAGAATGGTTACACCGTGGTTCATCTGCGTGCCTATGGCGTTGGCTATCTCCTGCCATTTCTCTGAGAATATCATGAACTGTACCGACTGTCTGCGGGCGTTCATCACATAGTCGAGCACGAAGTTTTCCAGTGCCATGACGCAGAAGCCGAACATCACCTTGTGGGCTCTTTCTATGTAGTCGCCAAACTGCGGGAAGAACATACACGAGCCGATAATCATGAAGTCAACGGTGATGAGCACGGAGCCTAACGACACGTTGTGATACTTGTTGATGCTGGCGGCAATGATGTCGGTGCCGCCCGTAGAGCCGTTGTGCATGAACACCGTGGCCAGGGCGATACCCGTAATGACACAGCCTATGATCATCGACATGAACTCCTGTCCCTCACCCAGCAGCTTAATGGGCAGTCCGTTGGCCTGTGTAGGCATGATGGCCTGCGCAAACATCAGCAGGAAGTAGAGTGCAAAGATGGCATAGATGGTTTTCACCATGAAGCGGAATCCTAACAGCTTCAGCGCCACGATGAGCAGCAGCAGGTTGATGATGATGTAGGTGTTCTCTAAGTGGAAGCCTGTGGCGTAATAGATAATGGCCGACAGACCGGTGACGCCTCCCGCCACAATCTGATAAGGCATCAGGAAGACGGTGAAGGCCACGGTGTACATCATGAGTCCAAGGGTTATAAAGAAATAATCCTTGAACTCATTGAAGATGATTTTATGATCGATAGTCATTTTTATTTATTGCTCGCTGGGTTTTAGATCACAATATTGACCATGCGTTTCGGCACAATGATGACTTTCTTGACCGGCTTGCCCTCTATGTATTTCTGCGCACGTTCGTCGGTCAGGACGGTCTTCTCAATGGTCTGGTTGTCGGCATCGGCGGCAAACTCCATGTCGAAGCGTGTCTTGCCGTTGAAGGCTACACCCAGCCGGATACTGTCTTCCACTAAGTACTTCTCGTCCCACTCGGGCCACTTGGCGTCGCAGACGCTACCCTCGCCGCCCAGCTTCTCCCACAGCTCTTCGGCTATGTGGGGTGCAAAGGGTGCTATGAGCACCACAATCTGGCGGAACAGCTGGGCGTTGTGACACTTCAGCTGCGTCAGCTCGTTGACGCAAATCATGAAGGCCGAGATGCTGGTGTTGTACGAGAAGGCCTCAATGTCCTGACTGACTTTCTTGATGAGCTTGTGTACCGACTTCATCATCTCCTTCGACGGTACGTCGTTGTTGCGCGGGGCGGTCACCAGGTTCCAGAACTTCTTGAGGAAGCGGTGGCAGCCGTCAATGCCTGCAACGTCCCAGGGCTTCGACTGCTCAATGGGTCCGAGGAACATCTCGTAGAGACGCAGCGTGTCGGCTCCGTATTTCTCGCAGATGTCGTCGGGGTTCACCACGTTGAACTTCGACTTCGACATCTTCTCTATCTGTTGGTTGACGATGTACTTGCCGTCGGCATTGAGCACAAACTCTGCCTCGGCAAACTCCGGTCTCCACTGGCGAATCTTCTCAATGTCGAGTTCCTTGCCGTTCACGGTGCTGATGTCGGTGTAGATGGGGTCTGCCTCGCAGCCGTTGTAGAAGTAGCGGTACTTCTTGGCCTCGTTGTCGAACTTTACGTCCAAGAGGTCATAGCTGACGAAGGTCGGAGTATTCTGATTATTCTGATTATTCTGATTACTCTGATTATTCAGATTATTCTGATTATTCAGATTACTCTGATTACTCTGATTCAGCCTAAACACAAAGCTCGACCACCCCTGTATCATGCCCTGGTTGATGAGCTTCTTGAACGGCTCGTCCGTGCAGCTGTAGCCAGAGTCGTAGAGGAACTTGTTCCAGAAGCGCGAATAAATCAGGTGGCCCGTGGCGTGCTCCGTACCACCCACGTAGAGATCGACGTTCTGCCAGTACTCGTCGGCATCCTTCGAGACGAGGGCTTTCGTGTTCTTCGGGTCCATGTAGCGCAGGTAGTAGGCGCTGGAGCCGGCAAAGCCCGGCATGGTGTTCAGCTCTAAGGGGAACACCGTCTTGTTGTCTATTTCAGAACAATCTACCACTTTGTCAAACTTCGTGTCCCAGGCCCAGTGCTTGGCGCGGCCCAAGGGGGGCTCGCCGGTTTCCGTGGGCTGGTATTTGTCTATCTCCGGCAGCTCCAGCGGCAGACACTCTTTGGGAATCATATAAGGCATGTCGTCCTTGTAATACACAGGGAACGGCTCACCCCAATAGCGCTGACGCGAGAAAATGGCATCACGCAGACGATAGTTCACCTTTACACGACCAAGACCCTGCTCTGTCACAAACTTCTTGGTGGCAGCAATGGCCTCCTTGACGGTCAGACCATTGAGTGAGAACTTCGCACTTGCAGAGTTACACATGATACCTTCCTTGGCATCATAGCTCTCCTCGCTGACGTCGGCACCCTCGATGAGTGGGATGATGGGCAGACCAAAGTGCTTGGCAAAGGCATAGTCACGACTGTCGTGAGCAGGCACGGCCATGATGGCACCTGTTCCGTAGCCGGCCAAAACGTACTCGGCAATCCAGATGGGAATCTTCTCGTCTGTAAAGGGGTTGATGGCATAGCTTCCAGAGAACACACCCGTCACAGAGTGATCCATCTGACGCTCACGTTCGGTGCGCTTCTTCACGTATGCTAAGTATTCGTCAACGGCCTGCTTCTGGTCGGGCGTGGTGAGCTGCTCCACGAGTTCGCTCTCAGGAGCCAGCACCATGAACGTCACGCCGAACATGGTGTCAGCACGGGTAGTGAAAATGGTAAAGTGCTTGTCAGAGTCGGCCACCTTGAACTCCACCTCCGTACCTTCGCTTCTGCCTATCCAGTTGCGCTGCGTCTCCTTCAGCGAGTCGGTCCAGTCGATGGTGTCCAGACCGTCAAGCAGACGCTGGGCATAGGCCGACACACGCAGGCACCACTGGCGCATCTTGCGCTGCTCCACGGGGTAGCCGCCGCGCTCCGACACGCCGTTCACCACTTCGTCGTTGGCCAGCACAGTGCCCAGTCCAGGACACCAGTTAACCATTGTCTCTGCGAGGTAGGCAATACGGTAGTTCATGAGCACCTCCTGTTTCTTCTTCTCCGAGAAGGCGGCCCATTCGCTGGCAGTAAAGTGCAGCTCCTCGGTGCCCAGGGCGTTGCAGTTCTCGGTGCCCATCAGTTCGAAGTGCTCAATGAGCTTGATGGTGGGCTGCGCCTTGTGCGACGAGAGGCTGAAGTAGCTCTTGAACATGCGCTGGAAGGCCCACTGTGTCCACTTGTAGTAGGCAGGGTCGCAGGTGCGGACCTCACGGTCCCAGTCAAACGAGAAGCCTATCTTGTCCAGCTGCGAGCGGTAGCGGGCAATGTTCTCGTTGGTGGTCTTCTCCGGGTGCTGGCCCGTCTGTATGGCATATTGCTCGGCGGGCAGTCCGTAGGCGTCGTAGCCCATGGGGTTCAGCACGTTGTAGCCCTTCAGCCGCTTGTAGCGGGCGTAGATGTCGCTGGCAATGTAGCCCAAGGGGTGTCCCACGTGCAATCCTGCTCCTGAGGGGTAAGGGAACATGTTGAGCACATAGTATTTCTTTTTCTTTTCGTCCTCCACTACGCGATAGGTTCCATTCTCCACCCATCGCTTCTGCCATTTCTGTTCAATGTCTCTAAAGTTGTATTCCATTGTTATGTTGTTATTTGTTTTTTTACTTGCTTACTTTCACCACTCTTCCATCCTGCATCCTGACAATATTGATGCCAGGCTGCAACTCCTGCAACTGGCGGCCGTCAACAGAGAAGATAGCCTCTGGCTCGTTATTGACAGGCTCTGTATTGATGGTGGGAATGCCCGTTGTGGTATAGTTGTCGTAGCTGAATGCCACATCCTTCAAGTCACCCCAGATGAAGCGCTCCAAACCAGGATAGTCGATAAACGGGTTGCGGTTCTTCTGAATACCATAAACGGCATTGTTTCTGTTGATTTCCTTTTCGCTGACTGGGTCGTTTGCTGCCCACTCCATCAGCATCTTCAGCTGCCAGCTGGACAGGCCAGGATAGGTCTTGCCGTCAAGCGTAGGACGTGACTCTGCATTATTAGTGTACCAGTCAGGTAACTTCTCTTCATAACATGTTACCATGTAGAAGTATGTACGGGCAAAGTCACCTTTGTACTCATCATTAGGTTCAAAAACAACACCCTCATAGCCCTCGTAGGTACACTTGCCTAACTTGCTGAAATCGTTCGCTGACTTATATTTTTCGCCATTGGTCTCGCCAAAGGGAAAGTTACTACGTTTGTTGTTGACATAACCATCAGTAGGATAAAGATGATGCAGGTCTGTGTACATGGGTTGCGTATTTGTCTTTCCGCCAAACCAACTGTTGGGGAACGAGTGCTCACGGTTATATACGTCACCTTCCTGTTTGTAATCGCCAGCTTGGTCAGTACCGAAGGTCATTTCGCGCTTGTTGGAATACATGTCCCAAACCTTACCGTTAGGCTTTGCATCAGTTGTCTGAAAATCTGTCCATAAGTCTCCATACGTTCGCTCCGTACGATTATAGGTGATTCCACACAGCGCCGTCTTCAGTGCAGTACCTTTTTTGCCGTCAGCATTCTGGTAGTAAGTACCTGAGTTATTGGGCCCTTGGGCATAGGCAGTCATGGCTATTGCCATGAAACAAACCACATAAATAGCTCTCTGTTTCATAAGCATTCTCCTTTATTTGTTTGCAAAGATACGATTAAGTGAGCAGAAAACCAAAAGAAAAATATTTTTTTTCTTTTTAGCACTGACAGGAAACCGCCTTCGTTTGTCTAAATAAGCACAAAAAATTAACACTTTATTTTTGCTCCATTTGGAGAAAAGAAAACGCCCTTTCGGCCCAAAAACATCCCTCCAGTAATGCAAAACAGCGTTACTCGGCATGTGAAATGCCGTTACTCGGTATGTAAGGTGCCGTTTCATGCCGTGTAAAGTGCCGTTTCACGCCGTGTAAAACGCCACTTTTCGACCACAAAAACGCCGTTTTCGCAGCTCCGACAAACGTATTTCCCAGCTGTAAAAAAGCATCGTTCTGACAGTCAGCAACTTACGAAAACCATGAAAAACGGGCATATTTGAACCCAAACCCGCAGTTGCTGACCTCCGCGCGATTCTACAGGCCTTTCTTATTTAGATTTTAACATTTACATACCCTTTACCCCTACCCTATTCTTTTGAAGAATAATTGTGTAAATATTTGGAAGTATCAGAAAAATAATTTATCTTTGCACCAAATATTACTTAAACAAAATCATTCTAACAATTTAAAACTTAAAGATTATGAAAAAACTTTTACGCTTTTCTTTATTGGCCCTTATCGCACTATGTGGGGGGGGTAATTTGTATGCTGAAGACATCATCTGGCAAGAAGACTTCTCAAGCTATTCTGCTAATGACGTTCCTTCTGGTGGAACGTATAGTTATGCTTGCACTGGTACAACCAAAGTTTATGATGATAAACTTGCAGGTGGTACAGCACCAGAATTGTTGGTTGCAAAGTCAAACCAGACTTTTTCAGCAATAATACCTCTTGGCGGTAAAAGCGGAGAGATTACATTGACGTATAAGGCCAACTATGACAGAATAACGGTTTCCAGTACTACAACAGGTGTCACGCTTGGAGATAAGAGCGGTTCTGGAACATATAAATATACCATAACAGTCCCAAGTGGAACGGAATCATTGGCGTTGGAGTTTAAAAACACTACCAGTTCTAATGTACGTCTTGACGATATCAAGCTCTATCAAGGTGTAGCTAAGCAGCCTGCAGGCTTATCTTGGGGTAAGTCTTCCGCATCAGTTACTTTTGGTAATGGTGATGATACTTATAAGTATCTTCCTGTTCTTCAGAATCCCAACAGTCTTTCAATAACTTGTTCCTCTTCAGAGGAAAGTGTTGCTACAGTTACGAATGCAGGTGAAATAACCATTGTTGGTGCTGGCGAAACAATCCTTAGTGCAGTGTTTGAAGGCAATGATGATTATGAAGCACAAACAGTAACTTGTACAGTGAAGGTTAACCCAGCTCCTTCTGATACTCCTAATACTATTGCAGAGTTCAAAGCCCTTGCTGCCAATACTGTTGGTGTGCTGAAAATAACAGACGGCGTTGTGCTTGCAGCAGGTAATAAGTATATCGTGGTAAAGGACGCAACAGGCGTTATCATGATTAATGAAACAAAATCGGAAGGTGCTATCAGCGTAACACAGGGACAGAAGATTTCTGGAACCATCAACGGAACCAAGACAGCCTTTGGAGGTCTTGATGGAATAAAGTCTATTACAGCGTCAGACATAACCGTTAGCGACGGAACGATTACTGCAACACAAATAGGCGTTAGTAACATTGAGGGGCAGGAATATTTAACCGAGCTTTGGCAGTTGCAGGACGTTATAGTAAAGAAAGATGGTAATAATTATTACATCTATAATTATACTGGTGCTGCGAAAGTTCTTCAGATTTATGATGAGTTTAAGATTGAAGGTGCTGTAGCAGCAGAAGGAACCTATACGCTTGAGGGTCTTCGTGGAAAGTATAACGCCACAGAACAGTTCTGGCCTACAAAGGTTACTTTGACCTCTGGCATCCAGAACCAGATAATCGACACAGACGTCAATGCTCCGCTGTATAACCTGAAGGGTGAGCGTGTTGATGGCAGCTATCGTGGCGTAGTGATTCAGAACGGCCAGAAGAAGATTCAGAAGTAAATCACGAAGTCCAGCAAGCTGAGGCACTGCCTCAGCCCACAGAATAACAAAAAAGGAGCGGCAACGCTCCTTTTTTATTCCCCTTGACAAATGGCGGCAGCAAGGGCGTTCAGGCTCAGGCAACGGCGGCGCATATCCGTGAGTTTCTCGTTCTGCCAAGGGTAGGGGGCCAGCATGAGCAGGCGACCGCCTGCACAGGCTTCAAGGTAACGGGGCTGGGGCTTGAAGAACGGCGGAAAGCCCTTCAACAGCAGCACTACGAGAGGTATGCGAGCCTCCATGCAGGCTGTGGCAATCTGCTGCTCGCCCGGGCTGATGCAGGGGGAGACGATGACGGCTCCTTGTCGGCCCTGTTCGAGGAAGGCCTGTTTCTGCTGTTCTATCTCCCAAGGGTAGAGGTGACGCGAGCACTGCACTTGTAGCTTCACGGGGCGGTCGAGCAGGAAGCGGTTGCCCATAGCTGGCATGCTGAGACCTGCGGCGGTAATGTTTGCCAACTGGGTGAAGTACTCTGGGTGCTGACGTTTGAGTAGCAGGCGGCGCGGATTGTCATCAAGGTAGGCCTGCCAGCGTTGTAGTTGGCCCTGTCTGAGGAGAATGCGGTCGTTGTAGCCAGGTTCCCAAAGGGTGCCGACTGGGGGATGCTTCCTTTTTTCTGGCTGAGGCGCTGCCTCAGCGTACGGGGCAGCCTTCCGTCTTGTAGGCAGAGGCAGCGCCTCAGTTCCTGCTGCCAGTTGTCGTGCTGCCTGACGAGTGCCGGTCTTGAAGCCGTTGATGACATGTCCTAAGTGCCGTTCCATCCGTTCCCTGACAAAGAGAATACCGTGGATGTGGTCTGGCATGATGCAGAGCTTCAGCGGCTCTACTTCCGGGTGATGCTTTGGAATATCCAGCCATACGCTCTTGACGGCTTCGCCTAATGCCGACAGCGCCACGTGCGGCACGTTTTCCCCCTGAGTGGCTTCAGGGTTGCCAGCCAGCCGCCCCAGTAAAGGCTGACGCCCCTGAATGGCCAAGGTAATCATGTATATACCTCGGTCAAGATAGTCGTTTTCCTCGCTTCGCCGTTTCATGGATGGCTTCTTCTCTCCCGCCCATGCTTTGTGGCTATTGTCTTTTCTTTCCATATTTTGCTTGCAAAGATACGAATTTTTGAAATAAAATGCTTACCTTTGCAAGCAAAAAGAGAAAAGACAATGGCAAAGAAGGAAGGTGAGCTGACCCCCATGATGAAGCAGTTTTTCGACTTCAAGGCGAAGTACCCTGAAGCCCTGCTGCTGTTTCGTTGCGGCGACTTCTACGAGACGTATTGTGAAGACGCTGTGACGGCTTCGCGCATTCTGGGTATCACGCTGACTAAGCGTAATAACGGAGCAGGCGCGAAAGGCGACGAAATGGCCGGCTTTCCACACCATGCACTCGACACTTATCTGCCCAAGCTTATCAGGGCTGGTAAGCGCGTTGCCATCTGTGACCAGTTGGAAGATCCCAAGCTGACGAAGAAACTGGTGAAGCGAGGCATCACGGAGTTGGTGACGCCTGGTGTGGCCATGAGCGACACCGTGCTGAACTACAAGGAGAACAACTTCCTGGCTGCTATCGACTTCGGCAAAGGGGTGTGTGGCGTCAGTTTCCTCGACATCTCAACAGGTGAGTTCCTTTGTGGTGAAGGTACCTACGACTATATCGAAAAACTGCTGACGAACATACAGCCCAAGGAGGTGCTCTACGAAAGGACGCACAAGCAGGACTTTGAACGCCTGTTTGGCACCCGCTACTGTACCTACGAGTTGGACGACTGGGTATTTACAGAGCAGACGGCCCGTCAGAAGCTGTTGAAGCACTTTAACGTGAAGACACTCAAGGGCTTTGGTGTGGAGCATCTGAAGAGCGGCGTCATTGCGAGTGGTGCCATTCTGCAGTATCTGGAGCATACGCTGCATACGCAGATAGGCCACATCGTCAGCCTATCGCGCATAGAAGAAGAGAAATATGTGCGCATGGACAAGTTCACCGTTCGCTCCCTGGAACTGCTGGGAACGATGCAGGAGGGTGGGGTGTCGCTGCTTGACGTCATTGACCGTACGGTGTCACCTATGGGTGGCCGTCTATTGAGGCGTTGGGTGGTCTTCCCACTGAAAGATGAACGGCCCATCAACGAACGTCTGGATATTGTGGATTACTTCTTCCGTGAGCCGGAGTTCCGCCAGTGTGTTGACGACCAACTACACCAGATAGGTGACTTGGAACGTATCATCTCAAAGGTTGCCGTAGGACGCGTGTCGCCTCGTGAGGTGGTACAGCTGAAACGCGCTTTGACAGCCCTGCATCCCATCAAAACGGCCTGCGAACACGCCCAGAACGAAGCGCTCAGACGGGTAGGGGAGCAGCTGAATGCCTGCGAGCCGCTGCGTGACCGCATAGAGCGTGAGATAGAGAACGATCCGCCACAACTGGTCAACAAGGGAGGTGTTATCCGCAAGGGTGTGAACAGCGAGCTTGACGAGCTGCGTAACATCGCCTACAGCGGCAAAGACTACCTGCTGAAGATTCAGGAGCGCGAGACTCAGCAGACGGGCATCTCGTCGCTGAAGATAGGCTTCAATAATGTCTTTGGCTATTATCTGGAAGTGCGTAATACGTATAAGGACTTGGTGCCTCAGGACTGGATTCGCAAGCAGACGCTGGCACAGGCAGAGCGCTACATCACGCCCGAACTGAAGGAGTACGAAGAGAAGATATTAGGTGCAGAAGACAAGATACTGAGCTTGGAACAAAGGCTGTTTACGGAATTGGTGGAGTCGATGCAGGAGTATATTCCGCAGATACAGATTGACGCTAACCTTATAGCTCGTTTGGACTGTCTGCTCTCAGCCGCCAAGACAGCGGAAGAGAACCATTACGTACGCCCAGTCATCGACTCGACAGACGTCATCGACATCAAGCAGGGACGCCATGCTGTCATAGAACAGCAACTGCCCGTGGGCGAACGTTACGTGCCTAACGATATCTATCTGGATAACGAGCGACAGCAGATTGTCATCATCACAGGTCCGAATATGGCCGGTAAATCGGCGCTGTTGCGTCAAACGGCGCTCATTGTACTGTTGGCGCAGATTGGCAGTTTCGTGCCTGCAGAGCGCGCGAGAATAGGCTTAGTGGATAAGATATTCACAAGGGTAGGGGCTTCAGACAATATTTCGCTGGGCGAATCAACCTTTATGGTAGAGATGACGGAGGCCTCGAACATCCTGAATAACGTCTCTGACCGTTCGCTGGTATTGTTTGACGAACTGGGACGTGGTACCTCCACCTATGACGGTATCTCGATTGCCTGGGCCATTGTGGAATACCTGCATGAGAACAGCAGAGGCCGTGCGCGTACGCTCTTTGCGACCCACTATCACGAGCTGAACGAGATGGAGAAGAACTTCAAGCGCATCAAGAACTATAATGTTTCTGTAAAGGAAGTCGATGGCAAGGTGATCTTCCTCAGAAAGCTGGAGCGGGGTGGGAGTGAGCACTCGTTCGGTATCCACGTGGCAGAGATAGCCGGTATGCCTAAGAGTATCGTGAAGCGTGCAAACGTCATTCTGAAGCAGTTGGAAGGAGCTTCCCAAAGCGTTTCGGGTGCGGCCAACACCGGCAAGCCCAAGCGGATAGGACATGAAGCCCCCTCGGGGGCAGTAGGGGGGGCAGGCATGCAGCTGTCGTTCTTCCAGTTGGACGACCCCGTGCTTTGTCAGGTGCGCGACGAGATATTGGGCATTGACGTGAACAACCTGACGCCCCTTGAGGCGCTGAACAAGCTTAACGACATTAAAAAAATCGTCTCAGGAAAATGAGACGATTTTTTTAATGTTTATGCCTGACGATTTTGTATTGCCTATGCCTTTTTCCACCCCCGCACCATGGTCCATATACCAATGATGATGAACGGAATGGAGAGCAGCTGACCCATGTCGAGCGGCATGCCGGCCTCGAAGGCCACCTGAATGTCTTTGGTGTATTCTATGAAGAAACGGGCGGTGAAGATATACGTCAGACAAAGTCCGAAGAAGAAGCCCGTGCCCACCTTCTGAGGCATCTTGCGATAGAAATACCAGCCGATGAAGAACAGCAGCGCGTAGGCAATGGCCTCGTAGAGCTGTCCCGGATGGCGCGGCATGCTGTCAACACGCTCGAAGATGAACGCCCAGGGCACATCGGTAATCTTGCCGATAATCTCAGAGTTCATCAGGTTGCCCAAGCGGATGAACGTGGCCGTGGTGGGCGTGGCAATGGCGATGAAGTCGAGCACCTGCCATAGTGACATCTTGTAGTGCTTGACATACAGCCACAGGGCCAGAATAAGGCCCAGCGTGCCGCCGTGGGAGGCCAAGCCCTCGTAGCCCGTGAACTTCCAACCACTGTCGGCCAGGAAGTGGATGGGCAGCAGCATCTCTATAAAGCCTTTCATGCTGGTCAGGTAGGTCTGCGGCTCGTAGAAGATGCAGTGGCCAAGACGGGCGCCGGCCAGTATGCCCACAAAACAGTAGATGAACAGTGGGTCGAACAGTTCGTCCTTGATTTTCTGCTCCTGATAGAGTCTTTTCACAATGAAATAGGCAATAGCCAGCCCAATCATCCAGCACAGCGCGTACCAGCGAATCTCGAACGAACCGAAGCTCAAGGCCGTATGGTTGGGGTTCCAAAGGATGTAATTAAGTAGTTCCATTGTTACAGTTTTTATAGAGGCTATAGATTCTATTGAGGCTATAGCTGTTAAACATTGAAACGGAAGTGCATGATGTCACCGTCCTGAACGACGTATTCCTTGCCTTCTACAGCCAGTTTGCCGGCTTCGCGGACAGCAGCCTCGGAACCGTATTGGATATAGTCTTCGTACTTGATGACCTCGGCGCGGATGAAGCCTTTCTCGAAGTCGGTATGGATGACACCGGCACACTGCGGAGCCTTCCAGCCACGCTTGTAGGTCCAGGCCTTCACCTCCATTTCGCCGGCGGTGATGAACGTCTCGAGGTTCAGCAGGGCGTAGGCTTTCTTGATGAGGCGGTTCACGCCGCTCTCCTCCAAGCCTAACTCCTCTAAGAAGAGCTGTTTGTCGTCGTACGACTCCAGTTCGGCAATGTCTTCTTCCGTCTTCGCGGCAATCACCATGGCCTCGGCACCTTCTTCCTGAGCCAGCGTTTCCACCTTCTTGGTGAAGTCGTTGCCGCTCTTGGCTTCGGCCTCGCTGACGTTGCAGACGTAGAGCACGGGCTTGGCGGTCAGCAGGAAGAGGTTGCGGGCGCAATCCTGCTCCTCCTTGCTCTCAAACTCCACGATACGGGCGTTCTTGCCCTGTTCGAGTACTTCCTTATAAGCATGTAACACAGCAACTTCCACCTTCGCGTCCTTGTTGCCGGCGGCAGCAGCCTTCTCGGTCTTGCTGAGTCGGCTCTCGATGGTTTCCAAGTCCTTCAGCTGCAGTTCGGTGTCGATGATTTCCTTGTCGCGAATGGGGTCTATGGTGCCATCGACGTGGGTGATGTTCTCGTCCTCGAAGCAGCGCAGAACGTGGATGATGGCATCCGTCTCACGAATGTTTCCGAGGAACTTGTTGCCTAAGCCTTCACCCTTTGAGGCACCCTTCACGAGCCCTGCAATATCTACTATTTCGCAGGTGGCAGGCACGATGCGCCCTGGGTGTACGAGCTCGGCCAGACGGGTCAGTCGCTCGTCAGGTACGGTGATGACACCGACGTTGGGTTCAATAGTACAGAAAGGAAAATTGGCTGCCTGTGCCTTTGCGCTTGACAGACAGTTGAAAAGTGTCGATTTGCCTACGTTAGGCAGCCCGACAATACCACATTTTAATGCCATTTTTTGTTATAACGTTATATTTTGACGGCAAAATTACGCAATTATCTGCGGATAACAAAATAAATATTTGTTTTTATCAGAAAATATATTTACCTTTGTCCCGAAATAAAGACTTAACCAACAATTATTGTCTAACATAAAAAGTTTTTCATTATGCAGTTTTTAGAGTCAATTCAAACATGTGTCGTGAAGAAGTACTGTGACTTCAACGGTCGTGCTTCGCGTTCTGAATTCTGGTGGTACACGCTGGGTTATGTAATCTTCAGCTATGCCTGGGCATTTGTTATCGGTTTGATTACTGGAGCGTCGGTGATGGTTGGCGCTGACGGCAGCTTCCAGTTCTCTGCCGTCCAGCTGCTGTCTTACATTCCTTCCCTCGGCCTCTTGTTACCCACACTGGGCGTTGGTGCCCGTCGTCTGCACGACATTGGCAAGAGTGGCTGGTGGCAGCTGCTGTACCTGATTTGCTGCGGCGGCCTGGTGCTGCTGTATTTCTTCATGCTGGAAGGTCAGAAGGGCGACAACGAGTACGGCCCCATGCCTGCTGACGAACCGCACCGCAAGTACGAGTAATCTTTTTTTTTGAACAAGACACCTAAAATGAGGAGGCATTTGCACAGACATGCAAATGCCTCCTTGCTTTTGGCTTACTTTGTCGTTTAGTGAGCTTCTAACCAGTTGCTCCCCCAACCGCTGTCGGCCACGAGTGGGACGTGCATGTGGAAGGCATTTTGCATCTCTTCGAGAACGATTTTTTCTACCTGTTCTTTTTCTTCGGGATATACCGAGAAGTTCAGTTCGTCGTGTACCTGCAGAATCATCTTCGAACGGATGCCCTCGGCCTTGAACCTATTATATATACGTATCATGGCCACCTTGATGATGTCGGCGGCGGTGCCCTGAATGGGGGCATTGATGGCGTTGCGCTCGGCAAAGCCACGCACGGTGCCGTTGCCCGAACGGATGTCAGGCAGGTAGCGGCGTCGGCCGAAGAGGGTAGTGACGTACCCTTTCTCACGGGCCTGTTCCTTGGCCTGCTCCATGTAGTCGTGAACCTGCGGGAAGGTTTCGAAGAAGCCGTCAATAAGCTGGCGGGCCTCGTCGCGCGAAATCTCCAGTCGCTCTGCCAAGCCGAACATGGTGATGCCGTAGATGATGCCGAAGTTGGCGCGTTTTGACTTCGAACGCTCGTCGCGGCTCACTTCGGTGATGTCCTTCTTGTAGATGGTGGCAGCGGTGGCAGCGTGCAGGTCCTTGCCCTCGCGGAAGACGTTGATCATGTTTTCGTCGCCGCTGAGGTGGGCCATGACGCGCAGTTCAATCTGCGAGTAGTCGGCCGAGAAGAAGAGGCAACCGGGTTCGGGAATGAATGCCTTGCGAATCTCCTTGCCGTCCTCGCCGCGCACAGGGATGTTCTGCAGGTTGGGGTCGGAAGAAGAAAGTCGGCCCGTTGCCGTAACCGTCTGATTGAAAGACGTATGTATGTGTCCGGTACGTGGGTTGACGAGCTTGGGAAGTGCATCGACGTATGTGCCCAACAGCTTCTTCAGGCCTCGGTGATCCAGTATGGCAGCCACTATTTCGTGCTTGCCGCGAAGCGTCTGCAGCACCTCTTCGCTGGTGACGTACTGTCCTGTCTTGGTCTTCTTGGGTTTCTCCATAATCTTCAGCTTCCCGAAGAGAATGTCGCCCACCTGTTTGGGCGAGGCAATATTGAATGACTCGCCTGCCAGTTCGTAGATGTGTTGCTCCAGTTCCAGTATGCGCTGGGTGAAGATATCGGATGTTTCCTTCAGTGACTCGGTATCCAGGCAGACACCATTCATCTCCATTTCGGCCAGCACGGGCATCAACGGCATCTCCAGGTTATAGAATAGTTCTTCGCACCCATACTTCTTCAGTTCCGGTTCCAGCTTGTTCTTTAGCTGCAGGGTGATGTCGGCATCCTCGGCAGCATACTCATAGACTTGCTGTGGTGTGAGGTCGCGCATGGAGCGCTGGTTCTTCCCTTTCGGGCCGATGAGCTCATCAATATGGATGGTTTGGTAGTTGAGATATATCTCCGCCATGTAGTCCATGTTGTGCCGCAGCTCTGGCTGTATGAGGTAGTGTGCTATCATGGTGTCCCACATGGGGCCCTGCAAAACGATGCCATAGTTGCGGAGCACCTCGAGGTCGTACTTCAGGTTTTGACCTACCTTCATGATGGACTCATTCTCATAGACGGGACGGAAAATCTCCACCACTCGTTGTGCTTCGTCCCGGTTGGCCGGCACTGGGACATAAAAAGCCTGATGTTCCTCGACTGCGAAGCTCAAACCCACCAATTCGGCATTAATGGGGGAGGTGGAAGTGGTTTCCGTGTCTAGAACGAGAATTTTTCCTGACAAGAATTTTTCGACAATTTTCTTCATTTCCTCCTCATTGTCAATGAGTTGATAGTCGTGAGGGGTCGTTTTTAGGCTCGAAATTTTTAAATTTTCGGAAGCAACCTGCCCGTCGGTCGGAAATTCTGCAAATAAATCGAGTTGTGCGTTCACGGTTTTTTGCACCGTTTCAGGTTTTTTAAGGATTCGGTTGGCGAAGCTCTTAAACTCCAGTTCGGAGAAGATTCGGTTGAGTTCTGCCTCGTTGGGTTCAACTTTCTTCAGTTCGTCGAGGTTGAGTTCTATGGGCACGTCGGTCTTGATGGTTGCCAGGAAGAACGACATGCGGATGTCCTCGACATGCTCTTTGACTTTCTCCTTCAGTTTACCCTTCACTTCATTGACCCTGCTGATGAGGTCGTTGACGCTGCCGAACTCGTTGATGAGTTTCACGGCGGTTTTTTCGCCGATGCCAGGACAGCCGGGGAAGTTGTCGGCTGAGTCGCCCATGAGTGCCAGCAGGTCAATCACCTGGAGTGGGGTAGGGATGCCATACTTTTCGCAAACCTCCTTTGGACCCATTACCTCGTAGCCGCCGCCATGACGCGGACGATAGATGCTGACACGCTCGCTGACCAGCTGGCCGTAGTCTTTGTCGGGCGTGAGCATGTAGGTCTGTACGCCGATGGAATCAGCTTTTTTGGCCAATGTGCCGATGACGTCGTCAGCCTCATATCCATCCACCTGCAGAATGGGAATGTTGTATGCCTTCAGAATGTCCTTGATGATGGGTATGGCCTTGCGGATGTCCTCAGGAGTTTCTTCGCGTTGCGCTTTATAGGCAGGGAACGCCTCGTTGCGGAAGGTAGGTCCGTGGGGGTCAAAGGCCACGCCGATGTGTGTGGGTTGCTCTTTGGTGAGCACCTCGTTCAGGGTGTTGACAAACCCCATGATGGCCGATGTATTCAGGCCTTTTGAGTTGATTCGCGGGTTTTTGATGAATGCGTAGTACGACCTGTAAATCAGGGCGTAGGCATCGAGCAGGAATAGTTTGTCCATATTGAATATTGATTTTTGTGTGTAAAATTACTAAAAAAATTGCCAATATACGAGATAATTCACTAATTTTGTATCAAAATTTGATGATAATGGATTATTTAAAGCTCATACAGCAACCCATAGCGAGTGATTTGAACGAGTTTATTGAACTGTTCAACAGCACTTTGATACACACGGACAAGCTGCTCTCGCAGGTTCTTGATCATATCAGGCAGCGTGGCGGAAAGCGCATGCGACCCATGCTTATTCTGCTGATGGCCAGGAACTTCGGTGGCGTTACAAAGACAACACAACACTCTGCAGTAGGACTGGAGTTGCTGCACACGGCCTCGCTCGTTCACGACGACGTGGTAGATGAGAGTGGCGAGCGACGCGGGCAGGCCTCGGTAAATGCCTCTTATAATAATAAGGTAGCGGTGCTGGTGGGCGACTATCTTTTGTCAACGGCTTTGCTGCATGTTTCCTATACGGGAAACGACACGATTATTCAGAACCTGGCCGAGCTGGGACGTACTTTAGCGCGCGGTGAAATACTGCAGTTGTCGAATATTCAGAATACGGAAATCAGCGAGGCTGTCTATTACGATGTCATCAAGATGAAGACTGCTGCGCTCTTTGAGTCGTGTGCTGGCATAGGTGCGATGTCGGCAGGTGCTACTGCTGCCGAGGTGGAGAAAGCCAAGCTGTTTGGACAGAATCTGGGCATCATCTTCCAGATTCGTGACGATATTTTTGACTATTACGAATCGTCGGAGATTGGCAAGCCCACCGGTAATGACATGGCGGAAGGAAAGCTGACGCTGCCCGTTATTTACGCCCTGAACCAGAACAGGCAGGAGCCGATGCTACAGTTGGCAGACAAGGTCAAGGCAGGCAAGGTGACGGGCGATGAAATCGCCGTTCTTGTGAAGTTTGCCAAGGAGAATGGAGGCATTGAATATGCGCAGCAGAGAATGAACGACTATCGTCGGCTGTGCATGAATTTCTTGGAAGAAAGTGTGAAAGAAAAGGCAATCAGGGATGCCCTGACTGCCTATGTTGATTACGTCATTCAGCGTAAGCTCTGACAAGCGGTTTCTGCCGCTTGACGTTTTCGATTCAGAAGAACTTGACCTCTTCGCCCGTCACCTCGCTTAGCAGCAGGTTGGCTAAGCGGCTGGTGCCCATGCGGAACCACTGGTTGGTGAGCCATTTCTCGCCGAGCACCTCCTTGACAATGGTGTACATCGTGATGGCATCCATGACAGAATTAAGTCCGCCGGCAGGCTTGAAGCCAATCTGAATACCTGTTTCTTCGTAGTATTCCTTGATGGCTTGGCACATCACGTAGGCTGCTTCAGGAGTGGCAGCCGGTTCCAGTTTTCCCGTAGAAGTCTTGATGTAGTCAGCTCCGGCATACATGGCCAGGATGGATGCTTTTTTGATGTTGGAAGCGGTCTTCAGGCAACCGGTTTCCAGGATTACTTTCATTTTTTTGTCGCCACAAACAGCCTTCAGCTCCGATATTTCATCGGCAACAGTTTCATAGTCGCCGCTCAGGAATTTTCCTACTGACTGTACAATGTCAATCTCTGTTGCGCCGTCCTTGATGGCGAGGGCTGTCTCGGCTATCTTTACTTCTATTAAGGCCTGTGACGAAGGGAATGAACCGCTGACGCAGGCTACCTCGACACCATCGACTTCGAGTGTCTCGCTGACCGTCTTGGCAAAGCACGGATAGACGCAGATGGTTGCCACATGGGGCAGGTCGGGGTACTGCTCGTCAAACTGATTTACGCGTTCTGTAAAGGCCATTACGCTTTCCTCAGAGTCGGTGGTCTTCAGTGTGGTCAATTCTACGCTGCCCATCAGGAATTTCTTCACTTCCAGTGTGTCGTTTTCGGGCACTTTTTCGGCTATGATTTTCCTTACTGCCTCTTTCACTTCCTGGTCGTTCAGGTCGCAATTGTATTTGGCGAGTGCTGCCTCATACTTGTTGGTTTCTTTCTTTTTTTCCATCATTCTGATTTGTTTTTGTTATAGTAATTCAGGTTTCACACATGCTTAACTCCTACAACTTCCCAATTAGTTTATCACGCCATGAGTTTCTCGTTTTCTATGTGGCGCAGCTGGTCGCGTCGGGTTTTCTTCTCAATGCTTTTCAGCAGTTCGTCCGTTAGGTTCACGCCTGTCTGGTTGGCCAGGCAGAGCAGCACCCACAGCACGTCGGCCATTTCTTCGCCCATGGCTTCACGACCGTTGTCAGCTCCACGCCTGTCGGTTGCCTTCCACGACTGTTCACCATATCGGCGCGCCATGATTCTTGCCAGTTCGCCCACCTCCTCTGTCAGTACGGTCATGTTGGTAAGCTCGGAGAAATATCTCACGCCGTATTCCCTAATCCACTTATCTACAAGCTGTTGTGCTTCATCTATCGTCATAGTTGCCTACTCCTTGTTTTTGGTGTCCATACATATGGTTACAGGGCCGTCGTTCAGCAGTTCAACCTTCATTTCGGCACCGAACTCGCCCGTCTTGACAGGCCTCCCAACCGCCGCCTGCATGTGCTGGCAGAACGCTTCGTAGAGTGGGATGGAGTGCTCGTGACTGCCGGCACGAAACCACGACGGACGGTTGCCTTTCTTGTAGCTGGCATAGAGCGTGAATTGGCTGACCACCAGCACCTCGCCTCCTGTGTCCACGATGGAGCGGTTCATGACCCCCTCTTCGTCGTCGAAAACCCGCAGGTTGGCAATTTTTTTGACCAGCCAGTCAACATCTTCCATGCTGTCCTCGTTGCACACTCCTAAAAGTACAAGAAAACCCCCGCTGATGCTTCTCGTGTCTTCCTCCGTTTGGCTGTTGCACACTTTCACGCTTGCGTGCCTCACTCTCTGTATTACTGCTCTCATGCCGCAAAGATAAGTATTATTTTTGAAACCACCAAATTCCGACACTCTAATTCATTGATTTTTCAACACGTCTGC
Organism: Prevotella sp.; assembly: GCA_017940545.1. Lineage (GTDB taxonomy): Bacteria > Bacteroidota > Bacteroidia > Bacteroidales > Bacteroidaceae > Prevotella. The sequence goes on from JAGAYI010000014.1 coordinate 26,247, forward strand.
CCTTTAGCAGAGAACTACTTTCGAACTCCCTGAAACCTGCTTTCGTACTGCTCGAAACGTAATCTCAGTTACCTTGAAACGTCATGTTTCTTTGTTTGCTGCACAAGATGATAGTTCTGTTCGCTGCTTCTGCTGTACGGTCATGGTTGGTGGAAATGCTGATAGACAATCTTTGCTTTGGCAGCACCCACGATGGCAGCCAGTTCCGTCTCGGTTGCCTGGCGAATCCTACGAACCGTTTTAAGACCGTTTAGGAGCCCGTCACGCGTTTTTGGTCCTATGCCTTGAATGTCGTCAAGCTCAGAGTGTAACGCGTGCTTAGAACGCTTCTCTCGGTGGAACGTGATGGCATAGCGGTGTACCTCGTCCTGCAGCTGTGTAAGCACGTGGAAGAGCTCGCTGTCGGTCTTCATGCCTATGACGCGCGCTGGGAAACCGTAAAGCAGCTCGTTGGTTCGGTGGCGGTCGTCCTTGGCAAGTCCTGCAATGGGTATGTCAAGGTGCAGCTCGTCCTGTACTGCCTGTCGGATGACCTCCATCTGCCCGCGTCCGCCATCGGCAACAATGAGGTCGGGCAGGGGCTGACCCTCCTCCATGAGTCGGTGGTAGCGTCTCCATACCACCTCCTTCATCGAGGCATAGTCGTCGGGGCCCACCACGGTCTTAATGTTATACTTGCGGTAGTCCCTTTTCGACGGTTTCATGGCCTTGAAAACCACACAGCCTGCTACGGCATCTGTGCCCGAGATGTTTGAGTTGTCGAAGCACTCAATCTGGTAGGGTAGGGTGGGTAGGTGCAGTAGCTCCTGCAGCTCCTTCATGAGTCGCGTCTGCTTCTGTTCCGGGTTCAGCTTCTCGGCTTGTTTCAGACGGTCAAACTTGTATTGTTTGCCGTTCATCAGCGACAGCTCGAGAAGTGTCTTCTTGTCGCCTCGCTGAGGTACGGTAATCGTGATTCCCTCAAGGTCAACGTCAATTTCTGACGGCAGTATAATCTCCTTCGCGTCACTCTGGAAACGTTCGCGCATTTCGACAATGGCTAGTTGCAGTAGCTCCTTGTCACGCTCGTCCAGTTTCTTCTTATATTCGAACGTAAACGACTGGTTGACCGAGCCGTTGGCCACGTGTAGGTAGTTGACAAAGGCTGTCCGCTCGTCGTTGGTAATGGTGAAGACATCCACGTTGTTGATGGTGTGCGACACCACTTCGCTCTTGCTCACAAACGAGTCAACGAGCAAGTATTTCCGTTTCACTTCCTCGGCCTCTTCAAACTTCAGCTTCTCTGCCAGTTGCTCCATTTCCGCCCTCATGTCTCGCAACAGCTGGCGTGTGTTACCCTTCAGTATTTCGCGTGCCTGTTCAATGTTTCTTCGGTATTCATCGACCGACTGACGTGCTACGCAGGGCCCCTTGCAGTTCTTGATGTGATACTCTAAGCACAACTGGTATTTGCCGCCGTCAATACCCTCCTGTGTCATTGGTTGCCGGCAGGTGCGCGGGTGGTACAGTTTATTGATGAGTTCGAGTACAGCCTGCATGCTCCCGATGTGACTGTAAGGGCCGTAGTACGTACCCCATTTCTTGTTGATGGTTCGCGTCTTGAAGATGCGTGGTAAGAGCTCGTTGGTTATGCAGATGCTTGGGTAGGTCTTGCCGTCCTTCAGTAGCACATTGTAGCGCGGGTTGTACTTCTTGATGAGCGAATTTTCCAATAGCAGCGCATCCTCTTCGGTATTCACCACCGTGTAGCTGATGTCGTGAATTTTTGAGACGAGAACCTTTGTCTTAAACCGATCTACCTCAGTATGGAAGTAAGATGACACACGCGACTTTAGGTTCTTTGCCTTACCTACGTAGATGATGGTGCCTTCGGCATCATAATATTGATAGCTGCCAGGTTTCTCTGGCAGCCTGCTCACTATTTGTTTTAGCTTCTTCAGCCTTGCTTCGTTCTCTTCCTTAGTCATATTGTTTCACGTGAAACGCACTCGTCCCTCACTCATCTCGTTTTCTTTAAAGTTTCAAGAGGGTGGTAATGTCAACAAGACCATCAAACTCGTCACGCCCGTGCAATCCCTCGTCAGTTATCTCCATGATGAAGTTCATGTACACCTTCTTTGGGTAGAAATGGTTGACCAGTTTTAGTGTTGCCATGGCCGTGCCGCCCGTTGCCAGCAAGTCGTCATGAATCAGCACCACGTCATTGCTGGTAATGGAGTCAATGTGCATCTCAACGGTGTCAACCCCATATTCTTTGGCGTACGACTCCTTGATGGTTGTGAAGGGCAGTTTGCCCGGCTTGCGTGCCATTACCATTCCTGCTCCGAGTTTGGCTGCAATAGCAGCACCCATGATAAAACCGCGGCTTTCTATTCCAACTACCTTCGTAATGCCTTTGTCTTTATACAGCTCATACATTTCGTTGAGCATGATTTGCATGCACTCGGCATTTTTATACAAGGTTGTTACGTCACGAAAGTTAATTCCTTTCTTTGGAAAATCAGGAATACAACGTAAATTCTCCAATAATACTTTGTTGTTCATTAGCTTTTTGATATGATGATGTTGTTAATTGTTCCACGTGAAACACTATCTGCCCATCAGCACCAGTAGGACGTTGATGTCGCTGGGTGAAACGCCGGGAATGCGACTGGCTTGTGCAAGCGTCTCAGGGTCGATGGTGCTTAGTTTCTGGCGAGCTTCGGTAGATAGGCCTTGCATTTCTTCGTAACGGAAATGTCCCTTTATTCTGATGTTCTCCAACCTGCGCATCTTGTCAGCCACTATTCGTTCGCGGTCAATATAGCCCTTGTATTTCATCCTGATTTCTGCCGCTTCTGCTATTTCTTCCTTTCGGTGGTTCGGGCGATTTAGCACTTCTTTTAGTGCTGGCACCATTTCGCTGAGCGTGGCAAGCGACAGTTGTGGGCGACTAACCAGGTCAACGAGTTTACAGCCGCGTTCGAGTGGGGTAGTACCTATGTGCTCCAAGCTACCGTTGATGTCTTTTGCCTTCACCGATGTGTTCTTGCAAAATTCCTCGATTTCTTCGATGTGCTGTTTTTTCTCCATCCACCAGTCGTAGCGGTCTTGTCGGGCTAATCCCAAGTCGTAGGCCTTCTCGGTCAGTCGTGCGTCAGCATCATCCTGTCTGAGCAGTATTCGGTATTCCGCCCGTGAGGTAAACATGCGGTAGGGCTCGTCAACGCCTTTTGTCACTAAGTCGTCAATGAGTACGCCGATGTAGGCCTCGTCGCGTTTCAGTTCAAAAGCGCGGCTTATGCCAGTATCGCTACCTGCTTCGCTGGCCGTGAGTGCAGCGTTGATGCCGGCTATGGTCCCTTGTCCGCCTGCTTCTTCGTAGCCGGTGGTGCCATTCACCTGTCCAGCCATGAAAAGGCCCTTTATCACCTTCGATTCCAATGTGTGCGTCAGCTGTGTGGGGTCAAAGAAATCATATTCTATAGCGTAGCCGGGGCGATACACTTTGGCATCTCTTAACCCGGGAATCTTCCTGAGGGCAGCTATCTGCACGTCCATCGGCAAGCTCGACGAAAAGCCGTTCAGGTACATTTCGTTGGTTGACTCGCCCTCTGGTTCCAGAAACAGCAGGTGCTGCTCCTTATCGGGGAAGGTCATTAATTTTGTCTCGATGCTGGGGCAGTAGCGTGGCCCTATTGACTGTATCTGTCCGTTATAGAGTGGTGAGTCAGCCAGTCCTGAGCGGAGCGTCTGGTGCACCTCCGCGTTCGTGTAGCACATCCAGCATGGCAGTTGTTGCAGTTGTCTGTGCGCCCCCATATAGCTGAACTGGTGGAAATCGTTTTCTCCGTCCTGGCGTTCCATATCCTCGAAGTGGACGCTGCGCTTGTCAATTCTGACAGGTGTTCCAGTTTTCATGCGTGCCGAGCGGATGCCGTGCCGGCTGATACTTTCAGTAAAGTGTGGTACGGCAGGTTCAGCAATACGTCCGCCAGGTAGCATCTTCCGTCCTATGTGCAGCAAGCCGTTCAGGAACGTACCCGCGGTAATGATGACAGCCTTTGCCCTCAGCTCGCATCCCCAGATGGTGCGAACACCCACCACCTGTTTCCTGTGTTGCTGTGCTGCTGCCCCTGCAGGCACTTCTTCAACCAACAGCTCGTCGGCTTGGTCTTGCCAGATGTCAAGATGCTCGGTTTCATCAAGCACCCGCCGCCATTCCCAAATAAATTTGCCACGGTCGCATTGTGCCCTGGGGCTCCAGACGGCAGGGCCCTTTCCTTGGTTCAGCATGCGAAACTGAATGGCCGTAGCGTCAGTCACCAATCCCATTTGTCCGCCTAACGCGTCAATCTCGCGAACTATTTGTCCCTTGGCGATACCACCAACAGCGGGGTTGCACGACATTTGCGCAATCTTGTTCATGTCCATTGTGACCAGACATGTCTTGGCTCCCATGTTGGCAGCAGCCGTGGCCGCCTCACAACCGGCGTGGCCGCCACCAATCACCAATACGTCATAATTTTGTATCATACTGCAAAAGTACGAAATAAATCAGTTAAATGCAAAATATAGTTGGCTAAAAATAACAAATCTTTTAGTCATACGGTCATGTTTTTATTTTTTAACCACCGAATGAGGGATATTCTCAGAATAATTATTTACTTTTGCGGAAACTAATCTTGTTAAGTATGGTAAAACACATCAGTCATCTTTTGTCCTGTTGCAGGTTGTTGGTAGCATCATGCCTCATGGCCGTGGCAGCAGGGTGTAATCAGTCAACGAATATGGAACAGCAGGTAAATGAACTTTACGACAAAATGTCGCAGGAAGAGCGCATAGCACAGCTTCGTAGTCTTTACATGGACCTACTCTTTGACGAGCAGGGACGGTTAGACACGGAAAAGTGCCGGCAGTACATTCCAAATGGCATAGGCCATTTCTCGCAGTTCGCCATGCAGCAGCCGCGCGACCCCAACGAGCTCCGCGACCGCGTGGCAGCCGTACAGGAATGGCTCAGGAACAATACGCCTAACGGCATACCGGCACTGATGCACGAAGAGGTGCTCACAGGAGTCAACACCGTGGGGGCAACCATCTATCCGCAGCAGATAGGGCAGGCATGCTCCTTCAACACGGAACTGGCAGAGCTGAAGACACGCCAAACCAGTACCGGTTTGCGTAAGATGGGTGGCATCCTGGCCCTCTCGCCCATGGTGGACGTGTGCCGCAACCCCTCGTTTAACCGGTTGGAAGAGTCGTATGGCGAGGACGCTTATTTGTCAGCTGCCATGGGTGTGGCTTTTGTCCGCGGACTTCAGCAAGGCGACCTGAAGAAAGGTGTGGCTGCCTGCTCGAAACACTACTTAGGTTATGGCGGCGGCGGCGATGCTGACGAGAAAGAACTGATGGAGGAAATTCTGCTGCCCCACGAGGCCATGATACGGCTGGCTGGCAGCAAGGTGGTCATGCCTGGCTATCATGCCGTACACGGAACAAAGTGTGTGGCCAACAGCGAGATCCTCGAGGATATATTGCGCAGTTATGTCGGCTTCGACGGTATGGTTGTGAGCGACTACACGGCTATCAACCAGTTGCCCGACCTGCCCGATGCCGTCCACAAGGCAGCAGCAGCCATCAATGGCGGTAACGATGTTGACTTCCCCACAGGTTCTGACTATGTACACCTGCAGGAAGCCATTGACCAAGGAATGGTGAAACCCGAAGTGCTGGAGCGTGCCGTGAAGAACGTGCTGCGCCAGAAGTTCCGTGCGGGACTCTTTGACGAGGATGCCTATTTGTACAGCAAGGAACAAATTGTACTGGACAGCCCTGAAGAGCGCCAGACGGCTTACGACATTGCCACCCAGTCGGTGGTGCTCTTGCAGAACAACGGCGTGCTGCCCCTGACGAATGTGAAGAGCATTCTGGTCACTGGCCCTAATGCTAACAGCATCTGGGCAATGTGTGGTGACTATACCTATCCGGCCATGTCCTATTTCTGGAAGAAGATGGAATACACCTCCGACAAGCCGCACATTGTGAAACTCATAGAGGGAATGTCTGACAGGGCACCGCAAGGACTCAAACTCATGTATTCAAGAGGCTGCGACTGGACAGAGGAGATAGAAACCAAGTTCAGCGAACTGGGCGACGAGCGTGCCTGGGAGTACGAAATATTGCACCGCAAGGTTGATGCTGGCGAGAAGGCCGACAAGCAGGAAGCCCTTGCCATGGCTGCACAATGTGATGTCATCGTGGCCGCCATGGGTGAGAATGTCATGCTCTGCGGTGAGAACCGCGACCGTCAGGGATTGCGTCTGCCGGGCAGACAAGAGGCGTTTGTCGAAGAGCTCATCAAGACCGGTAAGCCTGTGGTACTGGTCATGTTCGGAGGTCGTGCACAGGTCGTTTCGGGGTTGGCAGAGCGTTGTGCTGCTGTCATTCAGGCATGGTATCCCGGTGAAGAAGGCGGCCACGCCGTTGCCGACATTCTCTACGGCAAGGTATCGCCATCGGCCAAGTTGTCGGTCAGCTACCCCAAAACGGAAATCAATGAGCCCGTTTGCTATAACTATTCTGCAGAGCAGGACACGCGCATCCAGTGGCCCTTCGGCTACGGGTTGACCTACACTACGTTTGACTATGCTCATCTGGCAGTGAAGACATCAGGAACCGTGCACACCTCAGACAAGTTCGTTGAGCTGACGTTCGAAGTCAGGAATACTGGAAAAGTGGCTGCCGACGAGATTGCCCAGGTTTATCTCTCGCCGGCAACAGCCAGTCAGCCGCTCCGCCCTCAGCAGCTGCAGGGCTTTGCCCGTGTCCCGCTGCAACCGGGGGAGCAGAAAACCGTGCGGGTGAAGCTGTATCTTGAACAGTTCGGCTACTACACCAACGACGGTAAGCGCCAGTGGAACGTTGCCCCGGGACAATACTTGGTGAAGGTGGGCAGTTCCTCGGCCGACATAAAGCTCCAGCAAACCATCACGTTGGTTGGTGAGCCTGCAAGCAAGCCCATCAGGGAGTATTACCTCTCAGAGAGTACAGTAGAAGAAAACGGTAAGTAGATGGAACTCTGCCTGAGTCATTGTAATGAACTCCTTTGTAAGAATAGAGATGCTGAAGCAGATTTGTGACTTCATAGCCAAATGGATGGGTGCCCTGGTGCTGTTGGGTGCCGTAGTAGCGGTATTGTTTCCTGCCCCCTTTGCATCAGTGGGTACGTGGGTCATCAATCCGATGCTGGGGTTGATCATGTTTGGCATGGGACTTACACTCTCTCCTCAGGACTTTCGCATAGTCTTCAGTCGGCCGAAAGACGTCATCATCGGCTGTCTGGCACAGTTCTCGGTGATGCCGTTCATGGCATGGCTTTTGACAAAAGTCTTTGCACTGCCTGACGAGTTGGCCTTAGGTGTCATTCTTGTTGGGTGTTGTCCCGGTGGCACAGCCTCAAATGTTATTACCTATTTGGCAAAGGGCGATCTTGCGCTGAGTGTCGGCATGACCGCAAGCAGCACGGTGCTTGCCCCCATACTGACCCCCTTGCTCACTTGGCTGATGGCTGGAAAATATGTTGATGTTGACACGTTAGGCATGTTGCAAAGCATTGTCTATGTGGTCATTGGTCCCATTGTGGCAGGTTTTCTCATCCAGCACTATCTGCCTCAGTTTACCAAGAAAGCTGTTGCGTATCTGCCTGCCTTTTCATCGTTGATGATTGCATTGACGGTGTGCGTGGTGATTGGTCACAATGCCTCCCGACTACTTTCCGGAGGCATGGTGGTTGTGCTGGTGGTGATGCTTCATAATGTTAGCGGACTCTTTCTCGGTTATGGTATTGGCCGTCTGCTTGGCCTTTCCCACGATAAGCGCACAGCCATCAGCATCGAGGTGGGTATGCAGAACTCAGGTCTTGCCTCCTCGTTGGCTACCATTCATTTTGCAGCATACCCCATGGCAACGATTCCCGGCGCCATCTTCAGCGTGTGGCACAACATCAGCGGCGCTTTGGCGGCAAGGATTTACAGTACTGGAAAGCACGAGGCGCGTAGCATTTGCCAGGACGTAGAGCCTTAATACATTGGAACATCCTCGAAATGCTTGATTACAGGTGTTCCAATGTCTGGGGTTCCTATAACGGAAACCACGTCGAAGCGAATGTCACAATCCAGATGCTTGTACTTGACGTAGTGATTGATGGCCGTGCGCAGATGGCGTAGCTTCATGTAGTTCACGGCATCCTCAGGTTCGCCGAACACGTTGTTGCTCCGTGTCTTGACCTCTACGAACACCACCATGTGACCGTTGGTGGCAATAATGTCAATATCGCGGTGACCTAACTTCCAGTTTCGTTCCTCGATGATGTAGCCCTTTCTTTGCAAGTAGTCAACAGCCAAGGCTTCACCCCATGCTCCCAAGTCGTTGTGTGTAGCCATTCTCCTTATGCGTGTTTATGAGACAGTATTAAGTGTATTTCGTCGTAGGTAACATCAGGCGGGCATAGATTCTTGATGGCGGTGGTACCGTTGTCCGTGCCTATTTTCTGAATGACGTTCTCAATGACCTGTTGATGCTCCTGCGAAACAAGGTCGTTGAAATCTACGCCGCCAGTTTCTACATAGCGTGCCAGGTGGCCGACGATGGTGCCCAAGGTCAGGCCGCGTTCATGGGCAATGAGGTCAGGCTTCATCCCCTTCTGGTAGTATTGGTAGCTGATTTCCCAAGTCTTCGGCTTGGGTTCTTGCTTGGCTTTTTGTTTCCGTTTGTTTTTCTGAGTATTCTCGTTCAGTGCGTCCAGCACCGACATCTGTTTCTCCTTCAGGTAGTGGCTGACGTTAAATCCCTGCTCCTCTATTTTTGTCAGCAGGTAGCGGCATGCCATCCACGTCTGCTTTTCATCAGGCAGTGCAGTACTCAGTCGGCGGGTCGCCTGCTTGTTGTTCGTCTCTACCTGAGCCGTCAGCTGCAGCGGCTTTGCCAGAATGTTGTCCAGCGTTTTTGCAAAATAGCCGGCACTACGCTTCACGCGCTCCAGGAATTCCTCCTTGTGCACTTCTTCATACGAGAGGCTTTGTATTCTTCTTTGCCATTTTTCAGCTACATCAATGACCTGCTGTCGAAGATCCATCAGTGCCCTATCGTGGAGTTGCTTGAGCGAAGAATGGCTGTGATAGAAAAATTCTGCGAATATACGTACCATCGTTTCCTGCTGGTAGAGCAGCGAGTGGAAGTCGAACAGCTGCAGCAGCAGGAACCGTTCGTATTCCTGTTTTAATGTGGGGAGCTGCTCTATGCTACGTTGCGCTTCTGTTTCCTGTTGGGCAATGTAGGTGTCAACCCGAGAATCGTTCATAATGGCACGTGCCTCCAGGGGAGTGGCGAGTACCAGCCCCTCCAGCGTGCGGCAGCGGCTCAGCGCCACATAAACCTGTCCGGGAGCAAACGACTGGTTGGCATCAATGATGGCGCGGTCGAAGGTCAGGCCCTGACTCTTATGGATGGTGATGGCCCAAGCTAAACGCAGGGGAAACTGCTTGAAGGTGCCTTGTACTTCTGTTTCTATCTCACGAGTCTTTTCATTCAGCGTGTAGCGTGCGTTCTCCCATTCCATGGGTTCCACGCTGATGGCCTCGTCATCGCCTTCGCAAAGCACCAGTATCTTGTGTTGGTCAACGTGTACCACGCGCCCTATGCGTCCGTTATAGTAAAGGTGTTCGCCCGACGGGTCGTTCTTGATGAACATGACCTGTGCTCCCTCCTTGAGTACCAATGTTTCAGCAGTAGGGTAGGAGTATTCTGGAAAGGTGCCCTTGATTTCAGCATGAAACTGGAAGGTACGGCCCCGTAGTTTCTGCAGCTCCGTCTCGTTATAATAGTTTGCCAGCTGGTTGTGGGTGGTCAGTCTGATGTAAGGTTCCTCCGGACTTGGGATAAAGGCGGGCTTGCAGCGTGTGTTCAGTCGCATCATCGTTTCTTCTGTGGGATGTCCATTGCGGACCTGGTTCAATATTCCGATGAACGACAGGTCTTGTTGACGATAAACATGCTCCAGCTGGATGGTCACGTAGTTAATCTGCTGTAGTGCCCTCGAGCCGAAAAAATAAGGCGTGTCGTAGTAGGGTTTCAACATCCGCTCGTCTTCAGCCGTCACCACGGGGGTCAGCTGTGCCAGGTCGCCTATCATGAGCAGCTGTACGCCGCCAAATGGCTGGTAGTGGTTGCGGAAACGTCGTAGCACGGCGTCAACGGCATCGAGCAGGTCGGCACGTACCATCGATATTTCATCGATAATGAGCAGGTCGATGGAGGCAATAATCTTGCGTTTCTCCCGTCCGAAGTCAAACTTGCTTTCTACTTTGGCACCAGGCACGTAGGGGGAAAACGGCAGTTGGAAGAAAGAGTGTATGGTAACTCCACCGGCGTTAATGGCAGCTACGCCGGTCGGTGCCACCACGATGGGGCGCTTGCGCGACTTCTCGACGATTGTTTTCAGAAAAGTCGTCTTACCCGTTCCGGCCTTTCCGGTCAGGAAAATGCTTCGTCCGGTATTCTCCACAAAGTCCCACGCCGTTCGTAGTTCTTGGTTTTGTTCCATGTTTCCTTAGTTCTTCAGGGCAAGTGTGTAATTATAGTAATCTATGTTGCCTGTAACATCTTTGACCGCACGAAGGAACGGCGGGAACTTCACGTCCTCGTGACTGCGTATGCCTTTGGTCTCCAGGATGACAAGACCGTCGAGTGCTCCCTGGTAGAAATCGAGCTCAAAGTATTGCCCTTTCCAAATAAAACTCTTACGTTGCTTACGAATGGCGTGCCGGTAGGGGTCGGCCTGCTGCAGCATGCTTTCGTAGAGGTTATTGCTGATTTGCCGTTCAGTTACCAGCTCCTCGTTTTGCGACACCCGCATCTTGGTGGTCAGGATGTTGGCCGATTTGCCTGCCCATTCGCGGCGGCGCAGGCGAATCTCAGATCCCGGGTCGCCCACTAAGTAAGTCTGTGTAATATTGCTCTCAGTGCATTCCGGCAGTTCGTCAGTAATCTCGACAATGTATTTGCGTTCCTCTTCTATAGGCTGAGGAACGCCAATGACGTGGGCTATTTCCTTCAGCACCCGGTTTAGCTTGGCGTTGAAGTCGTCATTGTTGTTGATGACGCGCAGGTGGGGGTGTCCCGTCCATGCCTTAATCACTTTCTTGTCCAGTTCGCGGGCAATGCGCAGACCTTCTTCGTTCATCTGCTCGTAGCGAATGGCATTAGTCGCTGTTGTGTAATATTGTTCGGCTCCGTCAGCCGCGCTTACCAAGTGCAGCACGGCATCATAGCGGTTACGCAGGGCGTTGGTGTTGGTGCCTGCCTTGGCCGTTATGTCGTTCCACATTTCAGGCGATATGTAGGCGGAAATGTCCAGCGTTCCGCGGTCACAAACAATCAGCACAGGTTTCTGGCACGTCTCGGCCAGTCGCATAAACCAGTCTTCCAGACCCAGCTGAGTCTCTAAAATAGCCCGTTCGCCTTCATAATAAAGGTCTTTGTTGGGGGTCAGGTAGCTCCATCCGCCCAAGCTGTACAAAGTAGGTACTTCGGGAATGGTGAAAACCTTGTATCCACGGTTCGAAAAATACTCTGTAATTCTTACTAACGCCGTTGTTTTTCCGGCGCAGGGGCCTCCTGTGAGCACAATACGTTTGATTTCTTTCATTGTCGGTCAATTCGTTACACCCTGCAAAAGTACGAAAAGTTTTCCAATCTTCCGCCTTTCTGACATTTGAATTTGTATAAATAATCGGTTTTCTAACGAATTTCTTATGAAAACGTTTGCGGATGTCACAATTTTATAGTACTTTTGTAGCCTAAAACACGCGTGAGCGTACTTATTATTGGGTATTTATTTTGTTGCCGAGAGGCAGGAATTCATACTACGAAAAATCATTATTAATAATTTAAATATTTAAATTTCAATCAATTATGTGGTTATTTAATTCATCAATCGGTAGAAAGGTTGTGATGTCTGTTACCGGATTGGCGCTGATTTTGTTCCTTACATTCCATTGCTGTATGAACATTGTCGCGTTATTCTCTGGTGAGGCTTACAACATGATTTGCGAACTGCTGGGTGCCAACTGGTATGCCGTCGTAGCTACGATGGGGTTGGCTGTCTTGGCGCTCATTCACATTGTCTATGCCTTTATCTTGACGGCACAAAACCGGAAGGCCCGTGGCGACAATCGCTACGACATTGCCACTACGGTAAATGCGGGCAAGGTAGAGTGGGCATCCAAGAACATGCTCGTGCTGGGTATCATCATCCTGCTCGGTCTCATTCTGCACCTGTACAACTTCTGGTACAACATGATGTTTGCCGAGTTGTTCCCCTCCATCCACTACGACCCGGCTCCAGCCGACGGCTTCGGCAAGATTGTCAACACCTTCGGCAATCCTCTCTTCGTCGTGCTCTACGTCATCTGGCTTGTAGCCATCTGGTTCCATCTGACGCACGGCTTCTGGTCAGCATTCCAGACTCTCGGTGCCAGCGGCAAGGTGTGGCTTAACCGTTGGAAAATCATTGGTTTCATCTACACCACGTTGCTCATGCTGGGCTTCCTCGTTGTAGTACTGGCATTTGCCTTCGGTTGCGCCCCTAGTCTCTGCTGTGGCGCTACATGCGCTTAAAATCGTAAATCGAAAAATCTGTAAATAGAAAATTAAGATTATGTCAAAAGTATTAGATTCAAAGATTCCTGCAGGACCAGTACCTGAGAAATGGAAGGAATATAAGGCTCATCAGCGTCTTGTCAACCCGAAGAACAAGCTGAAGCTCGACGTCATCGTCGTTGGTACCGGTTTGGCCGGTGCTTCGGCTGCTGCTTCGCTTGGCGAGATGGGTTTCAACGTCATTAACCTGTGCATTCAGGACTCTCCCCGTCGCGCTCACTCTATCGCTGCCCAGGGTGGTATCAACGCTGCCAAGTGCTATCAGAACGATGGTGACTCTGTCTATCGTCTGTTCTATGACACCGTGAAGGGTGGCGACTATCGTGCCCGCGAGGCTAACGTCTATCGTCTGGCAGAGGTCAGCAATAATATCATCGACCAGTGCGTGGCTCAGGGTGTTCCCTTTGCCCGTGAGTATGGCGGCATGCTGGCTAACCGTTCGTTCGGTGGTGCTCAGGTAAGTCGCACGTTCTATGCCAAGGGTCAGACGGGTCAGCAGCTCCTTCTGGGTGCCTATAGTTCACTGTCTTGCCAGGTCAATGCCGGCAAGGTCAAGCTTTATACCCGTTACGAGATGGAGGATGTAGTCATCGTCGATGGCCGCGCCCGTGGTATCATTGCCAAGAACCTCGTAACAGGACAGCTGGAGCGCTTCTCAGCCAATGCTGTTGTCATCGCAACTGGTGGTTACGGTAATACCTATTTCCTCTCCACCAACGCCATGGGTTGTAACTGCACCGCTGCCGTCCAGTGCTATCGCAAGGGTGCATACTTTGCAAATCCCTCTTACGTTCAGATTCACCCCACGTGTATCCCCGTTCATGGCGACAAGCAGTCAAAGCTGACGCTGATGTCTGAGTCGCTGCGTAACGACGGACGTATCTGGGTTCCTAAGAAGATTGAGGATGCCAAGGCTCTGCAGGCAGGTACCAAGCAGGGTTGGGAGATTCCCGAGGAAGACCGCGACTACTATCTGGAGCGCCGCTATCCTGCATTCGGTAACCTTGTTCCTCGTGACGTTGCTTCGCGTGCCGCCAAGGAGCGTTGCGACAAGGGCTTCGGCGTGAACAACACCGGTCTTGCTGTGTTCCTCG
>JAGAYI010000015.1 GCA_017940545.1 Prevotella sp.
GTGAAAGTCGCCGCCTCTGCATGCGTAGGGGCGGCGACTTTTTCCTAACGGGGTCAGTATTTTATTTTGAAGTAGTCCAGTATGGCTTGGTCACGGAAATGTAGCCATTCGTCGTGCGCAATATCATAAAAATAAAAAAAATAAGGAAATAAATGCCCTTGTTACAATGGTTTTGCGTAATTTTGCAGCCAAATGAGTTTAACAAGTATAGTAAGACACGCGTTTACGCGCCGCATGAAGGAACTGGAGCGACACGTGAACGAGGGAGAGCAGCTGCAGAGACAGGTGCTGACCCGCCTTTTACAGGAGGCGAAAGAAACGGAATATGGCAGGAATCACGTTTTTGAACAGATGAGAGACTACGATGACTTCGCCAGGAACACCCCAGTAAACACCTACGAGGAGCTGAAGAACGACATTGACCGCATGCGGCATGGCGAGCGCGACGTGCTGTGGCCCGGCCGGGTAAGGTGGTATGCCAAGTCGTCAGGAACAACGAACGACAAGTCGAAGTTTATTCCCGTCAGCAACGAGGGCCTGCAGAAAATTCACTATGCCGGCGGCTTCGACTCGGTGGCCATCTACCTGCGCAACCACCCCAAGTCGCGGCTGTTCGACGGCCGGGCGCTGATTCTGGGTGGCAGCCATGCTTCGAACTACAACATGCCGGGGTCGCTGGTGGGTGACCTGAGTGCCATTCTCATTGAGAACATCAACCCGCTGGCCAATCTGGTGCGCGTGCCGAAGAAGAAGACGGCGCTGCTCAGCGATTTCGAAATCAAGCGTGACCGCATAGCCCGTGAGTCGATGACGAAGAACGTGACGAACCTGTCGGGCGTGCCGTCGTGGATGCTCTCGGTGCTGAACCGTGTGATGGAGCTGTCGGGCAAGACCCACCTGGAGGAGGTGTGGCCCAACCTGGAGGTCTTCTTTCACGGTGGGGTGGCCTTCACGCCCTACCGCCATCAGTACGAGCAGCTGATTACCTCGCCCCGTATGCACTATATGGAGACCTACAACGCCAGCGAGGGCTTCTTCGGCATTCAGGACGACCCTGCCGACAAGTCGATGCTGCTGATGCTGGACTACGGGGTGTTCTATGAGTTTATGGAAACCTCCCCCAGCCCCTCCCAAGGAGGGGAGCCTGGTTCCTCCCCTTCGGGGAGGTTAGGAGAGGTCGTTCCCCTTTGGGCTGTCGAGCCGGGCAAGAACTACGCCATGCTCATCAGTACGTCGTGCGGCCTGTGGCGCTACATGTTGGGCGACACCGTGCGCTTCACCAGTACCAACCCCTATAAGTTTGTCATTACCGGCCGCACCAAGAGCTTCATCAATGCCTTTGGCGAAGAGCTGATTGTCGATAATGCCGAGCAGGGACTGGCCTACGCCTGTCAGCAGACGGGTGCCGAGGTGCTGGAATATACCGCTGCACCGGTTTTCATGGATGCCCAGGCCAAGTGCCGCCACCAGTGGCTCATAGAGTTTTCGAAGGCCCCCGCCGACCTTCAGCGCTTTGCCTCGCTGCTCGACCAGAAGCTGCAGGAGGTGAACAGCGACTATGAGGCCAAGCGCTTCAAGGACATCACCTTGCAGCCGTTGGAGCTGATACAGGCACGGCCGGGACTCTTCAACGACTGGATGCGCCAGCGCGGCAAGCTGGGCGGGCAGAACAAGGTGCCCCGGTTGAGCAACAGCCGCGAACACATAGAGCAGCTGCTAAAACTCGGGTGTGACACTATAAAAATGTAATGACGAACAACATGAGGCAACAGCATTTTTTTGTTTTTTCATTTTTCATTTTCCTGATTGCAACCGCGGTTGCAAGCTGTGCCCGCATGGGCTCGCCTGACGGAGGCTGGTACGACGACAAGCCGCCGCGCATTGTCAACACGTCACCACAGGACAGAGCCACCAACGTGACTGAACGGAAGGTCACCATTGTCTTCAATGAGTATGTAAAGTTAGAGGATGCAACCAACAAGGTCATTGTGTCGCCGCCGCAGTTGGAGATGCCCGAGATAAAGGCTTCGGGAAAGAAAATCACGGTGGAGCTGAAGGACAGTCTGATAGCCAACACCACTTACACGATAGACTTCTCGGATGCCATTACCGACAACAACGAGGGCAACCCGCTGGGTAACTACACCTATACTTTCTCGACAGGCGAACAGATTGACACCTTCGAAGTGTCGGGAACGGTGCTCAACGCCGAGGACCTGGAGCCCGTCAAGGGCATTCAGGTAGGTCTTTACGACGACTTGAGCGACACGGCGTTCCAGAAGAAGCCGCTGCAGCGCGTTTCGCGTACCGACGGTACGGGCCGCTTTGTCATTAAGGGTGTGGCTCCGGGCACCTACCGCATTTATGCCCTGCAGGATGCCGACGGTGAATACACCTTCAGCCAGATGAGCGAGGCCATAGCCTTCTCGCACCAGACGTTCGAGCCCTCCTGCAAACCCGACATACGCCAGGACACCATTTGGCGCGACTCCCTTCACATTGACAGCATCATGCGCATTCCTTACATACATTACTTTCCTGACGACCTGGTGCTGCTGTCGTTCAAGCATCCGCAGACTGAACGCTACCTGCTGAAGACCGAGCGCCAGGAGCCCAACCAGTTGCGCCTGTTCTTTACATACGGGAACGAGGAACTGCCGAAAATCAGGGGCCTGAACTTCGACAGCGACAGTGCCTTCATTGTAGAGCCCAGCGCCAAGCGCGACACCATTACCTACTGGCTGCGCGACACGGCACTCATTAACCAGGACACGCTGCGCTACGAACTGCAATACCTGTACACCGACACCACGGGGGTGCTGGTCAGCAAGACCGACACCATAGAGTCGCTGCCCAAGGTGGCATACGAAAAACGAATGAAGGAGCGACAGAAGGACATAGACAAATGGATGAAGGAGCAGCAGAAGAAAAAAGAGCAGAACAACCCCTACGACAGCATATACCCCGTCAAGCCGCTGGAGCTGAAGTGGCTCAACAACTCGTCGCTCGACCCCGACAAGAACGTGCTGTTAGAGTCGCCAACGCCGCTGACGGCCATCGATACGGCCATGATACACCTCTACACCAAGGTGGACAGCCTCTGGTACAGGGCTCCCTTCGAGTTCGGGCCGAAGGACTCCATACCGCGAACCTACGAGTTGCGGGCAGAGTGGCGGCAAGGTCAGGAATACAGTCTGGAGATGGACTCAGCTGCCTTCCGCGACATCTACGGCAAAGTGACTGACCCCATCAAGCAGGGACTGAAGGTCAAGCCGAACGACGAATACTCGTCGCTCTTCGTCGAGCTGAGCGGCCTGCCAACGGAACATCTCGTCGTACATCTGCTGTCAGGCAACGGTGCCGTGGTCAAGACCGTGCGACCCGTCGGGCGCACTGCCGAGTTCTATTACGTCACGCCCGGCAAATACTATCTGAATGCCTTTGTCGATGCCAACGACAACGGTGTATGGGATACGGGTGACTATGGTGCCGACCGCCAGCCGGAGGACGTGTATTACTATCCTGACGAGATAGAGTGTAAGGCCAAGTGGGACATTACCGAACGCTGGAACCTGCTGGCAAGGCCGCGCAACGAGCAAAAGCCACGCTCACTGATTAAGCAGAAGGCCGACAAGGAGAAGCGGAAACTGAAAAACCGCAACGCCGAACGTGCCAATAAGCTGGGCATTCCCATTCCCGACGAGTACAAATGGTAGTTGGGGTTTAGTTATCAGTTAATAAAACGAAAACTATTAAACTATTAGGGAGTTTTCGCATCATATTGATGTGAAACCTTTAAAATAGAAAAGATATGAACAAGAAAATATTATTTTTGGCATCATTGTTAACGTTGTCGTTAACGTTCCCTGTAAACGCTCAGGCACAGTGCGGCATTGAGAACAAGGCATTCAAGTCGGGCGAGTTCCTCTCATACGACCTCTACTTCAACTGGCAGTTCGTGTGGGTAAAGGTAGGAACAGCCTCCATGTCCACCGTGCAGTCGCGCTATAAAGGGCAGAATGCCTACCGTGCCAGCTTGATAACGCGCGGCAACAGCAAGCTCGACAACATGTTCGTCATGCGCGACACCCTGGTGTCCTACAGCACCCTCGACCTCTCACCACTCTATTACCGCAAGGGCGCCAAGGAGGGCAACCGCTACTATGTTGACGAGATATGGTTCAGCTACCCCAACGGCCAGTGCCACCTGAAGCAGCACGAGATTACCAGCAAGGGGGAGAGCCTCTGGCACCAGATGACTCCGGGAAAGTGCGTCTATGACATGATGAGCATCTACTTGCGGGCTCGTAACTTCGATGCCGCACAGCTGAGGCAGGGCCAGAAAATCACACTGCCCATAGCCGACGCCAAGCACCTGCAGAACACGTGGCTCGTCTATCAGGGCAAGGAAACCATCGAGATGAAGAACAGCAACAGCAAGTACCGCTGTCTGGTGCTCTCGTTCATGGAGCGTGAAGACGGCGAGGATAAGGAAATCATCCGTTTCTTCGTCACCGACGACCAGAACCACGTTCCCGTGCGCCTGGACATGTTCCTACGCTTTGGTTCCGCCAAGGCCTATCTCACCGGCATGAAGGGTGTCCGTTCACCACTTACCAGTAAAGTGAAGTAAGCAGTCAGGGGGACAGGTCGCTTGTGTGAATCAGGGGGACAGGTCGCTTGATTCTGTCAAGAATCATGGACCTGTCCCCCTGATTCGGACGTGTCATTCGTTGTCAAAAAACTACTCCGTCAGTTCCTTGAACATCTTTTTCGAAATCTTAATCCAGAAGCATCCGGCGGTGGCAGTCGAGAGCTGGCTCAGATCGCCGTGCAAGCCCACTTTTTTGTGGGCTAACTGAATCTCAGCCCTCGTAGGCAGCGAGAAGTACGGGCGGCCTGCTTCCTGATTCAGAGCTAGCACAAATGATTGCTGATCGGCTAGTGTCACTTTGGCTGCTTTCGAGACGCTGGTATGGGCGTCGTGCTTCTTCTTGCCCGTTACTACCCAGAATTCGTAGTACGAGATGGGCTCTGGCGTGATGAGCCAAGAACCATCCACAGGTTTCATGCGTCCGATAAGATTGGTGATAACGTTGTTACGCTCTTCTTCTGAAATTTTCTGTGCATTGGCCGTCAAGCTCATAGCGAAGACGGCTACCATTAATACTAAAATCTTCTTCATCATGCTTTTTGTTCTTAAAAGGTTAATAATATAATCCGTTTAATCCGAGTCATCTGTGAATCAGGGGGACAGGTCGCTTGATTCTGTCAAGAATCATGGACCTGTCCCCCTGATTCGTAAACCCTTATTTCTGCCTGCCGGCCTTTATAATATTCCACTCCATTTTTCTATCCGATTTGGCCTTCGTCAGCTCAAGAGGCACGTTGTCGCTGACCTTGCCGTTCTTCGGGCGGATGCAGAAGCTCTTGTCCTGCGCCACCATGATGAGGTAGGCGCCGTTGCTCTGCTTCTCAATCTTCCAGTTCTCGTTGGCATATCCCGTCCAGTTCCACGTGATGATTTCCGCACCGTTCTGCATCAGGGCCTCGCAGACGTTGAGGCCGTAGGCGGGGTTGGCTAACGAGAGGATGGCGTACGTGCCGTCCGCGTTCTTCTTGATTTGCCACAGCTGGTTGTCTTTTCTCGCCCATTTCGTCAGAACGACGGCTTCACGGTTACCAGGCTTGGCGTTCTTCGTCGTCAGCACGTGGGCGGGGTAATCGGCATGACTTATCATGTAGGTCCCCTCTGCGATTTGTGCACTTGCCGTCATCGTCATGGCGAAAACGGCTACCATTAATACAAAAATCTTCTTCATTGTAATACTTGTTTTAAGTTAATAACTCGATTCGCTTTCATGTACCATCATCAGCCCACGCCTCCGCCTCGGCCAGGTGTTCCGTACTTTTTGGCGAGTGCCTTCATGCGCTGGTAACCCGTGTAGTCCGTCGCAAGGTAGAATCCCTTGGTGGCAATGCTGTACGGACCATTCTCACTCTGAATGTTGTAGTGCAAGTTCAGCGCCTTGTAGAGCTCAGATGTGCTGGCGATGTGGAACTTCATCTTCTTGTCGAACGCGTTGAGCGCCTTGAGAAACTTCTTCTTGTCCGTGTCCGACATCATCATCACGTCGGTGATGCTCTCGTTGCGCGGGCGTTTGTTCATACCTGTCACGCCGTAGTAGTCGCCGTACGACACGGGGAAGTACATCACGGCAAACCAATTCTTCTTGTTCTTCCCAACCTTGACGAGCGTGAACTTCGTTGACGAGGCCTTCAGTTGTGCCCGGCGCTGCTGGCTCAGGTTTTGAGCTCCGGCCGTCAGTGCAGAGCCCGTCACGAATGCGGCGAGAAGCATCGTCAAAATAAATATTCTATTCTTCATAGTCTTTTGATATTTGTTTGTTAGTAATAATTATTTTGTGACAAAGATAATGAGAAATGCCGTAAAAGGACTTGCAATATAAGAAAATCGACTTGCAATTTCCGTATTTGCAAGTCGATTTCTGTGTTTTCAGGTTGTCGATATGTTGTTGATCCATTCCTTGGGTGTGATGCCCGTTATGCTTTTGAAGGCGCGGAAGAAGGTTGACTCGTTGGCAAAACCTGATGCCACCCAGACCTCTGATAGTTTTTTCTCGGGTGATTGCTGCATCATGTGCTGGGCATATTCTACGCGTAGTCTGTTCATGAATTGTGCGAATGAACAGTCACGTGAGGCATTGATGCTGTCCGATACGTAGCGGCTGTTCACACCCAGTATTGCTGCCACGTCACCCACTTTCAACTCCGGGTTTAGGAATAGCTGTTCACGCTCCATGAGTTCGTCAATACGTGCCATCAACTTGTCATCGACTCCTGTTACGGTGTTTTCAAGTTGAGCCTTGAAGTCTGAACCGTTGTGAGAAGAGTTGCTGCCGTGGTGGAAATGTTTCAAGCCCTTATAGCCGATAAACACGCTGAAGACGGCGAGAAGTGCATAGGGCCACCATCTCCATTTGCCGCCGATTCCGTGATTTCCTGCTGCATCGCCCCTGTCACCTACTGGCAAAAGCACTACTGTGGCTTTCGGTTCGAAGTTGTTGACAGGCACCTGCACACCGCCAGCTATGACAAGGTTGCCTTCTGCGGTCAGCACCGGTGTTGTATAGCCCATATCGGGTATTGGTTCTGTATAGCCTAATGCCAAGGGCACGTTGGCATCTTGATACATAATATATAATAGGTATAGGCGTTTCTCCTGCTTACCATATCCTAACAGGTAAGCGCGTCCAGCCTTCCGGTCAGCTATGACTTGCGAAAACCAGCAGATGGTATCTCCTTGGCTCACCCTCGGCACAGGAGTCTCGGTCTTGAGAAGTGAGAACTGTCCGTTGGCTAGTTTCATGATGGCTGCTTGATGTGTTAGCGTATCCTCGACAGCCATCAGGTACGTATAGATGCCCTTTGCCTCATCACCGATGAAGCTGTCCATGCTGCGGTGCTCGTGGCCCAGGCTCAGTGGTTGCCACTTCTCAAATAGCGGTTCTGTGGTCGGTGCTCCTTTCAGGTGGTCAATCCAGATGGTGTCGTACTGTTGCGCCCGTTCGCTAAAGGAGCTGAAAATGATGGCATCGTCCTTTGCAGTACGAAACAGGAAGGGCATGGCGCGTTGCTGACGCACATCCTTCAGTGGCATGGCGTTGATTTTTCTTTCGTACAGCTCTATGCCGTCCCCCTCATACCAGTTGCCGCTGATGACGACACGTCCGCTGTCCATCTCCAGCCCCTGTACCCAGCAGCGCTTGCGGTCCATACAGCCGTAACTCTTGAATGTATGGTTTGAGGGATTGTATTCCTCGGTCACAAACTGGTTGCCGATGCCCAAGGGTTGTAGATGACCGCCACCTAACAGCACCAGACCAGACTTCATGGGCAGTGCGAATCCCTCATCGTGTGTATAGGTCATCGTCATTTCCTGCCATGCTCCATTGCTCAGTCTTTCGGCAGTCTTTACAGGGATGAAGCCCGTGGTGTGACCACCGGCTACCGTTATCTCACCCCCTGCTACAAATGTCGAATGTCCGTGGCGGGGAGTAATCAGGTCGGGTAGCCGTTCTGCTGTGATTTTCTTCTCAGGACAGGTTTGTGCCGCTGCTGTTGCTATGCACAAACCTATCAGCAAATGAGCCATGATTCTCTTCATGCCGACAAAGATACGAATAAGTGAGTAAAAATCCAAGAGAATCTTGGGATATTTCGAACGGGAGTATTTATTTGTTGACGTTCAGACTTGCGTATGCTTCGCCCATCAGCAACAGGTCGCCGTCGTGGAGCAGTTCCACATCGACGCCACGCTGGAAAATCATGACGATGTCAGAGCCTCCGAACTTGAAGAAGCCCATCTCGTCGCCACGATGCAGCGTTTGACCTACGTGCAGCGTGGGAATCCAGTTGACGCTGCATATCTGCGACATACCGACGGGAAGCATGGCTACCAAGCCGTAGTCTTCAGTCTCGATGATGGCGCAAGCACGTGTCTCGACCATCTGGAATCCGAGGTCGTTGACGTAGTAGTAGAGCTTCTCCTCGTCGTCCCAGAGGGTATAGCCTCCGCCTGCCGACACTCCGGGTACCGTGCGCAGCTCCTTGAGCACACCATCTACGGGGGCATGGTAGCGGTGGTAGCAGTTGACGTCCAGGAAGGTATGTGTCAGCGTGCCTCCGGCAAAGGCATCCTTGTATTGTGAGTCGTTGCCGATGAGCTGTGCGATGTCGGAAATCTTTGCTGTCTTGATTTGCAGGTCGTCATACACCAGCTGGTTGCGTTCGTCGATGGCCCAGGTCTTCTTCGGCCAGGAGTCGGCAGGCGCCACCACATCCGCGTCGGCAATGGGGCGTGCATCGGGCGAGGCGAGCTTGCGGGCAAAGAACTCATTGTACGTACGCCACAGGTTTCCCTCGCCGTACCATCCTTTGTCGAGTCCCCAGTCGGGGTCATTCTTCACCATATTATAATAGGCGTCGTTCCAGCTGTCTTCCGTGTCAAGCCAGTCACCCCACGACTGGCTGTAGGTGGAGAGCCATGAGGAAAACGGTTCCACGAACTCGACGGTGGGGTAGAAGTACCCTCTGTCGCTCAGCTCTTCCAGCGGCTGGTCCACGATGAACCAGAAGTAGCCGATGCCCTGGTCGGTACGTCCGTAAAGTGAACGTCCATAGTCGTTGGGCGCAGGGTGTATCATTACGTCCCAGGGCAGTTGGCGCACGTTCCAGTCAACGAAGTCATAGAACTCCGTCAGCGTCTGTGCGGGGTTATACCTGCGGTCGGGGTTGATGGATGCCGCCTGTCTGATGGCGTGCTCCAGCAGTGCCTTGACTTCCGCATTCTCGTTACAAATGCGTATTAGTGCTTTTGTAGCCTCAGAGTGTTCTCTCTCCGGTTCCGGTGCAACGGGGTCTTCGTCCGTACAGGATACCATCAGGACTCCGACAAGGAGCAGTAGTCCTGCTATCAGTGATAAACTTTTCTTCATGTTGTCAACATTTCATCATTTGGGCATAAAGTTACAATAAAAAAAAACAACGACCAAATGATTCCACAAAAAAGAGATTCTCGGCACCGGTATTGTCTCCTTTAACTCCCTTTAACTCCCTTAACCCCCTTAACTCCCGATTTTTTCGTATATTTGCACCACATTAAGAAAAAAGCGAAAACGAAAATGAAAAAGACGATGATTCTATGCCTGCTCTGGTGCTTCTTCGCCGGAGCAGCAAAGGCCAAGGAGGTACCACAGTTAGCCAATGCGCTTACCAGCAAGGTGAAGTAAACCCATGTGCGATATTCGCTGCACGGTGAAGCGCTGGGACGAGCGCTACATCTATGCCACCATACGGGACACGCACGAGGAATGCCGCACGCCGTATGACGACTACCTGCGGCCACTGCTGCGCGAGGGCATGCAGCTGAACGTGCTCGACGACCTCATTGTGGTGGAACCCGACTTCCTGATTGACGTGTCGGCACTGGCGGCCATGTTTTCTGAGGGCACCCCCCATGTGCTGCTTTACACCGTGGGGCGCATGCTGCCCAGGGCCAACAGTCAGGCCATCTTGTTAGGTAACTTTGCGGGCAGTGCGCTCGACGACATCATCAACCAGCCGGACGCCACGCTGGGACGGACGCTGACGGAATCGTTTCGCGAACAGGCATTGCAGTTCTGTGCCTGTCCGGACTTCTCTCCACAACTCTTTAAGACCGATGCTGAGGTGCAGATGAGAAACCTGCGCCAGACGGTGGCCGTGCTCTTTGACGACTACGACCGCGGAAAGGCCGTGCTCGAGCCGTCGTTTGTCTGCGAACGGTTAGGACTGCAGGGCCGCGTGGATATGATGACGACGGACATGCGGCTCTTAGTGGAGCAGAAGTCGGGCAAGCTGTGGGGCAAGGAGCACGGTGCACGGCAGCCGCACCGGGTGCAGCTGTTGCTCTATTACGGCATGCTGCACTACAACTTCGGCATTGAGGCTGACGACATAGACATGCGGTTGCTCTACAGCCGTTACCCGGCCCGCGAGGGACTGATAAAGACGCGGTTCGACAAGACGCTGTTTCGCGAGGCGATGGCCATGCGCAACCGTGTGGTGGCACAGGAGCTGCAGACGGCCCGCGAGGGCTTCGACAGCGTGCTGCCCCGTCTGACGGTGGAAGACAGCTTCGGGCGGTTCGCATCGCTGACGGCTGCCCTTGCAGCGCTGAACGACGTGGAGCGAAGCTATTTTGAGCGGCAGATGACGTTTGTATATAGAGAACAGGCGTATGGCAAGATAGGGGTAAGGGACGACCGGCCGACTACAGGCGAGCAGCGTCTTGCTGCGGCTGACCTCTGGAACATGCCGCTGAGCGAGAAGCGCGAGACGGGAAACATTTTTACGGGACTCACCATTACCGGCAAGACGCAGTCGGCCGAGGGTAGCGGCTACGACCTGATAACGCTCAGCGTGCCGGACCAGGGTGACGACTTCCTGCCAAACTTCCGCAGGGGAGACATGGTGTTGCTCTATGCCTACGGCGGCGAGCCGGACGTCAGGCGCAGCCTGCTCTTCCGTGGCCGCCTGCTGACCATTGAGACCAGTCTGCTGACCGTCAAGCTGAACGACGGACAGCAGAACCCCATGGTGTTTGCGGCAGCACGTTATGCCGTGGAGCACGACACGTCCGACGTGGGTACGGTGAGTGCCATCCGCTCGCTCATGGCCTTCGCCACGGCACCGCTGCCGAAACGCCAGCTGCTGTTAGGGCTGCGGGAGCCACAGGCCGACCTGACCGTTCAGCTGTCACGAAGCTACCACCCCAACTACGACGACGTGCTGTTGCGACAGAAGCAGGCCCGCGACTACTTCCTGCTGGTGGGTCCGCCGGGAACGGGCAAGACATCGATGGCCCTCCGGTTTATGGTTGAAGAGGAGCTGCAGTCAGGCGACGCGCAGTCGTCACTCCTGCTGCTGTCTTACACGAACCGTGCGGTAGATGAGATATGCGGGATGCTGGTGGAGGCAGGCATTGACTTTCTGCGGTTGGGCAGCGAAACGTCCTGCGACCCGCGCTTCAGCCGCTATCTGCTGCACGCGGCGTTAGGCGATGCTCCCAAGTTAGATGTCATTCGCCGCTACGTCAGGCAGACGCGGGTCGTAGTCAGCACCACCGCCACGCTGCAGTCGCGACCCTTCCTGTTCGAACTCAAGCATTTCTCGCTGTGTGTGGTCGATGAGGCTTCACAGATTCTGGAGCCCGACATTGTGGGCTTGTTGGCCAATGGTGCCGTGGGCCGTTTCGTGCTCATAGGCGACTATAAGCAGCTGCCTGCCGTGGTGCAGCAGCCCGGCCGCTACGAGTCGCTCTTCGAGCGGCTCATCCGTCTGGAGCGTCAGCAGGGCCGCCGGCAGTTCCTGGGAACGCTGCACAAGCAGGGCCGCATGCACCCCGACGTGGCTGCCTTTGCCAACGAGATGTTCTACCGCGAGGAACGGCTTGAGCCTGTGCCCTGCGAGCACCAGTCGGACAACAGCCTGCACTACGATGAGCCCTCGGCGGATGCCCTCGACGACCTGCTGAAGACCCGGCGCGTGCTGTTCATGGACAGCGGTACCGACCAGCCGGACGGCCACTCCGACAAGGTCAACGCTGCCGAGGCCCGCATTGTGGCCGACTGGCTGCGGCGCATTTACAGGCAATACGGGGCAGAGCGCTTCGACAGTCAAAAGACGGTGGGCGTCATTGTGCCCTACCGCAACCAGATAGGCATGATACGCCGCGAGATAGAACAGACGGGCATTGCCGCGCTGCAGCAGGTCTCCATTGACACCGTGGAGCGCTACCAGGGCTCTCAGCGCGACGTCATCATCTATTCGTTCACCGTGCGCCACCGCTACCAGCTCGACTTCCTGACAGCCAACTGCTTTGAGGAGAACGGCCGCGTCATTGACCGCAAGCTGAACGTGGCACTGACGCGGGCACGCAAGCAGCTACTAATAACGGGCTGCGCTGCCGTTTTGCAGCACAACCCGTTGTTTGCAGAGCTTATCAGAAGGTATCAGCCGTAGCCTACGACCTATCTGACACCGCCACCCGAGCCGCCGCCCGAGAAACCGCCGCCGCCGCCTGACGAGGCCCAACCACCGCCGCCGCTTTTCCACGTGCTGTTGGCGCTCTCAACGTCATGCACACCGCGCATGGCAGCCGCCGTAATGAGTGGCAGCACGTCGTTGTCGTTCAGCTGACGACAGATGTCGTCCATCTTCAGGTATTCCGGGTTGGCTTGCATCATGTCCTTGCGCACCTGTTTGGCTATGCCGAACAGTTCGGCAAATACCAGATAGTCTTTCCACAGGGCCACCTCCGTTGCATGCCGTTCGTTGGCCAGGGTGAAGTCTTCCAGAAACAGCTTCATGCCCAGCACCTCACGCACGTTCTTCAAGTCCTTGCTGCACGAGTGCAGTGAGCGCGATGCCTTCATGTTTGTCAGCAGGGTCTCCACGCTGCCCGTATGCTTTTTCATCCACGTCCTCAGCTCGTTGGGCTGCAACAGGTGGTCGTCGCCGGCCGCTTCGTCGAACATGGCGAAGAGGCGGTTCAGCAGGAAGCGGTCAGGCGTTTTCTCGCTGATGTGCAGCTCCTTGATGGCTATGAGTTTCTTGAGCTTGGGCTGTCCGCCTGTCAGTTTCCTGAGTCCTGATGGTTCCACCCAGTGTTCCTCGATGGCCAGTGCGCCTATGCTGATGAGTTTCACCACCAGTGCGCTAATCAGGTTTTCTTTGCTGTACGACACCCAGCTGTAGGCATTCAGCACTTCGTACGACTTCTTCAGGCTGCCATTGTAGGGCAGTCCGCGAAACCAGAGCAGGTTCTGCTTGGCCTCGTGGCGCTTCCACCAGATGTAGGCAAAGTAGATGACGCAGCCTATGGGCAACAGCACAAAGATGGCCAGCAGGGCCAGTATCTCGCACAGCCAGTCAATCCAATCGTCGAGCGACTTCTTGTTGTAGTCGCTGCCCTCGAAGGCACGCTCCCTCAGCTGTTCGAAACTGCCCGCCACCGACTCTGAGGGCTGCAGCACTCCCTTCTCAAAGCGCAGCATGACAATCATGGACTGGTCGTCGTCCATGGCGCTGGCCGTCTCAGCCACCACTGTGCCGTCCCGCCACTGTATGTCGCCGTTGTAGCGGAAGGCCCACATCTTGACGTCTTCCTGTGCAATGGGCTGCTCGTCCTGCCGCATAAAGGTGATGCGGGCGTGTTCGGCAGCTGGCTTGATGTTCTGGGCCACAAACATGAAGTTGAAGCCGTCGGCATCGTCGTAGGCACGCACCAGGTCAGTAACCCTGTAGCTCACGGTATAGGTGCGGCTGCCCTCGTTGCCCAGGCCCCAGCAGAGCTCGTAGCCGTCGCTCTTCGTCACTATGCAGCACTTGCCGGCCTTCCAGCTGCGGCTTCGGTCAACGTCCCAGTCGCCAATGTTCTCGTACGTCAGGCCCGTCTCGTCGCTCACCGTCAGGTCCCTCACCGTGCTGCCGTTCATGAAGCCCATGACGATGTAGCACTCGGTGCCCACGTCGTCAATCGACATGCGGCGCACCTCGGTGATGTAGGCATCGCCGTCAGCCGCCAGCCTCACCGTCATGTCTAAGTCGTGCAGCGTGGGGCCGGCCTGCAGCGTTGCGGCAGCCGTCAGCAGCAGCACTGTCAGTGCTGCCGTCAGTTTATTTTGTAAACGCTTCATCAAGGTTCGGGTAGTTACGTTTCTTCTCGTCGTCAACCTTCAGGTATTCCTTCTCAGCGAAGTGCAGCATGCTGGCAACAATCGACGATGGCCACTGGCGCACCATGCGGTTCATCTTTGTTGCCGTGTCGTTATACACCATACGGCTCATGCGTACGTTCTCCTCGTATTCCTTCTGGCCGTTCTGTGCGTTCACGTAGAGCTCGGAAGCCTTCAGCTCAGGGTAGCGCTCGAACACCACGTTCAGGCGACCCATCAGCTGGCCTAACATGTCGCTCTGCTGGTTAATGGCCTCGGGCGTCGATGCCTTGCCACCACGGGCCTCCACGGCCTTGATGATGGTCTCCGACTCGTGGGCAGCATACTTCGCAGCTGTCTTTGCCAGGGCAATAACGGCGTCGAAACGTGAATTCAGCTGCACCTCTATCTGGCTCAGCGCGTTCTTGCAGAGCTCGTCAAGACTGACCAGCTTGCGCTGTGTCATAACAAAATAGGCGGCCACAACAACTAATAACAACACGATGCCCACACAAAGCAGGGACATCAAAACAAAAACGAATGTCATTTCCATAGGTCTGAAAAATTTTTAAAGGGTTAGATAAATGATTTTTATGTCGCAAAGATAATAAGAAATATTTGAATTGCGTTCAGAACTTGTAGCGCAGACCGGCACACAAAATACCCTTCTCACCGAAGCCTGCCTCTACAAAGCCGCGGAAAGCCTCACCACCGGCCTCGACGCCAAGAGCAGAGACATGGAACATGAAACAGGCGGAGTTGTCGCTTTCCACCTTTTTTTCTCCGTTATAGTCTGAAGATACCTTGTCGCTGACTATCAATACACCTGCCGATGCAGAAGAATACAGGCCCCAGTGATTCTTGCGAAGCCAGTTGAGCTTTACGGAAGGCATCACCGCGATATATTTCGACTTTAAGTGGTCATTGCTCCACTGACAACCAGCAATAGAGGCCACACCACCGAGGGCTACGGCAGGCGTGACATGATGGTAATACTCAACACCGATGGGTCCCCAGAACTTGTCTTGGCTTGAACTGGAGAATGCAGCACTGAACGCACCAGAAAGAAGCCAACCGTAATTGGAGGCAGACATGAAACCATAGTACACACCAATCTCATTCTTCAACTCGTCATTCTGCGCGTGGGCAGACACTGAAGCCACCACCAAGGCGGCAATCAACATTAATTTCTTCATGATAGTAATTGTTTGAATAAATATTTTGCCGCAAAGATAATAAGAATTATTCTATTACACAAATTGTGGCGCATTTTTCCAGACTCCTATATATATAAAGAAGGTACGCGCACACGTGCGTACCTTCTTTATTCTATAGGGAGGAACTCGTTCCTCGTTTCCTTTACTCATCGAACTGAAGCCCCGTCAGAAAATCGGCTTCAGTGCCTAAACATCAAGCAGCCGCTTTTCTCCTCAGGAGTGAGCGGCTGCTTTTTTCATTTAGACGAATCCAACCCGTCCTTTTATCTTATCATCCCACTTGAAGTGGGCAACGTCCTGAAGGGTGACTAACCGCTCACCTCCCCTGACGGAGATACGCAGCTGAGCAATATGTGCTATCGTCTGCGCCAGATGGAGAATGGTTCTCGCATTGACGGGAGACTCCTTCGTCTCGCAACCCTTGACACACTTGACATAGTCATGTACCTTCTTCTTGGCTTCATCCGTCACTTCCAATTGATATTCACTATTGAGCTGCGACATCAGTATCTCTGTCAGTTCCTCAACGGTGAAGTCATCAAATACGATATAGTTCCCATAAGATGCAATGCCATTGACCGCAAGGTTCTGGGCAATCATGTCTTCCGATGCTTTCACCTGTGCAAACACCAATGCTGTCGTTTGTTGATATTCACGGAACTTGTTGAATATCCACATCCTCAGGTGCTCCTGATTCGTAATCTTTGAATTGGGTGCATCCATGTCAAGGAACAAAAGACCGTCACGAGCTTCTTTGATGGCACGCTCCAACACCTGATAGCCATCATTACCCATCAGTTCGTCAGCATGAACGCTGACGGTCTGCCCCCGTTTCAAAATTCCCAGTCCCAGCAGTATCTTACCCAGTACTTCGGCCACCGTGCTTTTACCTGTTCCCGTCTTTCCGATGAAATTCCAGCAGAGGCTTTGTGGTGTTATCATCAGGTCACCCTGTTCATGTCTGAATCGTGAAACGGACACATAGTCGTTCAGTGCCTGTTTGGCATGCTGTAGTCCTACCATTTTATTCAGTCTTTCAAGTGCTTCCGACAAGATGGAATCATCCAGTTCTCTGGGTTTCTTTTCAAGCAACGTCACGTCTGGAATATCACATTCCTCGATGGTTGTCATTTCCTCCACACTGATCTCATCCACAGGCTTGGTTAGCAACCTGCGACTAAGGGACGGAATAATATGTGAAGTAATCAGTCGGGTAATGAAACGACCATTTCCGAAATGCTCATCCTTGCGGTCATATTCATGGATTATGTACTTACTCAGCTTGCGCTCGGCCTCTGGCGTAAGGGTATAATGTTCCTTGTCAAGCACCTGTTTTCCAATCTGCATCAGCTGTTCCGGTGTATAGTCATCAAAGTGGAAGATATACGGGAAACGGCTCTTCATACCAGGGTTCGCCTCCAGCATCTTTTTCATTTCCTCTGTGTAACCAGCCAGAATGACAATCATATCTGTATCATCAGACCCCAGATAGGTCAGCAGCGTCTCTATGACACGCATACCGAAGTCTCTTTTGTTATCACTCTCCGTGAACAGGTTATAAGCCTCGTCTATAAATAGCACTCCACCACTTGCACTATTGATGGCATCCATCGCATTCTTTTCTGTGGAACCAATATATTCACCAACCAGTTTGGTACGGTCGGTCTCCACCACATGGCCTGATGACAAAACACCGATACTGTGATATATCTCACCGATATGTTTGGCAATGGTCGTTTTACCCGTTCCAGGATTTCCAGTAAACACCATGTGCATGGGAGGCATCTTGTTATACATGCCCTTGCTTGCCCTCAGGTTGTTCAGCTTAACAAGTGCCGTGTGGTCAAGTATCTGCTTCTTCACTTCGTCCAAACCCACCAGCGACTCCAATTTACGGATGGCCTCCTCTGTATTGGGGTGATTGATTTCCGGCAGGTCTTCAGGCATAATCGTACAGAGGTCCAACTGTTCTGGTGGCAGGTTCTGCCCCATAACCCTTTCAGACATCCTCGGAATAATCTCCTTGTCAAAGATTTCCTGGAGGAAGTAGATATTCCTGAAATTCGACCCACGTAACTTATATACGAAATGCAGATACTCCTTCAGTGCCGGTTCGGTAGAAGGGTCAAGCATGTAGTTTCTGCTATTGACATAATCAACCATGTACTGAAACATCGCATCGGGCGTCAGGTCGTCAAAATGAAATATATATGGAAACCACTCTTTGGCTTTCTCATGGCCTTTGACCAGCTCCATAAGCCGGTTACGCTTTCCCGACAAGACGACAATGATGTTACGCATATTGGAAATACAATTACACAGTTCCTCTATACCCGTTTTAGGATTCGTATTTCCTCGCATGCCCAGCCTATCAGCATTCGTGATGTGCAAAACGGTATCAATGCTTAAAGCCTCAGCCATGGAACTGCCAAAACCGTCGTTGGCATCAAACATGGCAATAGCATCGCGGGTCGTATAGTTGATGGATTTGGAAGACCCTGATACCCTTTTGATGATTTCCTGAACGGCATCGCTCTTCCCGACTCCCTCATTACCTGTCAATACATAATGCTGATAGTTGGAACTACCTCCCAACTCACAACGAAGTCTGGCACTGTTAAACTTGGCCTTGTTTTCCAATACTTTTAGATGCTCCTTGAAATCGTTTGGCGCAAAAACTGTAAGATTCATATTTCGATTGTTTTAGGCATTGTGTGTATGATGATGCAAAGATAGACAATATTTTGGTAATTTGATGTTTTTGCCTGACTAAATGCACAATAATGAATAAGTTTTTGTATTTTTGCATCATGAATACAGAATTACCTACATACGACGAAGCACGTAAGGCCATCAGGAGTGGTCAGGACCCGTTAGCATTCCTGCACCTTGGAATTCTCTACAATCAAGGTATTGGCACCCGACAGAACCATGTCCTTGCCAACTACTTCTTTGAGAAGGCCATTGCCTTGGGGTGTCCTGGCGCCGAAGATTATGTCGTACAGGAATATGAGTTTGGCACCAAGAATATCGTAAGAGACATTGAGAAGGCCATTGATTCCGAGAATCATATAGCGCCTGAGACATTGACACGTTTTAAGAAAATCATAGAAAGAGAAAGAGTCAAGAAAAATTACGCCATCCTTTCCAAGGTACACGAACACCTGGACTTAGTCTATCCGAATTATAATATGGAAAAGGCTTATGACGATGTATTGAATAATCGTAACACGATAGATGCCGAAATTGCCTATGCTTTGTGTACCGCAGATAATGGTTCGGAAGTCAATATCGAAATGCAAGATAGCCTCCTTGAGCAGTTGTTCTCACCCATCACGCAAGACAAGGACCTATTTCAGCGCATCAATGAGTCGCAAGAAACCAAGTTATTGACCAGTGAAACGAGTGAACTTCTCCAGTGCATTGTCAATTATACTGCAACGTACGAAAAAATCTGTACGAAACACGAAGTGGAGAAACAAGAGATTCTGACCTTGGATACACTGAATGTATTCCCCTACGTCAAGGCATGCGACCTGGTACAATTAAGACATCAGGCATTCAGATGCCTATTGTCCGTTCAAGATGTTCATCCCCTTATCAAAGACCAGTATATATATTCTTTGCATAGTGACGAAAAACTGCTTAACATCTGCGAATTGATAGAAGACAAAGACCTGCAACTATTCCTGATTTCATATGTGGAGTTGAATTTTGATATTGAGACATTGCACTTCTCCTATCTATCACTCCTGAAAGCATATCGGGAGAATTATCTGGAACCCCTTGTCAGTCATCTCAATTCTTTTGTCCGAAAGCTGACAGATGGTGAGATTGAACATCAGTTGCCGCTGTTCACTACCGAGAATCTACCATCAATAAATATATACTTTAAGTAGGCTAAAACCATAGTTTAAGTAAGACAAACCTATAGTTAATACGGCAGAAAGTATAGGTCTATTGATAGCCGACTGACATCCTACTTCCCCCTAAATCGTCGGGGAATCCTTTGTACTGAGGTGACAGACGCAGGTGGATGTCTGGTTTAACATCCACCTCACATCCCCCTGACTTTCGTTTCCTCTTTTTTCCATCGTGCTTTTTTCATGAAAATAATTGGCAAAATCCTTGGATTTCGGCGAAAAATTTTGTATCTTTGCAGTTGCATTCCCAGGGATGAATGCCTTGTCAATCAACCTTAGATAAGCGAAACGAAAAACTCCCAACAAAATCCTTATTATTCATCTTTTAAAACCATTTGTGCTTATGAACAGTACGAACCATGCCACTTGTGGCAAGGCTCTTAGTGCCAACATGTTGGGAGCACTCTGCGTGGAGTCGTTCCTTAGTGAAAACTATCGTTTCCGCCGTAATGCCCTAAACGGCAAGGTGGAGTTTTTCCCCTTGTCGGATGCTGCCGACGGAGAACAGTCAGAAGAATCCTCGTTGCCCTTCCGTCCTTTGACACAGGAAGCGCTGAACAGCATCGTGCTCCGTGCCAAACGTGAGGCAGTGCGTGAGCAGGGATCACCCAAGCAGGACATTGAGCTATATGTCCACTCCGAGGATGTGCCAGCCTTCAACCCCATTCAGCATTTCCTGGAAAGCCTGCCCCAGTGGGACGGACAGAACCACGTGGCGCAGCTCTTCTCAAGGCTGCCGGGAGTGAGCAGCGAACAGCTGAGCTTCCTATCCATCTGGCTCAGAAGTGCCGTCGCCCACTGGCTTCAGATGGACACCCTCCACGGCAATGAGTGTGTCCCAGTATTGATTGGCTCACAGGGCTGTGGCAAGACCACCTTCTTCAGAAGGCTGCTGCCCGTCGAGCTGCGTCAGTATTATCTCGACCATCTGAATCTCTCCAACAAGTTCGACAAGGAGATGGCGCTGACCAACAATCTGTTGGTCAACCTCGATGAACTGGAGGCCATCCGTCCCAGTCAGCATGCAGCATTGAAGCAGACACTCTCGAAGAATAAGGTGAATGGCCGTCCCATCTTCGGAACAGCACAGGAGGACCGCCCACGCTTTGCCTCCTTCGTGGCAACCACCAACAATCCCCATCCGCTGACGGATGCCACCGGCAGTCGTCGTTACATCTGCATCACCATTCGCAAGGGTCAGCTCATCGACAACACGGGCGACATTGACTATTGCCAGCTCTACGCCCAGCTGCTCTATGAGGTACGCGAACAGAAGGCTCCCTATTGGTTCAACAACACCGAGGTAGCACGACTGCAGCAGCTGAATCAGGAATACACCCAGCAGAAAGACCTCACCCAGATGGTCCAGGCCTGCTTCCGCAAACCCAAGGAAGGCGAGGCGGCAACGGCGATGACCAGCACCCAGATGCTGGAGATGATCCGCAAGGAGTACCCCTCCGTGCCTTGTAAACACAGCACGAAGATTCAGTTGGGCTTTGCCCTGAAGGAATTAGGCTACGAACGGCATGAGCGTGGCGGCATCGCCTACTACAAAACCGTTCCGCTCATTGCTGCCTGATCATGGCATCAGGGGATGTCAGGTGGAAGCGAGGGGGGATGTCCAACCAGACATCCCCCTCTTTCTTTTCCCTTTATCCACTGGTGTTTTGAGCAACTGAGGGGGATGTAGGGAGTATTCCCTCATTAGCCCCCATCAATCATAGCGTAATCTGCTTTCCTCCGCAGGTTACGCTATTTTTGTTTGTAATCCTTATTGTAATGGAAGGAAGATAGAACAGATGGTGGACATCACTGACGCACGACGTCACCATGTCTTAATCCTTATTGTAATAGAATGAAGATAGAACATTGCACAAGGACGTAACCGAGGCTTATGTCGGAAAGTCTTAATCCTTATTGTAATGGAATGAAGATAGAACGGCCCAACGAGGGGGTTGTATACGCCGGAGACCACAAGTCTTAATCCTTATTGTAATGGAAGGAAGATAGAACAAACGGTTACGTTTACGATCGCACTCAGGTGCCGGGGTCTTAATCCTTGTTGTAATGGAAGGAAGATAGAACATTACTATGTCGACAAGGAGAACCCCTTCTTCGTCGAGTCTTAATCCTTATTGTAATGGAATGAAGATAGAACATACTCTTCCGATTTGCTGGCCAAGAAGTACAATGTCTTAATCCTTATTGTAATGGAATGAAGATAGAACGGTAGTTTGCGCTGCATTATTCTTATTTTACCTTGTCTTAATCCTTATTGTAATGGAATGAAGATAGAATCCATCATGGACTATCCCCTCGTTAAGAATGATATGTCTTAATCCTTATTGTAATGGAAGGAAGATAGAACATTACTATGTCGACAAGGAGAACCCCTTCTTCGTCGAGTCTTAATCCTTATTGTAATGGAATGAAGATAGAACTCCCAATATACCGCGCAATAGTCACTGCGAAATCTGTCTTAATCCTTATTGTAATGGAATGAAGATAGAACGCTAAATTCCCAATGTTCCTCTACGGAACATTAGTTGTCTTAATCCTTATTGTAATGGAATGAAGATAGAACATGCCAAAAAATTTTTTATTATGGCAAATAAGATGTCTTAATCCTTATTGTAATGGAATGAAGATAGAACACCCCTTTTTTCTATAGTTTCTCTTACCTGTACTTATTCTCTTTCTTTTTATGTATCATATACTCAACGACTTATATTTGCTTCCCTTGTTATTTCGCAAATGTCTATATTTTTTACTCACAAATCCTAAGATCAGAAGAGTTCCCAACATACAATCTACAAGAAATCAACAATATGCAGATATCGAAAATTACGCAAATGGTTTTGCCATTTAGATTGTATCAATAAGCCAAAGAACGCCAGATCTTTCGCGTGCGCTCCTAATTTTATATTACACTATGACTCGTTTTTTCGTATATTCTCCAACGTACCTGATAAAAGGTTCTTGATAGATTCATAATCTTTAACCACAGGCAACAGACGATTGTTGTCATCAGTTATTGCTTTACTTTGTCTATAATAGTACAAACTTCGTTGAGGATCCATAGCCAACAATGTTATCACTCCCCCAATCAATGTCGTTCCGGGAGTCATGTTGAATAGCAAAGAATGATTTTTGTTGATTAATGCATTTATCTCTTTATTCAATGTCTTAAAACAAGTACCGAAATCATCATAGTCACAACTGTCAGTCCAACGAATCTTCATATTGTTAATCAAATTCGCCTTATCAGGAAATTCTCTTTTTGCACATTCCCTAATCAGCACTTCTGCCATTTCCTTAACACCTAATGTGTTACTATTATCATAATCTTTACGAGTAATCAGCTTGTACACTTTAGAGAAATTGACAGGTAAACTGCTATCCAAGCCATTAGACCAAAGAATAAGCAAGGAGCACTCCCTTTCGTCATTAGACACCAGTTGAAGGGTTCTAACCAAAGGTCGCAGGTTAAGTGCCCGGTATCTTTCTTCTTCTGAAGGATTTGTTTCTGGGGATAGATAAGGAACTGATGGAATGGATATTCCTGAAACAATAACTTTGTTCTTTCCAGATGCGTCCTCGCTTCTCGGGAAGAAGACCACAAGGAACAGTAATCCAAGAGAACCTGTGATAAAGGACACTATTACCTCAGTCCACTCAGTGTATTCTTTCGGAAGGAAAAGATTCAGTGTACTGTCTGAAATCCATCCTATATGAACAACAAAGAACAGCAAATAAAAGGCGCTAATAGTACGAGGCGTAATGGCATTCGCAAGTAAATTGCTTGCCACGCCGCTTTT
Source organism: Prevotella sp. (assembly GCA_017940545.1). Classification (GTDB taxonomy): domain Bacteria; phylum Bacteroidota; class Bacteroidia; order Bacteroidales; family Bacteroidaceae; genus Prevotella. Next base: position 23,238 of record JAGAYI010000015.1, read on the forward strand.
GGGCCTGAAGTCTAAACCGTTGCTGTTTCCAATTAGTGCAACAATCAAAATGGCAAAAGTTGCTACAGCGGCTACTATCCATAACCACAAACCGTTTAACGAACGCATTGCGGCTATTGTCGTAACCTCTGCAACAGATATAAGAATCAAAGCAAAAACACAGTATTTGTCTCTTGTTGCCATAATTAATGTCATTAAAAAATAAATGTTTCTTTATAATTAATATTCTCTAAATTGTACGAACTTGAATTCTGATATTTTCTTCCCATCGGGAGTCATGATGGTATTACGCTCTGTTGTAGATGCCAGACTGGTGATGCCCAAGTCTTTCAGGGCATTTACAAGATTACAGGTAAAGGTCATTTCACCCATCACATGAACAATGGTTTGTTTTTCCCTTATCCCTTTAATCATTTCCGTATATACTTTGACGAAGCGAAGAACATCTTCCTTTGTGAATGTAGGCTCAATGATGGGAAAAGTCATATCTACGATTTCCCCATAACGGCGAGCAGCCTCTAATTGCTCCTCGCTCCACTTCTCAGACGGGTGATTTGTTAAATTGATGAACATATATTATTAATTCTCGAAATTACAAATAACATCTATACAATTACTATATACATCCAAGAATTTATCAGTCAAATCTTGATATGAGTATTTCCCATTTGCATGAGCCAAAGAGTTTCTGCGCAGACGCAGTTCTGAATATCCGCATCTTTTCATTTCCTTGATGAAGGTTGCGTTAACAGAATTTCGCGGGAATGTATTTCTGACAAAGCGAGGAAATATTTCATCTTTCTGGAACACTCTGTCTGTCAGTTTCATATTATCGAAATCTCTGTCTTTCATCCCCATGATAGAAGCAAAGATTTCTCTACTGTCTGATTCAGAGATGTCATATTCGCTCCACTTTTCATGAAAAACATAAACGATACGATATATAATGTATTCTTCAGCCAACGGATATTCTTGTAAAATCATACCATGACGATTTGCCCATTCTATGGCAGCCTCAATGTTCTGGATATCATCCCTTGGTACAAAGGATGACATTTCCTCTTCAAGTTTATCCAAAATCTTTGTGATTGGGTGGCTCGCATCGGCAATCTCTCCACTATCCCTCATCCGCTGAAGATATTTATGAAAGCGTTTAACATATTCACCATGTCGTATGTTCTCCAGTTGGATTGTCGCTATGTATTCATCCAATTCGTCAATAGCCTCACATAGACAACATAAATCGTCTGACGCCTCATCGTTTTTATAATAAATACTATCACTAATGCTTTTAACACGACCGAATGTTATCAATTCGCTTGCTACTTGATTATATTCCTGCAGACGAGCAATATTAGTGAGATTGATGACTGGTGCGATTCTTCCCTCAACGGGTTGTTCTTTCACTTTAAAGGCTGCTCCCAACTTCTCAAAAGCTCCATACATAATGGAAACAAGTCTGGTATCCTTCATGAACTTGGAGTAGTTGAAGAGTACAATGGAGAACAGTGGAATGGAACGGAATGCATGGGTCACGTCGAAGTAAATCTGATCATCGAATTGCAACTTGGCATAGACCGTATCGAAGATGTCCCAGATTTCTTCCTCAGAAAAACCTGCCTCAATATCATGCTCCTCAATCTGAGCCTTTAATCCAATACGAGTTTGTAAATCCTGGAGCCGATGCTGTAAGCCAATCTTTTCCGACTCATCTGTGATACGTGACTGACCATTATCGAACCAGTTGATTTCCTTTGAACCATTCTCACCAGACTTTTCCTTGGATGTACAGAATATAAGAATTCTGTCTTCCTCCGTCCAGTCCTTACAGATATGCTCTATGAGAGCCTCCTGCACAAACCGCACAGGTGCAGATACGACACCATGGATATCGTATCTGCACTGCACGTAATTGTTTGTGCCTAAGAAGGATATAAATACTTTTCTGGGCATAACTAAAGTGCTTTAATAAATCTCAATCCTTTCTTAGTTATTTCTACAAGTACTTTTTCGTTTCCTTTAAATTTATCTTTCTTGCCATTCATGTCCAGTAACTGCGGAGCAGTATTTTTTCCTTCAATTAATCTTGCTTTTTTTATTGAGCCAGAAAAGAAAGTAACAATAGCCTCAGCCTGTATCGGTCCTGACGTCTTCTGTTCTATTGGATTAAGGAGTTCAGAATAAAGCGGCAGGTATTCTCCAAATTTGTTTTTCCTCGGATTATGCTGCTTACATTTTACAAATTCCTCTAGTTCCATATATGTCAATGACCTCTTGAGTCTTTCTGTTTGACGAGGATTTGTCATCAGTAGCAGTTCCCTTATTTGCGGACTTCTTTTATAATTGTGAATATGAGTTTCCATATAATCTATAAAAGAAGTGATAAACTTATCAATATCATCGGCTTCGAAACCTGTGGTCTCTGTAATACTATATTGACAAGCTCCATACCCGAATGCTTTTCCGAAGCCAAGTGTATGGCAATTCTGCTTCTGTAGTAAAATAGAGTAAAGTATTGCTCCTAATTCAACGGCTTTCAGGTTATGAAACCTGATACAACATTTGAACTCACTTCCTGCTCCTAAAGGTATAGCTGGATTTGTGTTCTCAAGTTGGGCATCATCAACATCAAACTCCGTCTGATAATTAAATCGCGCTGGATACATTTTCCATCCACGCAGTCTCGCATTTCGATCCATCATAGTAGAGAATCTCGCATGATCATTCAGATAGCCATTCTCACCTAGCTGTTCAAGATATATAGGATAATATGATGGCTTAGGTGAGCCCATATAAGGAGCTATTCCGTTTTCATACTCAAATGGATAGGCATCTTCGCACATGGCATGGGAGATTAATACTCTACCTTTTAAGGATTCTTCTGTCAATGTCTCGCCAAAGATACATTCAGACATGTCGAATTTTTTATTTTTATGCTGTTCATTCAGAAAATCCTTAATTCTTTGCTTATAAGGCAATTTATACAGATAAGAGAGACCAATAGAACTGATTGTATTGTCTTCCAACTTGAAGAATACGGGAATTTTAAGTCCTTGGTTCTTTGATTTAGCTTTCCAAAAATGCCAGTCTTCAGAATCCTTATAGATGAATTCAAAATCCTTATACAACTCACTGTCATATTGTATCCTATAAACAACAGGAGATTCCATTTCCTTGAAAACAAATTCAAAGAATTTTCCAGAAGCAGGAGTGCCACCCTTCCTTTCTTTTCTATTTCCTGGCTGTCCTGTAAATACAATCTTTCCTCTAATCGCTCCTTCTTTATTGAAATGTACACCGACTCTTCTGTCAACAGCTGCGCTATTAGGGTACAATTTATACTCATTGAACCGATAGATAGTGGAAAAGATTTCTGGACTACATTTTCTGTATTTATATTCAGCAGTCCTGTTAGCATCTTTTATTTTAACACCTTCTCCAAATAAACTGCAGAAATCCGTGTTTAGTTTTTCGTCAATCGTCTTATGTGAAATTCGGTAAGGGATACCATTGTCAGTTATTTCAATTTCACCGTCATCTCTGATAGTCATCCAACCGCAATGAACAGAATCATAGGGTAGAGAATCACGATATTGTCTATTGTTCACATCTCGGATACTATAACGCTTATTGTCAACACGTTGCATCTTACAAAAAGATAATATTTCCAATAAGTGACGCAACTCTCCCTTAATGGAAGTGGCTGGTATAAAAAAACTTCCGTCGGGTGTCTTATTAAATGACATAAACTCATCAGAACGTTTGTCAATTCCCTGTACATGACCATTCCTGACAAATATTGGAGTCATCGCCTTAATATTGATGCAGAAACTACCGCTGATTCCATCAGCAAAAGGAATATCTTGTGATATCTTGTTGGCCCATTCTGGAAACACTACGGTATCTGCCAATGGAACAAAGTTAAATGGTGCTTTTATCATAATACCTTCTCCTTTTCTTTAAATCCAACAAATACGTTTTTAGTGAAAGTGAGTACGGGCATACCCATGCAGTTCTCATCTTTCTTTTCTTCCCAGTAGCACAAGAACTTGAGCCAACGACTTCCCATTCGATTTGACAGAAAACTCTTTGACTCGTTGTCTTTATTAGTAAAGTCATTGGTTCCCACCTTATATTTATTAATAAGGTATTGGCCATCAACATACTTGATGCTATACGACATGTTTTCCTCCTTGTCGTAGAGTTGTCCTTCAATGACGAAAGGATTCTTTGTTTCGTCAAAGCACATGTCTAAAGCATCTCCTACGTAAGGTTCTGGTTTTTGTTGGTTACTCCACCAAAGATAACCTTCACACTTATTTATTTTAATTGTTTCCATAAATTAGTTCTCCGTTATTTTAATTGTACCTTCAAAACAACCATTGCCACGATTGACACCACCACCTAACGGAAGCATGCCAGAGCAAAGGTCTTTCAGCGTATTTTCGAAAGCAGTCTTGACATCATCCTTACCTTCAAAAGCGCTTTTGTTAACTAACAATTTCAACTCGAAAGACAGCCCTTTAGCATAAAGAGTCTCTTCATTGAACAGAGCTCCATCAATAGCTCCTCCAGTAAAGCGGTCGATAGACACATGGTTCAGAATCTTTGGTGAGATTGATGCTTCTTGGATAATGTCGGATATCAGAACATTTCCACGAAGTTTATTCTGCATCTTTCCATCAGCATCCTTTTCGCCTTCTGAACCAAAAACGGCTTTAACCGCCTCATTGTTCTTGCCAACATGGTCTTCAATCTTTTCAGCTTCTACTAATGTGTCGGCAAATACTCCTTTCAGTTTATTATAATGGAATGCCAAACGATGCGAGAGAGCACCTTTTACAGAAGAAGCGGGAATTAGAACAACATGTTCACGGTCTATAACCTTAGCAGGAGCCTTGCTCCAATCAACAAACGATTCTCTAACAAAGGTCATATCCGCCTTGTCGTTACCAAAGCCAGAGCCGAAAAGTATAAAATCTACAGGCTTTAACTGCATATTGTAGGTTGTCCAACCCATTAGAGGAGTTCTCTTGAGTTCGAAAGGCGGTTCAACATCCGTCCACTCCTCACTCAACGAAGACGATTTCTTTAAATACCACTCTTTCTGATCTTTGTCAGTGAGGTCAATCAACTTGTACTGGCACTGGCTACCAACAACCTCTATTTCGCCAAAACCAGAACGGCTTCCAGAACCGATGCGGAAGGTATCGGAATTCAATGTGTTAAGCAATTCTTTGAACTTTGCATCATCTTTGTTGTCTGAAAGCATCTCCATCTCAAAGCAGAAACGAGTTCCTTTTAATACAACTTCCTCATCAAACTTGCCGCCTTTAACGGTAGCACCGCGATGACCAATCTTGGCATGCTGACGGATGGGCAATTGGATGAAATTTGCAAGGAAGTCGCTATTGAGTTTCTCCTGAGGGATAATGCCATCAAGGACGGTACAATCGCAGTCTAACATCTTGGCCTCTGTGATTATCAGCGGCGACCCCATTTGCTGGCTACCCATATACTTATCTTCGTCCTTACCTAAAGTGTGACGTAATAATCCTGCAATCGTAGTGCCAGGAATAAAGGGAAGACCGTTGATGTCTCTCAACACCAATGAATCGGTCTTAATACCTTTATTTCCACTACCAATATTGAGTGGTGTCTTGGTCTCGATAATAATACGTGCTATAAATCGATATTGATTCTTCATTTTTAATCCTCCTCTCTTGCTTTACATTTCTTGGCCATCTCAGATGCCAAATTAATCATGATACTTTGTAAATCCTCATTGACGTGCTGCTGCATGAAAACATCAAGTCGCCCTTTACGGTTTTGTTCTTCCCATTTGTCTTTTGCAACTCCATGATCAAGGAATGCATCAATCGCCTTGATGAGCTCTTGACTATCAGAGGTTATCATGGCTAAACTACGAATAGACCCCCATTGAGAGGCAAACTTGCCTTTCTTAAAGAATTGCTCAATATCTTTAACTACCTTTTGAACAATTTGATAGACAGTCTGATTACTATCTGCAGTTTTCTTCTTGTTAGTCAAGAAGTCAATCAGAGCAGAATTAGGCTTTGGTGCGTTTGTGGTAGCATTTTCCTCCTGCTTTTTCTCTTCTAAGGTAAATAAAGCCTTACCTTGCTCGTCAGGTTTTCCTGCAAGAAAAACAGGATTGTAGATAACCTTGCCAAAACCTTCGTTCTTGTATGAACCTACATATTGGCTCTTTTCAGGGCAGGCAGCACCATTCAGGTTGACAACAAACACACTTCCCTTTTCAATACCACAACGGTCAGCCTCATAAGTATGACGTTTGCCATTCCATGGGGCATATTGGAAAGTACGTATCTGGCTTTTAGACCAATCTACTTCACCGCCATCTACCCCAAGGCCTTTTGCTGTTGGTTGGCAGGTGGGATAACCATTTTCATCAAGGAATATCAAACGACCATCTGCATAAACAGTTGCATATTCAGTATTAGACTTTGTCGAACTTACTTCTTTAAAGTCTTTTTGCTCAATAGTTACCAAACCAAATTCAGCAGAGCGTGAGTGACCTATATGTTTCTTTCCACAGAGACTTTTTATTATCTTTTCATTCATCTCATCGGATAATTCCGATTCCACCTCGAAATACATGACTAATCCTTTGGATAACGACTCATAACCAAACATCTGCCCATCTTTGCTACGGCGGACATCACTGTCATAGGCAGATTTGATTGTAAAATTCTTCTCGATAGCAATAGGTTTTCCTGTTGTCTCTCCAAAAGAGTAGAATCCCTCTCGGCACTGCTTGAGTTGTTTGGACTTAATATCTGGGCTATTATGATCTGTCAGATGGTGGATGTAGCACTCTTCACTGGCAGATGCCAACTTTGGATAATACATGGACGCAGGAATTTTCAGGCCTCTGATTCCATCAACAGAGGGGTGGGCATCGCCAAAGCGTACTTTTCCTGAATGAAACAGTTTCAATGATTCTGTTGAACCATCATCATATAACTTGCCTGCTACAATACCAAGGAAATTGTTGCCTGGGATAAAGTCAAGCGTTTTCTGATTTCCCTCACTACTTGATGTCTGGCTTAATACAAGGTCAGACTCGAGTGTGCATTTGAATTTTAAAGTCTTTGTCATGTTAAGCCTCCTTTCTTATTGATATCTTACAACGTCCATAGCCACGGTTCCTGCCAGTTCCCATTCGTTTGATAAAACACATAGCATCTGCTAAAATCCCTTCCGCACCATCGGGTACGTTAAGAATCTCGCCTTCCAACTTACAGGGAACAACGGTTTCTATTTTGCGTAACGTGTTGTCTTTCGCAATGCCGTTTTCGTCAATACTCGTAGATGCGAAAGTTTGATACAGATGAGGGACTAATCCTTGTTCAACGATATATTGGTATTCTGCTATCGGCAGAGTTGCATTACCAAAGAAAGAACTGCCTGTTTTGTGACCATCTTCATCACCAGATACTCCAAAGATATTACCGATAGTATCTTTGTCATCAGACAGAGTGGATGCAGCATCACGGAGAAGGCCTTTCAATGTACGTCCTGGAACGTAAGGCAGTCCGTTATTGTCCTTGATGACCAATGCATCAACGTCAGCGCCAGCAGCCAAACCTGAACCGCAGTGCCAATTAGAGAAAAACTCTATTTGATATTTAATCGTGCTCATACCTTATTATATTATTTAGTTTGCTGATTGATGATGGTATTATATGCCAAGACATCGTAAGCCATACAACGGTTGTCTTTCTCATTGGTCAAAGCCTCAACAGCTTTGTCATCAATGAAGATTTGAAGCATTCTGTTTTTACGTTGGCCAGCCTTGTTCTTGTCTTCAATACGGAGTGATATCCAGTTTCTGATACCAGACTTGATACCATCGCCATTTTCGCTATTAAGCAATAGGCTTGCCTGTATCAAGTCTTCGACGGTATTCTTTGAGTTTTGAGGATGGATATAATATGGGCCTGCCTTGAACGAAAGGCCATCTTTGCTTGTCAGTTCTCTCACTACGATATCCTTGTAGTCGACTATAAAACTATCCTGTACTTTGTGGAACATCAGACATGAAGGCGGCAGATAATTTGTCTCAGCACCATATATAGCCTTTGTGTCCTTCTTCGCTTGACCGCACAAATCTTCTGCCAATTGATAGCCATAATAGAATGGATAGGAGGACTTGATAAAAGCAATACCCGCACAGGCTGTCAGATAGTCCTTGTCATCAGCAAAGACATGCTGTTCTTTGAGGATGTCCCCTAAATGCTTTTTAGTGGTTTCTTCAAAAGCAGTTATAAAGGCATTCGCATAGTCTAATGCCAAATCACCACGGATAATAACAGTCATGTCATCACCACTTAGTACTACGGGGCGAATGGGAATAATCTTTTTCTCCGTAAACTTATCAGCAACTGCTTCAAAGGCAATATTAGCAGCTTCTTTGGTTGCGGTGTCCAACTTTTGAGAAAAATCCCTAAATACGTCCTTTTGCTTACCGACAACCTGAACCACTTTTCCCAGTCCATTACCATCAGCATGAATAACTGCTATCCAGTCGTTTTTGTCTGTTATGTCGGATACATTATATGCAACATTCTTGGCAGAAATGGCATCCTTGCCAAAACTCTTCTCACACAGGCCTTTTACATTCTGGAATAACTCTTTTTGTACAGTGGATTCATCCTTGAATCCTTCAACTTTCACAACAGGAAGTCCTGTGTTATTGGCTCGTTTCACTCCAACTAAACCTGTGGTTACACTCCGCGTCGGCTTGTTGCGCTGAACTTTCAGTAAAGCTTCAATATCATCGATGGCTTTACCAAAATCATTTTCCATAAGAACAACAGCCTGGCTGATAGTAACACCTGGTGCCATTGTCATTACTCTCTTGGGAAACTCGCGGACAACCTTTTTGCAGTCATCCTCATTCTCAAAGATAAATTTGATGTTTCCAGCTGCACGTACTACAGATTCTCCTGTCTTTATACCACAATCTTCTATCAATTTGTCGAATACTGTTGTGCAAATCTGCTCCACCAATTCGCTGGCGCCAATGATGTGTTTTAGTTCATTGGTTTTGAAGATGAAGTCCTGGATGCCTTGTACAGCAGCACCATAAAGATACTTACTCATAATACATATAATTTTATTTTGTGATTTTAATCAATATTCCATAACCCACGCTGGCATTTTTACCTATGCCAATGTATTGGGGGAGAAACAGGTTCGTTTTGAACTCTATGTCGAAAGCCATCAATTTTACATTTTTGTAGGTAGTTGGTCTCTGATCTGTTATGTTGGTAATATGTAATTCCAATTGTTCTTCCAAATGAATGTCAACACCTTTCAGAAAGGAAAGAATATTACCTATTAATACCCGCTCTAATATTTGGATTCTCTCAACAAGGCTTTCTGTATTTTGATACAAAGAATAGTTCTTTGAATTAAGTGGAAGCCATCGGTGTAAACGATAAGAGACATATTCGTCCTGCATGGAGAACGGAACCTCTTTAGCTGATATCTTTTCTACGCGACATACCTCTTCTCGCGTACCAATCATAATAGAAATAGGTAATTCCAAAAGTAATTGCCCAACAAGTTCTATTCCTTCTTCTATACAAACGATAGCAGCCTTGCCATTCAGTCGCTTATATTGAATGAGGGGGTATGAATAACGGAAAGTATCCTCTCCTGTATGGTTATGATACAGCACATCAGCCTTATCACCAAGACTCTTTAATACCGCTCCACGAAAGAGGGGTATTTCCTTGTGACTAATCTCGGTATCATAAAAGACAATTAGTGTGCGGATATATTTTTCCATAGGATTTAGTTATTGATGCCACAAAGATAGTAAATAAATGAATATATACCAAATATATGTGCCACTTATTTTGATTAAACTGGGACTAATTCTTTTAGCAACGTACAGAATTCTTGTTCTGTCAATATAGTCTTTCTTGGGTCGCGAAGTCCCCTCGTATGATAGAGGCGCTTGCCTTTGGTTGAAAGCAAAGCAATGCGGAAAGTCTCATTTTGCTCAAAAAGACACTGATAGGCTTTACGAAGGAGGACCTGGAACTCTGGAGATTGGCGCAGGAAAGACCTTCCTTGCCAAAAGACTATCTGCGTAGTTTGCCAATCTGAGGTGCTTCGCTCTTTTGCTTCTTTACCAGAAAGGGCACAGATTTCCTTTTGGATTTCTATTTCTTCTATTTTCAAGGATTGGAGGAAGCCTTCCATCGAGGCACATCTGACACCATCTATCTCAAAGGCATTAGGATAGAGATTGGATAGCACATTAGCTGGGTAAGGACTGGTTGACCAAATGTCAACAGCTTTACCCATCAATACTAAGAGTTTTACACTAATCCTTCTAAAAGGTTTCATGAGTTTATTTCAATAGTCTATTCCTCATACTCATACATCTCTCCATTCTCTTACCATTAACGGCATAGAGATAGACGTTATGGTCTGTGAGCTGGGAGAGGGATTTGGAGAAGTCACGGAGGGTAGTGATTGTCTGATCAATGGCCTTCAAGGGTGGCGTGGAGATGCCGTTGAGGCTGCCTTCTGTAAAAAGGGTCATGGGGATGAGCATCTGACGGGCGGTACCTCGGTCTGCATTGAAGGCAGCAAGCTTGTGACTGGCCTCAACGAGGAAGTAGTTGGAAATGATGAGGCGGTTGTGCAGCTTGTTATAGATGGAACAGTCGGGAGTGATGCCCAGCACCTCCATCATGATGGGATAGTCACGACGTAGCTGCGTCTTAATGCGATTGAGCTTGGTGGCAATCTCATCGAAGGAATAGGACTCATGCTTGCTCATATCGTCGAATACGATGGTAACGTGGTAGTCACCTCCAAGGAACTGCTGAGGCAAAAGCTGATCAAGGATGTCACGGATATTGGCCAAGCCATCACCAGCATTGGGCTGACGGAACGCAAAGAGATAGCGGTCGGTCAGCAACAAGGCATTGGAAGGCAGCTTCTCTACACTATCCAACACAGAGTCCCATCCTCTGCCTAACTTTTCTTGTTCGTTAGATATGTGTACATCGTTGGTGTCTATCAGCGTGGAGATGTCTGGACGTTCTCCACTCAAACACATGACACCGTATGACCTCTGGATGCCTAATGCTTCGGAAGGGCTGATGTCCAAGATGTATAGCGCGGAAGGATTCTTCTGTACTTCTTCTGGATGGCTTTTGATTCGTTCTGTTTCCGCAACGGTCAAAGACAACACCTGCTGTTGCTTGAGCAATTTATATAAGTAGGAACGCGCGTGCAAAGGCTTCATCTCCTCTGACAGGATGATGCTTTTAAGCGTTGTTTCTGTGATATAGATTTTAAACATAAGCTAGATTATCGTAACTGTTGCAATTCATCATGTAACCATTTTTCAAGTTCCTCCTTGGATGGGAGCTTGAGCATATATTTGGAGATGAATAGATTTTCGTCAATCCCATTGGTGGCATATTCCACCATCTCCTTTCCTGCTGCCGTGCAAAGCAGAATACCGACAGGAGGATTGTCACCTTCCTGCATCATATTCTTACGGTAATAGGAGAGATACATGTTCAACTGTGCAACATCCTTATAATCAAGCTTGTGAGACTTAATTTCCAAGATGACTCCAAAACGAGCAATGCGATTATAAAAGACCAAGTCCATGTAATAGTATTCCTCATCCACAAGAATGCGTTTCTGTCGTTTCTCAAAGCAGAAGCCATTACCCAGTTCGAGCATGAACTCTTGCAAGTGATCCATCAATGCAGACTCTAAATCAGATTCTTCTACTACATCCTTTGTATTCAAGCCTAAGAACTCAAAAACGAATGGAGACTTAACAGTTTCGTTAAGACTTTGTTGTAATGCCCCCTGACTGGCTAATGTCTGAAGGGCTTTCTTATCTTGACTTAATCCGCTTCGAGAGAAGTAACCACTATCTATCTGACGTTTTAACTCTCGCGTACTCCATGTTCCTTTTATGCACTCTATTTCATAGAAAGTGCGTTCCAAAGGGTCTTCGATGGGTAGGAGCTGAACAAAGTGTGTGTAGGACAAACTGTTAAAAAGTTTGTCCGCAGGAACCTGTAGTGAAGTACCTGTTTCCTCTCCTCCCAATTGGGCAATCACTGATTGTCCTATTCTATCTACCTGATTTACTGATGACTTCAATTGGGCAATCACTGATTGCCTTATTCCGTATGTTCTTATCAGATAGTTGTAAACAGCAGGGAATAGGGATTTATATTCCATATAGAATTGTCTATATAGTTTTAAATCTCTATGCGAATAACCTTGCATTTTTAATCGCTCTGCCAACTTCTGTAACAACTTCTCTCCATACTTTGCCCTGTCGCTACCATTCTGTTCATAATGCACGATATAGTAGCCGTTCAACCAGTTGCGGCAGGTAACATGTTTGTTGATGGCACTGGCTGCACTCTGCCGAAATGAGTCATTCATAGAACGCAGGTTCTGCGCCAATAATTCAAATGATTCTTGTTTATTCATCCGTTAGCATTTTACCTTTCATTATATCCGCAAAGATACAAATTATTTTTTGATTATACAAAATGTGTTACACAAAATGCGTAATGGGATATTATTTTGCATTACTTCTATCGCAAAGATGCAGGAAATGCCATAGTTTTGTGGCATCACCGTGTGCTGATACAGGTACATGATGCATGTGGCGACTGATGGCAAGGCGTTCTTCATCAAGAAGTTCAAGACCAAGGACATCCAGCAAATCAACGGAACGCTGGCCATGATGATGATAACCGACTTCATCATACCCTTCCAATTTGGTGGTGCAGAGGTCGTGGAAGAGGGCAACGACACGGCAACTATCGTCTGGCAAGTCTGGAGCTATCTTCCTCATTTCGCGATATACTCCCAAAGAGTGATCTGCCAAACCACCTACATACCGATGGTGGTGATGGCAATGGGTCGTGAAATAGTCGCTGTTTTCCAGATAGGCTATCACATTGTCCATTCCCCTGCGAGGGACATCACTTAATAAGGAGATGACTTCTGCCTTAGATGTAATACCACAAGAATTCATTGTAGAAATATTTGTATCCATATATAGCAAGCCATATAACAACAAGAAAAGATAAGATAACGATACACGTGAACCATACACTCTCCAAGATATCATCAATGACAATCTTCGAGAAGAGCCAATGACGCAAGCCTGTTTCTATATGCTGCGCCCTTCCTGTGCGGAAGTTAAACACATAAATGGGCCTGATACGCCAAGGATGATTATAACGATTCTTCCAATCGAACATGCAATATTCCCAGTAGCCTCCTCGCTCATTCCACCATTCACCAGTGGTATAACCATTATTTTCAGCATAGCGGTTAAGAACGGCAGGGTTACCATTGGGTCCTGCATGGTAATAAACATAATCAGGGGCAAGGGAATAATTGATGATTTTGCCTAAAGAGACTCTACACACTATCATGACGGGGTTATGGTCATTGAGACGGTAAGGATCCTCTGCGTATCTTCTTGCTACTGAACGACGGGAGGCAAAATAGACACCAATACCACCCCAACTGCTATGACTTGCTGTGAATGTTCCGTCTGTCCACTGACTGCCTTTCTTGCCTGTAATACATTGTCCTGCCAGCAGGTCTGTGCCATGATACATGGTAATGGCAGGGATGATTGTGTCAATGATGGTCCAAACGGCACCTTCTATCAAGACGAGGCATCCGTCAAAGATGGGATATTTCATGACTCGCCAAGGAAACATATACGTCCACTTCCACCAGTCTGCATATCCCTCTGCCCACTGACTGGGCTGTATCACTTCAGAGATAAGGTCATAGAGTTCTGTTATACCATAAATTAGAACATTGTAGATAATAGCATTCAACAGACGTAGCGGCGTGATGGCAATATATAATAGTATCTGAATGAAATAGAATAAAGGGCGGAGCACCTTCTTAATTCCATCGCTTGGCCAACTGGTCTTGAAGATATAACGCCAGGGTTCTGTCAAAACATGCTGAAGCCGATTCAAAAACCAGAAGGGAATGGAGAATAAATAATAGGCATATTCCAGTGTGGTGGCATATTCTGCCCCAAATGAACTTAGAACAATCCGTAAACCAAAGAAGATAGCTAAGCAAAAACCTACCACGGCACCTGCACTCGCATTGTCAAAAAGCCACCAGCCAATAAGGGCACCTAAACCCATGTATATTCCAATAAAGAAGAGGGCTTGGATGATTTGTTCTCTGAAGGCATAAAGAATTAACAACACTATGACGCCTATCACCACCTTGATGATATCTAATGTACTATATAGGAGTATTGTCGTTAATAGGATTTCAGATAGTTCCATAATGAGTTATTAGGCTACAAAGATACAGAGATAATTAGAAAAATGAAAGAATTACAAAATAAATTCAGAAGAAATTTGGTGGTTTACACTCTTATTCGTACTTTTGCAGCCCGAAAAACAAATGATATGCCAGATATAGGTAACTGAAAATCCACGGAAGCAGTGTAACAAAGGGGGTACGTAAGTACCTGTAAGACACCTGTCGAAAGACAGGGTCAAGGCGTTCTTTTATCACATTGTTACACTAAAATTTCCATTTATGAGAAAGAGATTTTACCATTTTAGGGTGTGCTCATGCTCACCCACAGAGGGTGTTGTGTATATGGAAAGCAACATGCTGCGGGATATCGTTAATCGGGAAATACACCCCATCCGCTGTGCCTCAACCTGCGGACGCAAAGCATCGAAGGGATTGGTGCTGGGTGACCTCTGTGCGGAAGCGCACCATCCGCAATGGGCACTAAAGGTGTGGATGTTTGTCATGGAGCAGATACACTGGAAGGACTACGAGGACTGGTGCAACGTTTGGTTTAACACAAAGTATGTAAGTTTCCACGATGTCATCTCAGACGGCATCTGCGAGATTATCGGGAAGCGGATTGACAGACTGAACATCCGCTATGGATGGGCCCAACCCGAGGGCAGGAACTGCTGGGAGTATTATGCAGGAGACGGCTTCTATGACTCGTTCAGCTACGAGAAGTTCGACAATGACTGGGACCGATTGCGCGAGAAATACATCACCATGCGCAACGAGGCGATAGCTGCACAACAGACGGAACGGATATTCCGTGATGGACAGGGCAAGCTGCCGCCACAAGCGCAGGACTTTTTCTACTACTGGGAGGACTTCGACCCGACAGAGCAGGACATGTACTTCAAAATTGACGACTGGGACTAAACGCACGAGGACGCATCAGGATTCTGATGCGCCCTCGTGTTCTTTTTTTTAAAAAACTATTCCGCTTCCAGCAGCAGCACGCGGCTGGACCAGTTGTTCTTCTTGCCCCATTCGACGTTGTGGGAATAGGGAATGTCCAGTCCGTGGTTCATGAGAAAGGCTCCGCTGAACGTCTTGCCCTCGAACGACAAGGGCTCCACGTCGATACGGTTCAGCTCGTGCACGCGGTACTGGCGCTGCGGGTCGAGACCGGCCATCTTGATACGCGGCAGGTGCTCGTTCTGGAACTGCTCGTACTTCCACCAATAGAAGACGGCACGGTCCTTGGGCTCGGTGACATACATGAGGGAGGCGACGCCCTTGCCGTCGTAGGGAGAGAGCAGGCGGTAGATGTCGCCGAACTGCACCACGGGGCGCACCTGCTTGTACTCGCTGATGGCCTTGCGGCAGAGCTCCTTCTCGTCGTCGGTCATGTTCTTGGGCTGAATCTCCATGCCTAAGCGTCCCGACATGGCCACGTCGATGCGGAACTTCAGCGAGGTGGTGCGGAAGACGGTATGGTTAGGAGTTGCCGAGATGTGGCTGGCCATGGCGATGGCGGGGAAGAAGTAGCTGGTGCCCCACTGCATGAAGATGCGCTGCAGGGCATCGGTATTGTCGCTCACCCAGAACTCGTCGAAGTAGGGCAGCAGTCCCCAGTTGGCACGTCCGCCACCCGAGGCGCAGGCCTGGATGGTGAGCGTGGGGTATTTGGCACGAATGCGCTGGCAGACCTTCTCCAGTCCGCGGTGGTAGGCAATGTAGAGGTGGCTCTGGTCGGCCATGGGCAGATATTGTGAGCCGTGGTTCATGACGGGTGCGTTGGCGTCCCACTTGATGTAGTCAATCTCCGGGTATTTGGTCATGAGGTTATCGACGATGCCGAACACGAAGTCCTGCACCTTGGGGTTGGCCAGGTCGAGCACCACCTGCGTACCGCCACGCCCCAGTGCTGCGTCGCGCTTGGGTGCCTTCAGAATCCAGTCGGGGTGTGCCTCGTAGAGCTCGCTGACGGTATTGGCCATCTCGGGCTCAATCCACAGTCCGAACTTGATGCCGTGCTTCTTGGCATCGCGCAGCAGACCCTCAATGCCCTCGGGCAGCTTGTTCTTATCGACCACCCAGTCGCCGAGCGACGAGTTATCGACCTTGCGGGGGTACTTGTCGCCAAACCAGCCGTCGTCCATGACGAACAGCTCGCCGCCCATGGAGGCAATGTCGCCCATCATCTGGTCCATGCCCTGCTGGTTGATGTCGAAATAGACGCCCTCCCACGAGTTGAGCAGAATCTTCCGTTCCGTCTGGCCGTTAGCCAGCATGTACTTGCGGCCCCAGCGGTGGAAGTTGCGTGACACGCCGCTGAGTCCCTGCTTCGAGAAGGTCAGCGCAAGGTGTGGCGTGGCGAAGGTCTCGCCCTTCTTCAGGTGGTATTCAGAGTTCTCCTCGTCAATGCCGGCAAAGAAATAGTGGTACTCCGTGTCGTCGGTGACCACCTTCAGCTTGTAGTTGCCCCAGTAGCAGAGTGCAGCGCCGATGACGTCGCCGCAGAGCTCCTGCGGACGACCGTCGAGCGAGAACATGACCTCGGCATGGTCGGTATGCGAGTTGCGGGCACCGTCGCGGTTGACAATCATCTTGATGCCCTGCTTCAGGGGCTCCTGTTCCACGCGCCCTTCGTTGGCCCACGAACCGTAGAGGTGGCTCAGCCATACCTCGCCGCGGCGAATGGGCAGCACGCCCGATGCGAACTGCGTCAGGGTGACGGTCTGCTTCTCGCCATTGGTAATCTCCGTCCAGGTCTCAATCATATCGACATCGGCACGTGTCAGGTAGTTCACGTTGACGGTAGTAGGATACTGCGGGTCCTTCAGCGTGAAGGTGGTCAGGTCGCCCTGCTGCCTGACGTCAGTCAGGTAGAGGCAGGTGGTCATGTTACCGTCGGCGTGGCGCATACTGACGGCAGCAGCCGACTGTGGCCACATGCCGTATGCGGGGTAGGCGTCGAAGCGCCCGCCGGTGGGTGCCGGCAGCGATGCCAGTTCGGTGGCGTTCAGCTTCTGTCCGAAATAGACATACCGTGGCTGGTGGCCTTCGTTAGCTTCAATGACAAGCGAGAGGCTGCGTGTCTCAATGACAACTTGCTTGGCCATCGTGAACAGCGGCATGGCCAGTAGCAGGGTAATGAATAAATTTTTTTTCATGTAGTTATTGGTTTTAGGGTTATTTCCGACTACAAAGATAGGTAAAACAACCGAAACGCGGAAATATTTTTTTGCTGAATGTCAGCAAAAAGCATATTTTACAAAGAAAAGGGCAAAAAAACAGGAGACAGCTGTTGTACTGTCTCCTGTTTTTATATATTATAATATGTATAGGAATGCAGCTGTAATTACTTCAGCTTGCAGTAGCCATACTTAGCCTGGTCGCCAAGCTGCTCCTCAATGCGGATGAGCTGGTTGTACTTGGCCATACGGTCGGTACGTGAGAGTGAACCCGTCTTAATCTGACCGCTGTTGGTAGCAACGGCAATGTCAGCAATCGTGGTGTCCTCAGTCTCGCCGGAACGGTGAGAGGTAACGGTGGTGTAGCCGTGGCGGTGAGCCATCTCGATGGCGTCGAGGGTCTCAGAGAGCGAGCCAATCTGGTTAACCTTGATGAGGATAGAGTTGGCAGCACCCATCTTGATGCCCTTCTCGAGGAACTTCACGTTCGTAACGAACAGGTCGTCGCCTACCAGCTGGCAGCGGTCGCCAATCTTCTGGGTCAGCTTCACCCAGTTCTCCCAGTCGTTCTCGTCGAGGCCGTCCTCAATAGAGTCGATGGGGTACTTCGTGATGAGCTCCTCCAGGTAAGCAATCTGCTCGTCGGCAGAGAGCTTCTTGCCATTGGGATCCTTCTTCTTGCCGTTCTTCAGCTGGCGATAGTCGTAGAACCACTCGCTGTTCTCCTGTACTGCAAACTCAGAGGCAGCGCAGTCCATGGCAATCTTCACGTCCTTGCCCGGCTCGTAGCCAGCAGCCTTGATAGCCTCCATGATGGTGTCGAGAGCATCCTCAATGCCGTTGAAGTTAGGAGCGAAGCCACCCTCATCGCCTACTGCGGTAGAAAGGCCGCGGGCCTTGAGCAGCTTAGCCAGGTTGTGGAACACCTCAGCACCCATGCGGATGCCTTCCTTCTCGCTGGTAGCACCTACCGGACGAATCATGAACTCCTGGAATGCGATGGGAGCGTCAGAGTGAGCACCACCGTTGACGATGTTCATCATGGGAACGGGGAGTGTATAAGTGTTCGTACCGCCGAGGTAACGGTACAGAGGAATCTGCAGGTAGGCAGCAGCAGCGTGAGCTACAGCCAGTGAAACACCGAGGATGGCGTTTGCACCGAGGTTCTTCTTGGTGGGAGTGCCGTCCAGCTCGAGCATCTTTGCGTCAATCTTGCGCTGCTCCAGCGTGCTCATGCCGATGATGGCAGGAGCAATCTTCTCGTTAACGTTCTTGACAGCCTGCTGAACACCCTTGCCCAGGTAGCGGTTCTTGTCTCCGTCGCGGAGCTCCAGAGCCTCGTTCTCGCCGGTTGATGCGCCGGAAGGAACAGAAGCACGGCCTACGAAGCCGCTCTCCAGTGTTACCTCAACCTCTACTGTCGGATTACCACGTGAATCCAAAATCTCTCTTGCATGTACGTTTTCAATAATCATAATTCTGACTTATTTAAGTGTTAAAAATTATCTAAGTGGTGGCGAAATTACGAAAAAAAATCGGATTAAAGAAAAACGGATATGGGAAAAGTCTGCTTTTTTAAATATTTTAGAACTTTATGGGAATCTTTCCCTGCCGTTTGACATGTGGGGGTTACAACTCAGATAACAAGAGAGTTGCAAATACCCCACTGCTTACATTTAAAACGGCACCTCAACGCGCAGCGTCATCTCCTCACGGGAAATGGGATGGCGGAAGGTGATTTCGTGAGCATGCAGGAAGAGTCGCTCACGCCCGCCGTGCCCGTAAAGGTCGTCGCCCAGTATGGGCACCCCCAGCCCTTCCTGGTGGGCGCAGTGCACTCGCAGCTGGTGGGTTCTGCCGGTATGGGGGTACATTTCTATGCGGGTGATGCCATCCTTTACTGACAGGACCTGGAAGTCGGTTGTGGCAGGCTTGCCGTTTTCGTGGTCAACGATTTGCCGGGGACGGTTGAGTGGGTCGGCCTTCAACGGCAGGGAGATGGTTCCGCAGGTCCGCTGAATCTCACCTTCCAACAGGGCCACGTAGGTCTTCTTCACTTCGCGGTTTGCAAACTGTGACTGCATGAAGGCATACGTCTCGCGGGTCTTGGTAATGACGAGCAGTCCGCTGGTGCCCATGTCCAGGCGGTGAGCCAGTGCCCAGTCTTCGGTTTCGGCATAGTGCTGCCGCAGAATAGACCACACGCTGAGCCTCGACTCGCGTCCCGGCACGCTGAGCAGTCCGGAAGGCTTGTTGATGACCATGAGCCAGTGGTCTTCATAAATAATATCGAGCTTCATGGGTGTGCGGCCCAAGGGGTACATCAGCGGGTCTTTCTCCTGCGGGTTCTCTTCCACCTGAAGCCCCTTCAGCATCCATGTCAGAATGGGCAGGCACTTGCCGCGGCATGACGGATAGAACTGTCCGTCGTGCCGAACTTCTGCCTTGGGCGATGCCCCCATCCAGAATTCTGCCATGCAGAGCGGCTTCAGCCCCTGCTGGTAGGCATACTGCAGCAGCTTGGGGGCACAGCAGTCGCCGGCACCACCGGGAGGGTAGGGGAACTTCCGGCGCACCTTTACGCTATGGTAGTCGTGCCATATCTCCAGCAAGTCACGCTGTTCGCCGTAGGCATTCAGCATGCGATATTGTTGGAACAGCCACGTCTGCAGGTCTTCAGACATTTGCTTGCGTAGCTCACGCAGCGCGATGGCCAACCGCTCTTCAGAAGGGAGCACGTCCAGCACGGTGTTCAACGCCGTGATGACTTTCTCGGTCTGCTTGAAGTGTCCGTCAGGCTGCTGGGCGTCAAACACCGGCGGCACGAACCACGGCCAGTCGTTGCGACCTGCCAGCAGGCCAGAATAGGCAGCGAGAAAATACAGTTTGCCGTCACCATTCTCATTTTCCTGTTTTTTTTCGACAACTAATACGCCAAACATTTTACCGTTTTGGGCATCCTCACGGAGCACCTCGTGGGTCGATACATAACGGCGCAGTTTCTTTGATGCCTCAACGCACAAGGGGTGAGGTTCATAGCAGAAGGGGTAAGTAAACTTCTGAGGTGGTTCTGCTATCTGGTTGTTTAAAGGATGAAGTAATACCATAATAAATCCGGTTGATTGATAGTAGTTTACAAAGATAGACATTTTATTTTATATCACCAAAATAATTTATATTTTTTCAATATAAATTGTGAAATAAGAATAAAATAACTATCTTTGCAAGCAAAAGTTTTCGAATTGCTATGAAACGTATCAATATGTTATTGTCGCTACTCTGTGTAGCATGGCTCAGCGCCGCCGCCCAGACAACCTTCTGGTTGGGGGCCGACATCAGCGGCACCACAGCCTTAGAGGCAAAGGGACAGCAACTGTATAACGCTGCCGGCGAGCCTCGCGAGAACACCCGACTGATGAAGGAACTGGGCCTGAATGCCGTCCGGCTGCGTGTGTGGGTAAACCCTAAGGAAGGCTTCTGCCGTCCCGACGACGTGTTGCTGATGGCCAGCAGGGCGAAGGCACTCGGCATGGAGGTGATGATTGACTTTCACTACAGCGACTGGTGGGCCGACCCTGCCCAGCAGAACATTCCTGCCGCATGGAAGGACATGAACTACGAAGAAATGAAACAGGCGCTTGCTGAGCATACCCGTTCTGCCTTGCTGCTATTAAAGACGAATGGCATTGACGTGCGCTGGGTGCAGGTGGGCAACGAAACCACCAACGGGTTCCTGTGGCCCATGGGACGGGCACAGGAAAACATGGCGCAATATGCCGGACTGACGCAGGCCGGCTATGAGGCTGTCAAGCAGGTCTTTCCGCACGCTCAAGTGATTGTGCACTTAGACCAGGCCCGCGACCCTAACCGGTATGACTTCATCTTCGACGGACTACAGGCCAACGGTGCGCGGTGGGACATCATCGGCGTGAGCGTTTATCCCTATTGGGACCAACGGGAAAAGAAGGAAAAGAACGACCGCGGCACGCTGAAGCACGCCCTGAAGAACATGAAGCGCCTGGTGAAGAAATACCAGACGCCGGTCATGGTAGTGGAGACAGGTTACGAGGTGGCACGCCCGGAAGCCGGCAAACGGTTCATCGGCCAGCTCATCAGCGAGTGCAGGAAGCTGGATGGCCGCTGCCTCGGCGTGTTCTATTGGGCTCCGGAACTGGAGGGGCACTATCCGCTTGGAGCCTTCAGCGACGGGCGCCCCACAGCCATCATGGAGGCCTTCACCGAAGCATCCATGCAGAAATAAAACACAAAAAGGAGTGTTTTTTTAGAAAAATCATTATCTTTGCAAACTGAATAACAAAAACAACAGATAAAACTATGGGATTTCCTGGCGGATGGGAGCTGCTTGTCATAGCGCTCATTGTATTACTGCTTTTTGGCGGCAAGAAAATACCTGAGCTCATGAAGGGACTCGGTAAGGGTGTCAAGAACTTCAAGGACGGCATGAACGGTGCCGACGACAAAAAGGAAGAAGTAAAAAAAGCAGATACGGATGCCTGATGACGTAGAGAAGACAGGTTCATTCTGGGAGCATCTGGACGAACTGAGGTCATGTCTGATACGCATCATCATTGCAACCGTAGCCGCCATGGTGATAGCCTTCTGCATGAAGGACTGGCTGTTTGTCGTCATACTGGCACCTGCTCACGGGGACTTTGTCACCTATCGGCTCATGAAGGCAGAACCCGTCGGTATTCAGCTCATCAACACCGGGCTGACGGAACAGTTCATGATGCACATGAAGGCATCGTTCCACGTCGGACTGCTGGCCGTCATGCCCTATATATTGTATGTTCTGTTCGGCTTCATTGCCCCGGGACTCTATGAGCGGGAACGTCACTATGCCGTACGCGTCGTAGGCAGCGGCTACCTCATGTTCATCATAGGGACGCTGGTCAACTACCTGCTCATCTTCCCCCTCACACTACGTTTCCTGGGCACCTATCAGGTAAGCCCCGACGTGCAGAACATGCTTACCCTCGAGTCGTACATGGATACGCTGGTAACGATGAACCTCATGTTGGGCATCGTGTTCCAGCTGCCCGTTCTCTGCTGGCTGCTTGCCGTCACAGGCATGTTGCGACATGAGTGGATGACGCGCTACCGCCGGCATGCCATCGTGGCCATCGTGGTTGTAGCAGCCATCATCACGCCCACCACCGATGCCTTCACGCTGCTCGTGGTGTCGCTGCCCATCTGGCTGCTGTACGAAGTGAGCATCTGGGTGGTACGCGTAACAGGAAAGAAAAGGAACTAAACAATACTATATAATAATATGTTGAGGAAAATAAGAATCATTCTGGCAACCGTCATATTTCTTGGCATCATGTGGTTGTTTCTTGACTTCACAGGCACAGCCCGTCAGTGGGTTAGCTGGATGCCGAAGCTGCAGTTTTTAGAGGCCGTCCTGGCCGGTAGTGTTGTCATCGTTTTCGTGCTCACATTGCTGACGCTCTGCTTCGGCAGGCTCTATTGTTCTGTTATCTGCCCGTTGGGCATCATGCAGGACATCATCGGCTGGTTAGGCAAGAAACAAAAAAAGAACCGCTATTCCTACTCGAAGGCCGTCTCATGGCTACGCTACACGATGCTGGGCGTATTTGGTGCCGGACTGGTGTTGTCGTTTTTTGCAGGAATAGGACTTGTTGTGCAGTTGCTTGCGCCCTATTCAGCTTTCGGCCGCATAGCCACCAACCTGCTGCAGCCCTTATACACGGCTGGCAACAACCTGTTGGCAGGCATTGCTGAGAGCTACGACAGCTATTTGTTCTATCACGAGGACGTGTGGCTCCGCTCCCTGCCTTCGCTCATCATTGCTGTGCTGACGCTCGTCATTCTTTTCGTGTTGGCATGGCGTAATGGCCGGACCTATTGCAACACCATTTGCCCTGTGGGTACTGTGCTCAGCTTTGCGGCGCGGTTTTCATGGCTGAAGATACACTTCGATGCCGACAAGTGTCGCAACTGCTCCCTCTGCTCCAAGAATTGCAAGGCTGCCTGCATTGACTATAAGAATCACAGCGTTGACTACAGTCGCTGTGTTGTCTGTGGCGACTGCATAGAGAGCTGTAAGTTTGGAGCGTTGAGGTATGGTCGGAGTAATCAGAATACTCAGAGTACTCAGAATAATTCTACTGACTCCAGTCGTCGTGCATTCCTCATCGGAACGGCGCTTGCTTCCACGGCAGTCCTGGCACAGGAGAAGAAGAAGGTAGATGGCGGATTGGCCACGATTGCCAAACGGGTTATTCCAGAACGCCAGACGCCCCTGACACCGCCGGGCTCGCTGTCAGCCCAGAACATGGCATCACACTGTACGGGTTGCCAGCTTTGCGTTTCAGAGTGCCCCAATCAGGTGCTCCGCCCGTCAACCAGTCTGCTGACCATGATGCAGCCCACTATGTCGTACGAACGGGGCTACTGCCGGCCGGAGTGTACGCGCTGCTCAGAGGTGTGTCCTGCCGGTGCCATCAAACCCATCACCCCCATTGAGAAGTCGTCTATACAGATTGGGCATGCCGTGTGGATCAGGCAGAACTGTGTCTCTGTGAACGACGGTGTCAGCTGTGGCAACTGTGCCCGCCACTGTCCCACCGGTGCCATTGAAATGGTGCCGCTCGACCCCAACGACGGCGACTCACCCTTAGTGCCGGCCATCAGCGAGACACGCTGCATTGGTTGTGGTGCCTGCGAGCATTTGTGTCCTGGCAAGAATGGTCAGACAGCCATCATGGTCGAAGGCCACGAGGTACACAGAGAGGTTTGACGAATGATTAAAAAATGAAAGAATAACGATTATATATATGAGCAAAAACATAAGCCGCCGCACTTTTTTAAAGCTCTTCGGAGCTGGCAGTGCCGCTACGGCACTCACCGTAGCGGGATGTAAGAACAAACAGACGGAAGCTGCTGTTCAGGAATACAAGCAGCAGGTGGAGCCGCCCTTAGACAAGATGACCTACCGCGTGAACCCGACGTCAAAAGACAAGGTGTCGCTGTTGGGCTATGGCATGATGCGACTGCCAGGCAAGGCCGACAATCCTGATGAATATGACCAGGAAATGGTCAACAAACAGGTAGATTACGCCATTGAGCACGGTGTCAACTACTACGACACCAGCCCTGTCTATTGTCAGGGAAAGTCAGAGCGTTGCACGGGCATTGCGCTCAGCCGTCACAAGCGCTCTGACTACTATGTGGCTACCAAGCTGTCGAACTTCCACCCCGATGCGCAGACACGCGAAGGGAGCATCGGCATGTACCGCAACTCCATGAAGCAACTGCAGGTAGATTACATTGACTACTACCTGCTGCATTCCGTTGGCGGTAGCATGGAGGAGTTCAACAACCGCTATATTAACAATGGCATCATGGACTTCCTGTTGAAGGAGCGCGAGGACGGACGCATACGCAACCTCGGTTTCTCGTTCCACGGGTACAAGGAGGTGTTCGACGAGGTGCTGGCCATGCACGACAAGTACCACTGGGACTTCGTACAGATAGAGCTGAACTACTTAGACTGGAACTTTGCCAACGAAATTAACGACCGTAACGTGGATGCCAGCTACCTGTATGCTGAGCTGCAGAAGTTAGGCATCCCCTCCGTCATCATGGAACCGCTGTTAGGCGGCCGACTGGCCAACCTGCCGCAATATCTGGTTAACGAGCTGAAGCAGCACGCGCCTGACCGCAGCGTGGCGTCGTGGGCCTTCCGCTATGCCGGCACGCCCGAGGGAGTGCTGACCGTGCTCAGCGGCATGACCTACATGGAGCACCTGAAGGACAACCTGCTCTCTTACTGTCCGCTGAAGCCACTTACTGCCGACGAGCAGAAGTATCTGGACGACGACATTGCCCGGAAGATTGTAGGGCTGGAGAATATTCCCTGCAACGACTGCAAGTACTGCATGCCCTGTCCTTACGGCATTGACATTCCCGCCATCTTCGTGCATTATAATAAATGTAAGAACGAGGGCACGCTGCCTACCGACTCGGGCGACGAGAACTACCGCCGACTGCGTCGCCAGTATCTCATCGGGCTCGACCGTGCCGTGCCGCCCATGCGGCAGGCTTCCCACTGCATACAGTGCGGGCAGTGCGAGCCCCATTGTCCGCAAAGCATCCGCATTCCCCGCGAACTGAAAAGGATTGATGAGTTTGTGGAGCGACTCAAGCAGGGTGAAGACCTGCAGGCTGCGTTGGGGAAGATGAGAGATGAAAGAAAAGATTAAAGATAAAAAATGAAAAACGAAAGATTGATAAAAGCATGAACATAGAATTAGATTTTATTCTGCGCATATTCATTGCGTCACTCCTTGGAGGAGCTATTGGTCTGGAACGAGAATATCGCGACAAGGCTGCCGGTTTTCGCACCCACTTCCTCGTGGCACTCGGTTCCGCCTTGTTTATGGTGATTTCTGCATACGGTTTTGAGGGTGTGCTGGCTAACGACTTCAACTCACCCATCCGTCTCGACGTGTCGCGCATAGCTGCTCAGGTTGTCACGGGCATAGGTTTCATAGGTGCCGGCACCATTATCTTCCAGAAGAATGCCGTACGCGGACTGACCACCGCTGCCGGTGTCTGGGTTACCGCCGCCATAGGCATGGCATGTGGTGGCGGCATGTATGTGCTGGCAGTAGTTTCTACGGCCCTCGTACTCATCGGCCTGGAAGCCTTCAACTACTTCCTGCACCGTTTCGACCGTCATCGTGACAGGGAACACGAAGAGCAAGAATAGCTCAGTGACTTGCAGAGACCACCCGGATGGTCAGGCTTTGTGCATCGAAAACCGTTCCCACACGTCCAAAATAACGGTTCAGCGTACCGTCATCGGCTAACTGGCGGGGCGTGCCTATTGTCATGCTGTTACGCTCCATCAGCCAGATGCGGTCGCCTAACTGCAGGGCTAACTCCACGTCGTGCGTAGAAAGGAATATTGTCTTCTGCTGCTCGTGTGCAAGGCGCCCTAACAGCTGCATCGTTTCCACCTTGCTCGGAAAGTCGAGAAAGGCCGTTGGCTCGTCTAAGAATATGACGGGGGTCTGCTGGGCCAGCGCCTTTGCTATCATCACCTTCTGCCGTTCACCGTCGCTGAGGGTGTGTACCATTCTCGGTGCTAACTGTTCGATGGCTACCAGTCGCAGGGCTTCATCAACGACTTCGTTGTCGGCTGTCGTCAGGCCACCCCAAAAGCCTGTATAGGGCGAACGTCCCAACTCCACCAACTCGCGGGCCGTCATATTGCGCAGGTCGGGTTTTTCCGTCAGCACCACGCCGATGTGCCGACTCAGTTCCTTGTCTGAATAACGGTGCAGGGGCTTGTCGGCAACCATGATTTCGCCCCCCAACGACGGCTGGAAGGCCGACAGGGTGCGCAGCAACGTTGATTTGCCAATGCCGTTTTGTCCTAACAGACAGGTCAGTTCCCCTTTGTAGATGGTTGCCGACAGGTCGCTGGCCACCAGTTTCTCATGGCCCTTCGTCTGGTAGCCAATGCTTAGCTTTCTGAGTTCTATAGATGCTTCTTGAGTCATAGTCGTTACAAAGGTACGAAAAAAGATTATAATCTCCAGTCTTTTCGGGAAGTAAATTCTTTAAATGTTAACACATGGGGTCGTTCCGTGCCGGCAGCTGCCCTCAGAACTTGTAGGTCAGCTGCAGGTCGAGGTCGGTCATGGCGGAATGCATGACCATTTGCTTGTCGGTGCCTATGGTGGAACGGTCGAAGTATTTGGTCATGCCGAGCTTGGCGGTGAGGGTCAGCCGGTTCAGCACGTCGGTACGGGCCATGAGCCAGCAGCGTAGCCCTTCGCCGTAGAACATGGGGAACGAGAACTGATACAGTGGCGCACGCTCATACAGGTATAGGCGTGCATCATAGCTGTCGGTGTGGAAATAGCCTGCACCAATGTCTATCTTGATGCCCTTCAGCTGGCTGCTCATCCGTTCGCTCACCATGAATCCCAGGTCGTTCCCGTCGTTGTTGACGTATGCCGCATCAGCCTGTGTGTGCAGGGTGACTCCCCACGGGGTGTCGTGACTGAGCGTGAGCCGGCCGCGATGCTCCATGCGGTTGGCGAGCAGGGTTTTCTCTGCGTTGTCACGCTGACGCAGGTGCAGGCGGTAGCGGCCCGCCAGTCGCCAGCGCCGGGCTGTGTAGGCGGCAGAGAGCAGGTTGTCCCAGGCGTATGACGACTGTGAAGCCTGATACTTAGGCCACGCAAAGTATGCCACGTCGGTGTAGGCAGCCAGCAGCAGTTGCCGGTTGGGTCGCCACGTGGCCCCCACGTAGAGTCCGCTTTCGTTCTGCACGCGTCCTCCCTCGGCAAAGCTGCGGGCGTGAAGCGCCTGGTAGCGGTAGGCATAGAAGCGTTGCAGTGCCATGATGCTGAAGTCGGACGTGGGTTGGAAGCTGAGGGCATTGATGGTGGCCAAGGCGCCATTCCCGTCGATGGCCGTTTCGCCGCTGAGCGACAGCCGGTGTGTGGTGTAGCGATAGTCTATGGAGGCATTCATGAAGTTGCTGCCCTGCGCATAGTGTCGGCGGTAGAGCGTCTGGGTGTTGGGCTGCAACGGTCGGCTCAGGTGGGTATAGGCCACGGTAGCCCCAATGCGCAGGGCCTCACGGCGGTAGTCAATATGCAGTCCGGCATCCGTCTGTGTGAGGTTGTGCTTTTTCTGCATCTCGGCCGGTGTGCGGTGGTAGCCGTCGGTGAGTATTGTGGCCGCCGTCCCGTCAGCGTTTAGCGTGGCATCAACGGGACGGCAGGAGGCATAGGCGGTGAGCAGCAGGGTTCCTTTCCTACCTGTGCCGAAGGGCAGGAGCGACGTGGGCAGGCGCAGGGTGACGGCACCCCCTTGCAGGTACCCGTACTCCATGCGCGACGAATTGGGGCGTATGGCGTTATTCGTGCGTCCCAGGTTTTGCAGGGTGGCCAGCTTACCAAGGTTGAAGCCTCCGTTCATAATCAGTCCCATGCCTAACGACAGGCGGTACTGTCCCGCGGCCAGGGCCTCGACGGGGCCTAATCGCTGCAGCATGAGATACCAGGCATAGTGGTCGTAGCCCAGACTGTTTCCCTCGGCAAAGAATGGCTCTCCGGCATCCTGTGCCCCCAACAGTCCGACCCTGACGCGCTGTCCGTAGTGGAACTTATAGCGCACGGTGTGCTTATAGGGATAGCCCAGATAGCCGTTGCGGTCGCCTTCGCGCCGGTAGAAGGGCACGCGCAGCGAGGCCGTCACGTCGTGCTTTCCCCATCGCAGCAGACTGTCAAGCCGGGGCAGTGGCGGTACTGCCGGCTGGTGGCCCAGAAAGACGAAGCACTGCAGCAACTGCCGCCGTTCGTAGTCCAGCGACCTGATCATCTGCAGCTCGCCCAGCGTCTGCAGCTCACCGTGACGGTAGCGGTAGGCCATGATGTCCTCTACCTGCTGGGCGGTGAGAAAGGGCAGGGCTTCCAGGTCGTCGCGCGTGGCCTGGTTCAGGTCGATGGGGTGGGTGGCGAGGCTGCTCAGCCATTCGTAGTTCTCCTCCCAGTCGGCCGACTCCACGTCTTCCACGTCAGAAAGCCGCTGGAACATCTCTTGCCACGACTCGTCGTCTTGAGCACTGCAGGCGACGGGAACAAGGAGCAGGGCGACGAGCAGCAATCGTTTTTTCATTTCATGCCTTATTTCCTCCAGAAGTGCGAGGTAATGTCTTCAAAGCTGCCATCCTCGGTCTGGCGGTAGAAGCGTTGGTTGGTGGTGGGTTTGTTGAGCGGTCCGAGGTGTCGTATGTAGGGCCCTATTTTCAGGTAGTCGAAATCGGTCTTGCAGACGAATGACGGAATGCGCAGCCGTCCGCTGTACCATGCCACCTTGAATTGCGGGTGTTCCTCATGAATGTATTGTGCCAGAAGGTTCACGCTCTTGGGGTCGCTGTCTCCGCCCATGAAGGAAAAGCAGGTAATGTCGGTGCCGTATCTGTTGACGAAGGCATCAATGGCATTGGTGTCGAGCGGCAGTCCGATGTCTTCCCACAGGTACTGGCTGTGGCAGCCCGGGCAATGACACGGACAATTGGAGATATTAATAGCTAGCGTCACCTCGTCAGGAATTTCCTGAAAGACGACGCTGGAATTCACATACTTTAGCATTGTTCTATCGTCTTACACTACTCCGCATGAGCATAGAATCGACGGGCGGCCTCCTGCTGGCGCGGCTCCGAGAAGTTGCTGACACGCTTCAGATAACCGATAATACGCGTCATGTAGTCAATGTTCTTCGAGTGGCAGTGCGGGCACTCCTTCAGGTAGCGCTTGTCAATGGTTCCGCAGTCGTTGCACACGGTGTTGGGAATGTTGAACGTAAAGTAGTTGCAACCCTCCTTGGCGGCCACCTTCAGCAGGTGCATGTACTGCTCCTTCGAGAGGTGCTCGTCCAGGTTCATGTGCAGGGCGGAGCCGCCAGTCAGGTGTTCTATGTAGGGTGCTCCGTGCAGCTTGAACTTGTCGATGATGGTCAGCGAGTCGTCCTCTACCACGTAGAAGTAGCTGTTGTAGCAGTCGCGGGGCACGAAGTATCCGTCCTCGCGGTCCCACTTGGCGTGCTTCACGCCGACGTTCTCGGCCGGTATCATCTCGCAGTTGAACATGACGTCCTTCGTACGGTACTGCCTGTTGTACTTCTCAATGAGTCCCAGAATGCCCTGTACGAAGTGCAGATAGTCGTCGTTCGGCGTAATCTTCAGTCCCATGAACTCGGCAGCCTCTACCAGTCCGTTGATGCCGATGGTCAGGTACTGCCTACCTATATTAATATAGCCGGCATCAAACAGCGGCAGCATGCCGTGTGCCTGCAGGTCCTTCAGGTTCTCGTTGTAGGCTAACTGCACCTTGTGGCAGAGGTCGATGACCGTTCCGAGGTACTCCAGGTAGTCCATCTTGTGGTTCACGGCATACTGTATGCAGCGGTTCAGGTTGATGGTCAGCACGCTCTTCGAGCCCGTGCTCACGCCGCCGGCGCCCAGCGTGTAGCTGAAGCCGTTGTCGGTAATCTCGTTGCGCAGGCGGCAGCACGAACTCAGCGAGTCGGCATTGTCGCTCATGTAGGTGAAGAACGAGTGGCCCTCGGCATACATCTCGGCCGTAAACTCGCCCCACTCCTTGTCCTTGCACTCGCCGTTTTCATCGACCAGCAGAGCCATGGTCTCCACGGGGAAGGTGAGCAGGGTCTTCGTACGCTCGTGGTTAAACCACTTCATGAAGCGTTTCTGCAGCCAGCTCAGTCCGTTCCAGTCGGGCTTCGAGCCGTCGGGGAAGTAGAACTCGCCGAAGATGCTCTCGAAGTAGTAGCGGTCGTAGTAGGCCACGTTCCAGAACACGGCCTGGTAGTTGCGTGCGCCGGTGGGCTGGTTGAGCGAATAGACTATCTGCTCGAAGTAGTCGGTAATCACCTTGTCCAGCGTACGGTGCTTCAGCGAGAGATCGACCACCTCGTCGGCCCGCTGCCAGTAGTCCAGACCGAACTCCTTGCCTATAAAGTAGTTCATGTACATCAGGAACTCCGGCGTGGCGCAGGCACCGCTCAGCATGGAGCTGACCATGAACACCATGTTGATGAACCCGCCGCAGTACGACTTCAGGTTGGTCGGGGCCGTCGAGTTGCCGCCTATGCTGGTCGTACCGCCGATAAGCCAGGGGTACATGGTGATGGAGGCACAGTAGTTGGCCAGCGAGGTTTCATCATTCTTATATATAAAGTGGTGTGTCAGTTTGTCGATGTATTCGTCGGCCAGCTGCTTGCCGTACATCTTCTTGATGCGGTCGGTCAGCAGTCGGCGGTTCAGGCGTATGAAGCTCGACTTGGGCAGTTCGCCAATGAGGGTGGCAATGTTCTTGTGCTCCACGTTGGCATTGGCGTCGTACTTCGAGCCCGTGGCCGCGTTCACCGACTCCACGTAGTCGGAAAGGAACTGCAGGCGGGCCAGCGTCTCACGGTCTTCACTGTGTGCCTGACGGTACAGCATGAACGACTTGGCCACCTGGTAGTAGCCCTCGCGCATGAGAGCCTCCTCCACCTGGTTCTGAATGTCCTCCACCTTAATGTCGTCGTGCATGTCCAAGTGGCTCAGAATCTTGGAAATGGTGCTCAAATCAGCCGGCACGTTTACACTTTCGAACGCCTTGACGATGGCGTTCATAATCTTGTCTAACGAAAAACGGTCCTTCGAACCGTCGCGTTTGGTAATGGTGAAATTCTTGATTTCCATTATGTTATGTCTAATATTTATAGTTGTTTTTTCATTTGTCTTTGTATTGTAAAGTTTTCCGTTTTGGACAACTTTTCCGCTTTCTCTTTCCAAAAAGTTTTCCGTTTTTGAAAACCGAAACCGGTTGCAAAGTTACAAAAATATTCTAACATTGTATCTGTTTAGGGCAAAATTTTTTATTTTTTTTCTGTGTCCGCTAACACTCCCCGTTCGTTAATCTTCTCAAAAAAGTTAGCCGGTTACACCAAATTATTGTACCTTTGCAGTCATTTAAATGGACGCACTACAAGCACTTACCCAACAGCGACTGCTGCTCCAGCTGGAGTACAGCACCGAGAAGGAAGCCTTCCGCCGGCAGACCGAGGAGTCTGGCATTGAACGGAAGGTCAGGCGCGGCGATGCCTGGTGGCCGCTGCGCCTGGGGCGTTCGTACTACAACTCCATGAACCAGCTGACCCTTGAGGTGGTTCGCGAGGCTGACACCGACGTGGAGCACAACTTTGAGTTCGGCCGGCCAGTCGTGTTCTTTGCCATGGCGCCAGCACCCCACGCAAAAACCGCAACGCTCAGCTACCTGCCCTTCACGGCCACCGTCAGCTACGTCGATGGCGACCGCATGGTCGTCATACTGCCTGACAGCGGACGGCTGCTCGACCTGCAGCGCAGGGACGAGCCCCTGGGCGTGCAGCTGTCGTTCGACGAGACCAGCTACCGCTGCATGTTCGACGCCCTCGACCGCACCATGCGGGCCAAGGGGCGGCTGGCCTACCTGCGCGACCTCTTCTTCTCGCGGCAGCGACCGGCCACGCTGACTTTCCAGAACATGCGCTTCCCCTACCTGAACAGCACCCAGGAGCGGGCCGTCAACGAGGTGCTGCGGGCCAAGGACGTGGCCATCGTGCACGGCCCGCCCGGCACGGGCAAGACCACCACGCTCGTAGAGGCCATTCGCGAGACGCTGATGCGCGAGCCGCAGGTGCTGGTGTGCGCACAGAGCAACATGGCCGTCGATTGGATTTCAGAGAAGCTCGTCGATCGCGGCATCAACGTGCTCCGGCTGGGCAACCCCACGCGCGTCAACGACAAGATGCTATCGTTCACCTACGAGCGGCGCTTCGAGGCGCACCCTGACTATCCGCAGCTGTGGGCCATACGCAAGGCCATTCGCGACCTGCGCAGCCACCGCCGGCGGGGCGACGAGAAGTTTCACCAGAAGCTGGAGAGCCTGAAGGGGCGGGCCGCTGAACTGGAAATACGCATCAACGGCGACCTGTTCGCCGAGGCACGCGTCATTGCCTGCACGCTGGTAGGCTCTGCCCACCGGCTGCTGGAGGGCATGAAGTTCGGAACGCTGTTCATCGACGAGGCCGCACAGGCCCTGGAGCCTGCCTGCTGGATTCCCATGCGGCGCGTCAGCCGCGTGGTGCTGGCCGGCGACCACTGCCAGCTGCCGCCCACCGTGAAGAGCATTGCCGCACTGAAGGCCGGACTGGGACGCACGCTCATGGAGCGACTGGTGGAGCTGAAGCCCGAGGCCGTCACGCTGCTGCAGGTGCAGTACCGCATGAACGACGACATCATGCGCTTCTCAAGCAACTACTTCTACCACGGAAAGGTGGTGTCGGCACCCGAAGTGAAGTTCCGCAGCATCCTCGACTTAGACAGGGCCATCACGTGGGTGGAGACCGCACCTACCGACGAGCAGCAGGGCGAAGCGTCAGCCGACGGACTGTCGCTCGTCAACCAGGCGGAGGCGGTGCTGACACTCGACGCGCTGCAGCAGTACTTCAGCCGCATAGGCAAGCAGCGACTACTGGACGAGCGCATCGACGTGGGCATCATTTCGCCCTACCGTGCACAGGTGCAGCTGCTCAGACGACTGCTGGCGAAGCGCGAATTCTTCAAGCCCTTCCGCCGATTCATTTCCGTCAATACCGTCGATGGCTTCCAGGGTCAGGAGCGCGACGTCATCGTCATCTCGCTCGTACGCTCCAACGACGAGGGACAGATAGGCTTCCTGCGTGACCTGCGCCGCATGAACGTGGCCATGACCCGCGCACGCATGAAACTCATCATTCTCGGCGACCGGCACACGCTGGCACGCCACCCTTTCTACCGCCAGCTGTGCGACTATGTAGATAGTCTGTAACCCTGTTTCCCCTACCCAAAGTCCCCGTTTCCCCGGCACTTTCTCCCAGTTTCCCCGGCAGTGTCTTCCTAACAGTCGGCACCGTCCGACGGGAAACGGCATGGTGCCGTGACAGGAGGTTCCCCGTTTTTTTACTTCTCTACTGCAATTTTTTTACTGTGAAACTTGTTTTTTTAGAAAAATTGCGTATCTTTGCATGCAAGATTAAAAACAGAAACACCCTAAAACAAGAAGACATGCTTTTGACTTTGACCACACAGACAGGCCACCAGACTGACTGCCGACACGCTTTCGTTGCCGGATTGGAGCATGTCATTTTACCCCCCCCATACACGCTGTAAGTAGCTTAGAATCAATTATTTCGGCGCTCGTGGCATCGAAGGCCACACGGCGCGTTTGCGCCCCGCTACGGGGCTCAGACGCGCCTGTTGCGTGTTGGCTAATTTCAAAAAGATAGCCAGTACTATATCAGCATCAATTTTTATTTAAATAAACAATTTTATTAATCAAAAAACAAAAACAATGAAAATGAAACAAAAAGTACTTTCAATTCTCGCCCTGCTGATGATGACAGCGACGGGCGCATGGGCGCAAGCCTCCATGCTGGAGACTCCGCTGACCCTCGAGGCACTCACGGATGGTACCATCATGGTGAATTGCATCAGCACGCTGCCGAATGAGATGAAGTACTCCGTGAACGGTGGCGCGAAGACGGCCTTTACCACAACTACGACCATCGAAGGCTTGAAGGCTGGCGACAAGGTACAGTTCTATGGCAACAACGGCAAC
>JAGAYI010000016.1 GCA_017940545.1 Prevotella sp.
ATGAGAGCGTTCTTTGGTTTGGTGAGAAGTGTGTAGGAATATGTAAGTCCTCTCGTTTCTAAAGTGTTACCAGTTTCTTCTTTAAATAATGGTAACTAATTGATATTCAATATCAAAATAGAACTTATACTATTTGGAGACTGTTCTCAATTCAATGTTCTGCTATAAAGTGTCTGAAAGAGCACCCGACTCGGAGCCACCGCCTGTTTCGTGACTCATCGTCGGGTGCAAAGGTACAACAAAATTCTGGGATAACCAAATATAAGCACTTGTTTTAACAGTTACTCATAACGTTGATGCATTTCAGTGATGCGCCACTTGATTTCCTGTCTGACATATTCTGGAGTCAGCACTTCTACTTCATTCCCCATCGCCAATATGGCTTGTATGAAATCGTAGGTGGGAGCCAAACGTAGTTCAAAGATTGAATAGTCTGCCGTTTGTTCTGTCTCCCGTTGTGAATGGTGCAATGGTAAGGAGCGGAGGTACTCCCTGCGATGGTTGATATCGTAGACTTTCAAGCGGATAGTCTCGACATCATATTCCTCTGGCTCGACGATAATGCCAAAAGCATCGGCGAAATAGTCGTCAACAGAAAAGTCTCGCGGCATCTTGAAAGTAGCATCCGTTTGCTCCAGTTTCACAACCCGGTCCAATGCATAGCGGCGAATGCGTCCTTGATTAGTCAACTCTGTCGGTTCTTTACCCTTGGGTTTATTCTCCATCACCCCAACGACGTACCACCTTTGGCGGAACACACGGACGCCGTAAGGTTCCAGCAGAATATAGCGCGGTTCTTCGTCAAAATAGTCCTGATAAGTCACTGCCAGCACATGGTTCTCCCTCATAGCCTTCAGTACCTCCAGGAGATAGTCGTTGCCTGAAGGAATATTCTCATACATCACCCGCTCTCTCAGTCCACGACTATCCTGCAAGAGCCCGTTTACAGCAAAGGCAGACAACAGCCAGTCCTTTACGGTGTCGTTCTCCAGCCAGTCGCGCTGCACAATACGATAGCGGTAGCCATTACGGGCATCAGAGGAGATGTCGATATCGAACGTCTCCTCTATCGCCCTTAAGCAGTCAGCAAACGTCCGCTTGGGCAGGGATGTTCCTTGCATGTTCTGCGTGCTCTGTTCCCACCGCTCTGCAAACTCCCTGTAAGTCAGTCCCTTGGGATTCTGGTACAGCTCGCTCAGTATCCAGATATGTCTGCGCAAATAGTCCTTCATGCTGCAAAGTTACGATTAAACGAATGAAATACAAAAGAAAAGTCAGTTTTTCTTTTTATTTCTGAGAGATAGTAACTTCGGCGTAAGCCACAGTCACGACTTTTATTTGAAAACGCGAGCACGTTCTTCGTATTTTTGAATCGCTTCCATAGCTGATAATATTTGATTAGGTGGTTCACGGGCATTATCTCCCCTTATTTTATTCTCTCCCAATGATGGTTGAAATTGTCATGATAGGGACATTGGCCAGTGAAAAAGTCTGGGCCTTTATCTGGCATTTGTATTATTGAATGGCAATATTTGCATTCGTAATTGTAGATAGTATTGCTACGCTCCTCATAATAATAACGTTCTTGTTCTCTTCTTGCCTCTTCTTGGCGCTCCTGTTCTTCGATTGGTTCAACAATCTCTTTCATGAAAGCAGCATCATAGACACTAATAAATTTTTTTATACCTTCAGCATCATTTAATTGATCTGCAGGATATTCATAATACAGAATAGGTCTATTACCTCCCTCGCTTATGATATAATTAGGTGACAACTCAGCGATTTCTCCTTTAAAATTGATAGCAGCTTCACGTGTTACTAACCCACAATCCGATTCATACCCCATTATTTTGGATTGCATCGTGTTCAAGATAGATGTGTTCCCATATATTCGTTTAATGAAATATTCTATACTCACACCCGTAGCGTTACCTGAAATTCCCGTTACTTTCAAGTTGCCTTTATCAGTAAGATCCCATTTCTCCATCATCACAACATTAGGGAGACCAGAGGATAAGATTACTCCCCACCAGTCTTTTTCTTTTTCACCCTTAACATAGACAAAGCCATTCTTAACAATAGCTGTTCGGGCATCCTCCAAGACCGCACTTACTATATCATACTGTGCTGAGCATGGTACGACTTTAGTTGTTAAATCTGGTTTTAAAGAATCAATATCAAGAACGACTTGGTTTGGCCATTGTCCCTTTTTGAGCAGGACTTTTTTTGAGTCTATGTCATCATATATCAATTCAGTATCTGTTTTGTAGACGATATAGTGCTCAGCACCAGTGTCGTCATTGGAATGCGCAAGAATCTTTGCTCCCTGCTCCTTTAACTTTTCAATGCGATTGTTCACTTCTTTTGGGTAGTTCATTGAACATGAACAGAAGCAGACTGTAATAACAGCTGAAATAATTATCAATACGTTTGTCTTCATTGTTTTAAATATAAGTTTTGTTTGTTATTATAGCAATTTGGCTGCAAAAATAGTGCGTGGCTATGCGAAATTCCTGCATACCTATGATAAAAATTTCATAAAAGTTTTGTACCTTTGCACCACAGAAAAGAAAATTCAATATGAGATACAGCGAGTTTGAAGAACTCTTCTCAGCCAAAAGGATGCAAAAATACCTTGCCGCCTGTAATAACGACACGCGACGGGCAATGACACTCTATCGGTATAATCTGAAGTTGTCGCAAGAGATGTTTACCATCATCAGTTGCTTTGAGGTTGTGCTACGCAACCGCATTGATAAGGAGATGGTGTCTCAGCGTGGCAACGACTGGCTGCGTGATGCCATACTTCCTAACGGTGCGTTGTACTATGACCGTCGTGTAGAGAATACACGAAAGATTATTGAGAAGGCTTATAACGGGCTGATGCGTGAGGGCAACTATTCGCACTCAAAGTTACTGTCGGAAATGGAGTTCGGTGTATGGAAGTATATGTTCTCCAATGCTGCCTACGCTTTAATGGGCCAAAGACTTTTACGAATATTCCCCAACAAGCCCACTTCCTCCCGTCAGCACAGATACGACAATACATACGTGTTTCAGGAACTTGACTATATCAACAAGTTGCGCAACCGTATTGCCCATCATGAGCCGATATGTTTTGCTCGCCCTAATGCAGTTATTGACACCTCATACGTTCTCAACCAATATGCCCGAATGATGAAACTCTTCCAATGGATGAACGTTGATGGGGCTTCGCTGGTTTATGGCCTCGACCATGTAGGGAACGTAAGCGGAAAAGTGATGTGTATATAGGGTTTTTCGCAAAAAAGTCCCAAAACATTTGCAATATTCGAAAATTATGTTTATCTTTGCAACGTTGATTCCCGGCAGCCTCTGAATTTCAAGCTGTCGGGTCTGTTTTTATAAAGCACCGTCCAAATGCTGATATATGCTCTCGACTTTTCGTAACTTTGCGACAAAAGTCGCGAAGTTACTTTCGTTCGAAAATGAAAAGAAAAACGAGTTTTCCCTTTGCATTTTGCTCACTTATTCGTAACTTTGCACGCATTATGAAAAAAATCTTATCTATCCTAATTGTGACTTTT
Source organism: Prevotella sp. (assembly GCA_017940545.1). Classification (GTDB taxonomy): domain Bacteria; phylum Bacteroidota; class Bacteroidia; order Bacteroidales; family Bacteroidaceae; genus Prevotella. The sequence continues at coordinate 3,567 of JAGAYI010000016.1, forward strand.
CTGACGGCACTCACCGCCACGGCACAGCCAACGGTGGTCAAAACAGAAATGCGTGCCGTCTGGCTGACCATCATCGGAGGCATTGACTGGCCACGCACCGAAGCACAAAACGAGAGTTCCATGAGGAAACAACAGCAGGAGCTCTGCCACATACTCGACGAGTTGAAAGCAGCCAACATCAACTGTGTGCTGATGCACACCAGGGTACGTGCCAGCGTGGTTTATCCCTCACAAATAGAACCGTGGTATGAGTTCCTGGCAGGCAAGTGCGGTCGTTCGCCCGGCTATGACCCCCTGCAGTTCTGCATTGACGAATGTCACAAGCGCGGCATGGAATGTCACGCCTGGGTGGTCACCATACCCGTAGGAAAATGGAATAGTGCGGCCACGAAACAGCTGCGCCAGAAGATGCCCAAGAACATCGTCAAGATAGGGGATGAGGGATTCATGAACCCGGAACGTCCAGAGACAGCCGACTACCTGGCACGCATCTGCCGGGAAATCACGGAGCGCTACGACATTGACGGCATTCACTTAGACTACATCCGCTATCCGGAAAACTGGAAGATAAAGGTATCGCGCGAGGAAGGTCGCCGCCATATTACCCACATCGTAAAAGTCATTCGTCAAGCGGTGAAAAGCGTGAAGCCCTGGGTGATGTACAGCTGTTCACCCATCGGGAAGTTTGACGATCTGCCACGCTACAACAGCCGGGGTTGGAATGCTTACACCAAGGTGTGCCAGGATGCACAAGGCTGGCTGCGCGACGGGCTGATGGACGCCCTCTTCCCCATGATGTACTTCAAGGGCGACCACTTCTATCCCTTTGCCGTTGACTGGCAGCAACATGACAGCAAACGCATCGTGGCCGGTGGATTAGGCACCTACATGCTTGACCGAGGCCAGCAAAACTGGCCCTTAGACGTGATGAAGCGCGAGATGTATGTGTTGCGCTCACTCGGAATAGGTCACGCCCACTTCCGCAGCAAGTTCTTTACCGATAACACCAAGGGCATCTATGACTTCAGTAAGGAGGAGTTTGACCGCTACCCTGCCCTCGTACCCCCCATGACGTGGGAGCATGCCGAGGCTCCAGATGCACCGGCCACGGTCAGCAAGGAGGGCAACATACTGACCTGGAGTGCCGTCACAACCGGTGAGAGCTATACCTTATATAATATATATGCCAGCAAGACAACACCCGTGAATACTGCTGATGCCCGTAACCTCGTCGCCACACGTGTCATGAACACCACATGGCAGGCAGACCCGTCCATGCATTATGCCGTGACGGCCATTGACCGCTATGGCAACGAAGGCCCTGCCCGTCAGGATGTGGCAACATCGGCCGAGATTGACTTGCCCAGCACGACGCAAGCTCCGAATGTGGAGCTCCTGCATTCGGACGGCAACTATCTGACCATTCCCTCCGGACATGAGAACAACAGCTACTTAGCCGTTGAAACCATGCAGGGAACCATTATTGCCACCTACCCCAACACGCAGCGTTTAGACATCAGCAAACTGCCCAAGGGCTTCTATCTGCTGAAAACGCTCCAGGAACAAGGCATAGCACGGCGTGTGGGCTACTTTATGAAGTAAGGGGGAAGAAGGTCGAAGGGGTTATGCTTCGTCACTGCCACGTAACGTCGGTAGCGACAAGTGGTAGCGTACGGCGAGAAAACGAATCATGCAGATAAAGAGAAAAGTCAGCACGACGACAAGCCCCTGAGACAATCCCACTACCGTCAGCAACCAGTAGAGCAGGCCGCCCACGACGCAGGCCATGGCATAGATTTCGCGGTGGAAGATGACTGGCTCATTATTAAGCAGGACATCACGGATGACCCCACCGGCAGCACCCGTTATGCAACCCAGAATGATGGAAACCCAGAAGGGATGGCCGAAGAGCAGACTCTTCTGAAGTCCGGCGATGGTAAAGAGTGCCAAACCGAAGGTGTCAAACACAAACCACGCATTCTGGAGCCATTTCATCTGATGGTGAAAGGTGACGACGAAGAGCAGGGCGATGGCCGTACAGATGAGATACATGGGGGTGGTCATCCAAAAAGGAGTGGTACCTAACAACAAATCACGAATGGTTCCTCCGCCGATGGCAACGGCTACGCCACAGACATAGCCGCCAAACCAGTCGAAACGTTTGGCTGCCGCATGACGGATGCCCGAGATGGCAAACGCAAAGGTTCCCAGAATCTCAAGAATATACTGTAAAGTGTCGTTCATTCTTCAAAACGTTTTCCCCAACATCGAAGCATTTGTTGATACAGCTTCTCCTCTGACGGTGTGTGTTGCGCATGCCACAGCCGCTGGGTGGTCAGCGCGTCGGGCATGTATTGCTGTTCAACGAAGTGTCCAGGATAGTCGTGCGCATATTTGTAACCATCGTGATAGCCCAAATCCTTCATCAGCCTAGCGGGTGCATTGCGCAAAGGCAGCGGTACGGGCTGGTTGCCCGTCTGACGAACCAACTGCAAGGCCGAGTCGATGCCTAAATAAGCAGAATTGCTCTTGGGCGACGTGGCCAGATAGACCACAGCCTCTGCCAAAGGGATGCGGCCCTCAGGCCAGCCTATTTTCATCACGGCATCGAAGGCGGCATTAGCCAGCAGCAGCGCATTGGGATTGGCCAGTCCTATATCCTCGGCAGCAGAAATGACCAGGCGACGCGCTATGAACTGTGGGTCTTCCCCACCCTCTATCATACGGGCCATCCAGTAGAGGGCAGCGTCAGGATCGCTGCCACGGATGCTCTTGATGAATGCCGAAATGATGTCGTAGTGCATCTCTCCATCCTTGTCGTAGGCCAAGGGATTCTGTTGCAAGCAGTGTTCCACCAACTGGTCGGTAATGACAAGTTCATCTTCCTTCTTGTCAGAATTCGTTGTTATTAACTCCAATATATTCAGAAGTTTACGGGCGTCTCCTCCACTATACCTTAAAATGGCTCCCGTTTCTTTCAACATGATGTTCCGTTCACGCAGATAGATGTCTTCTTTCAGTGCACGTTGTAGCAGGAGCAGCAGGTCGTCCTTCTCCAACGACTTCAGCACGTAGAGTTGACAGCGTGAGAGCAACGGACGTATGACCTCGAAAGAAGGGTTCTCTGTCGTAGCACCTATCAGTGTTACCGTACCTTTCTCTACAGCACCAAGCAGGGAGTCCTGCTGTGACTTGGAGAAACGGTGTATCTCGTCGATAAACAAAATGGGCGACGGCTGATTGAAGAAACGTTCCTTCTGAGCACGCTCAATGACATCACGCACATCTTTCACGCCACTCGTCACAGCAGAGAGGGTGTGGAACGGCACGTCGAGCCGGTGGGCAATGATCTGGGCCAACGTGGTTTTGCCCACGCCCGGCGGTCCCCATAGAATAAAAGAAGAGATGCGTCCAGACTCAATCATCTGGCGCAACACCGCACCCTGACCAACCAGGTGACGCTGTCCAATATATTCGTCCAGCGTCCGCGGACGCAGTCTCTCTGCTAAAGGTTCCGACATAACGGCTGCAAAGATACGAAAAAAATTGTAATAAGTAATTCATAATTCACAATTATTTATTACCTTTGTGGCCAAGATTACAAAAACATTTTATTGCATGAAAACAAAACAAGAAGAAACAACAATGACAGTCAAGAAAGCACTGACGTTGAAGACACTGACAAAAAGTACGGTATGGGATGTCCAGGAAAACGACATTTTCCGTATGTGGGAGAGTGCCGAGAAAGACGCTGATATCCGTGACAACCTACGCCGTTACAAAGACATCATCCGCAGTGCGTTCATGATTGAAGAAGTCAAAGAGGAAGACATTGAGGCTGCCAAGAAGAAATATACCAAACAGGGGTACAAAGTAGGACAAATAAAGGTTGACGACCAGACGAAGATTACCTGGGCCATTAAGAAACGTCCCATCATGCGCGTCACCGACCTGACCTACGAGAACATCCGCCACATCTCGGCTGCCAAGCTCATGGAAGTCATTGACCGGAATTTCGGAGGCGGCTGGGACTCCCTGTCGCAGTCTATTCAGGACATCATTGAAAGCGGATTCGACATTTCAACGACTACCCTGCCAAAAGACCGTCTGCATAAGCCAGGGGGCATGTATGAAAAGAAAGTGGCCGACGGCTACGAAGTGCTTGAAGTTGCCAAGGGCAGCTGGGTGGAAGCCATCTTTGCCAAGCTGAAACCGGAGAGCGAGAAACCACGCATGAAATTCCAGACCAGCCGGGCGTTCAACGACGAGGAAGACGAAGAGGATGACCTGCCTGAGGATGACTACAAGAACCACGACGAGGAAGACGAGGAGATGGAAGAGCCTACCACCTTTGACGACGAAGACATCAACGAAGACAACTATCGTACGACATTTGAAATTGAAACTGACCCAGACGAGGAAGCCGACGGGTTGGAAGACTACGTAGAAGACTAAACTCTGACTGAATAAAAATGAATACTATTCCAACTGTTTTCTGGCTGGTCCCGATAGCCTCGGTGACGGCCTTGTTCATAGCATGGGTCTTCTTCCGACAGATGATGAAGGAAGATGAGGGCACGCCTCGTATGAAAGAAATTGCAGCCTATGTGCGTAGCGGAGCCATGGCTTACCTGAAGCAGCAGTACCGTGTAGTGACCATCGTCTTTGTAGTACTGGCCGTGCTGTTTGCCTTCATGGCCTACGTGCTGCACGTACAAAACGAATGGGTACCGTTTGCCTTTCTGACAGGAGGTTTCTTTAGTGGACTGGCCGGATTCTTCGGCATGAAGACCGCCACATACGCCTCTGCCCGTACTGCGAATGCTGCCCGGAAGAGTCTTGATGGCGGACTGCGCATCGCCTTCCGTTCAGGAGCCGTGATGGGTCTTACCGTCGTAGGTCTCGGACTGCTCGACATTGCCATCTGGTTTTTCGTACTGAGCCTGTTCTATGAGGGAGACAGTCTGGCACTCATTACCATCACTACCACCATGCTGACCTTTGGCATGGGTGCCTCTACACAGGCCCTGTTTGCCCGTGTCGGCGGAGGTATCTACACCAAGGCTGCCGACGTGGGTGCCGACATCGTAGGCAAGGTGGAGGCAGACATTCCCGAAGACGACCCGCGTAACCCCGCTACCATTGCCGACAACGTAGGTGACAACGTAGGTGATGTAGCCGGTATGGGTGCAGACCTGTATGAGAGCTACTGCGGTAGTATCCTGTCAACGGCAGCCCTCGGTGCCACAGCCTTTGCCATGGTGCCCGAGATGCAGATCAAGGCTGTGATAGCCCCTATGCTCATTGCTGCTGTCGGCGTGTTTCTCTCGCTGTTAGGTATCTTCCTAGTACGTACCAAGGAGGGGGCTACCATGAAGAACCTGCTGCACTCGTTGTCATTAGGAACAAATGTCAGCGCCCTGCTTATCGCTGTAGCCACTTTCGCCATCCTGTATCTGCTGGAAATTGACAACTGGATTGGCCTGTCGTTCTCCGTCATTACAGGTCTGGCTGCCGGTGTCATCATCGGTCAGGCAACAGAGTACTACACCTCGCACTCCTACAAACCGACGCAGAAAATTTCGGAAGCCGGTCTCACAGGTTCTGCTACTGTTATTATAAAAGGTATAGGAACGGGCATGATTTCCACCTGTATTCCCGTCATAACGATTGGCGTGGCCATCATGCTGAGCTATATGTTTGCCAACCATTTCGACCTGACCATGTCAGCCTCCAGTATTTCCCACGGACTGTATGGCATTGGTATTGCTGCCGTAGGAATGCTCTCGACACTCGGCATTACGCTGGCTACTGATGCTTACGGACCGATTGCCGACAACGCTGGTGGAAATGCTGAGATGAGCGAGCTGGGTGAAGAGGTGCGTCACCGCACGGATGCTCTTGACGCACTGGGCAACACCACCGCTGCTACTGGTAAGGGTTTTGCTATTGGTTCTGCCGCTCTGACAGCCCTGGCCCTGCTGGCATCGTATGTAGAAGAGATTAAGATTGCCATGATACGCTCCGTTGAGGGTGGTCGGGAGTTCATTCATCCGCTGACGGAAAAAGTCTTCGACCCTGCAACGGCCACCATGCCAGACTTCATGGAGTTCTTCCAGGTAAACCTGATGAACCCGAAGGTGCTCGTGGGTGCCTTCATCGGAGGCATGGCAGCCTTCCTGTTCTGCGGTCTCACCATGGAGGCTGTGGGGCGTGCCGCCCAGAAGATGGTTGAGGAGGTGCGCCGTCAGTTCCGCGAAATCAAGGGCATCCTGGAAGGTAAGGCAACACCCGACTACGGTTCCTGCGTAGAGATTTCCACCCGTGCTGCCCAGCACGAAATGATTTTCCCGTCGCTGTTGGCCATCGCCATTCCCATTGTAGTGGGCATCGTGCTTGGTGTGTCAGGTGTCCTGGGACTGTTAGTGGGTGGACTGACCTGTGGCTTCACCTTGGCAGTCTTCATGGCCAATGCCGGTGGTGCCTGGGATAATGCGAAGAAAAATGTTGAGGAAGGAAACTTCGGTGGCAAGGGTTCGTTTGCCCACAAGGCCACCATTGTTGGCGATACTGTCGGCGACCCCTTCAAGGACACCAGCGGTCCGTCACTGAACATTCTCATCAAGCTGATGTCGATGGTCAGCATCGTCATGGCCGGTCTTACCGTAGCCTTCGCATAAAAACATTCATATTCCATATAAAAAAGTAACGACCACTCTGATGCGTGAGTGGTCGTTACTTTTTTATATTCTTCTGCAAACAATACTTACTCCTGCATTGCAGAGTTACGCACACGGCTGAGGGTTTCAGGTGTCATTTGCAGATAACTGGCAATATAGACCAGCGGTGCTCGGAGCACCAACTGTGGCTGCCGCTTAACAAGCTTCACATAGCGGTCTTGTGCCGTTTCGAAACGAAGCATGTCAGCATGTACCTGTGAGAGAATCAGTGACTCTTCCAAAATCTTACGATAGAGCATCTGGATGTTCACACTACGGATAGAGGCTTGCTCAAGTGCATCCTTGGGCAAGGCATAAATAATGGTATTCTCGAGGGCAATAATCTGCAAGCGTGTGGGCTCTTCCTTAAAGAGGCTTTCGATGCACATGACAATATTATTTTCGGTAGCCATGTGCTCGGTGAGTTCCTTGCCGTTCTTGTAATAGAACTGGCGCACGAGTCCTTTGGCAATCCAGTAGATATTGGTACAGGTTTCACCCTCAGAGAGAATCATCTCTCCCTTTTGGAACTTCATGGGAACGAGCAAGTCCTCGAGGACATCGAGTTCCTCATGAGTCATTGTACTGTAGCGGCGTGCGAGTTCGCGTGCAATGTCGCGAGTAGTCTGGCTGATATTTGTCATAAGTCTTAGTTAAACACTTTATTGTTATCGTTTGTTGTTGTTATATTAGTCCAGTTTCAGCACAGCAAGGAAGGCTTTCTGCGGCACTTCTACATTTCCAATCTGCTTCATGCGTTTTTTTCCTCTCTTCTGCTTTTCGAGTAGTTTTCGTTTACGGCTGACATCACCTCCGTAGCATTTGGCGGTCACGTCTTTACGTACTTGTTTAATTGTTTCGCGTGCTATAATTTTAGCTCCTATGGCAGCTTGGATGGCGATGTCGAACTGCTGGCGGGGAATGAGTTCCTTGAGCTTTTCGCACATGCGCCGACCGAAGGTTACGGCATTATCCTGATGCGTCAGTGTAGAGAGAGCATCAACAGGTTCACCGTTCAGCAATATATCCAGTTTGATGAGCTTCGATGGTCGGAACGAATCGATGTAGTAGTCGAACGAGGCATAGCCCTTGGAGATGCTCTTCAGTTTATCATAGAAGTCGATAACAATTTCGCCCAAGGGCAGGTAGAAATGTATCTCCACTCGGTTGCCACTTACGAACTGCTGGTCGATGAGTTCGCCGCGCTTGTCGAGGCAGAGGGTCATGATGGGACCGATGAAGTCGGTGGTGGTAATGATGCTGGCCTTGATGTAGGGCTCCTCGATGTGGTCGATGAGTGTCTGGTCTGGCAGTCCCGAAGGGTTATGTACCTCCTTCACCCCACCCTGCTTGTCGTAGCACATATAGGAAACGTTGGGTACGGTGGTAATGACATCCATATTGAATTCGCGGTCAAGTCGTTCCTGAACAATCTCCATGTGCAGCAGACCCAAGAATCCGCAACGGAAGCCAAAGCCGAGGGCTACGCTGGACTCCGGTGTGAAAGTCAGCGAGGCATCATTCAGCTGTAGCTTCTCCAATGATGCACGCAGGTTCTCGTAATCAGTAGGGTCTATGGGATAGACACCGGCAAACACCATGGGTTTTACTTCCTGAAAGCCCTCTATAGCAGCGCTGCAAGGACGCTGCACATGGGTGATGGTATCGCCGACCTTGACCTCCTTGGAATCCTTGATGCCAGATATGATATATCCTACGTCGCCTGTTCGAAGTTCCTTACGGGGTATCATGTCCATCTTCAACACGCCAACCTCGTCGGCCACGTACTCCATACCCGTATTAAAGAACTTGACCTTGTCGCCCTGACGAATGGTACCGTTCAGGATTTTGAAGTAGGCTATGATGCCGCGGAACGAGTTAAACACGGAGTCGAAAATCAAGGCCTGCAAAGGAGCCTCCTCGTCGCCTACCGGATGAGGAATGCGCTCGACGACAGCATCCAGAATCTGCTGCACGCCTTCGCCAGTCTTACCCGAAGCACGGATAATGTCTTCGTGCTTACAGCCGATTAATTCCACAATTTCGTCCTCCACCTCGTCAGGCATTGCGGAGGGCATGTCTATTTTATTTATGACGGGGATAATCTCCAAATCATTGTCGATAGCCATGTAAAGGTTAGAGATGGTCTGCGCCTGAACACCCTGTGTGGCATCGACCACCAACAGGGCACCTTCACATGCCGCAATAGAACGGCTTACCTCATAGGAGAAGTCAACATGTCCAGGAGTATCAATCAGATTGAGCACGTATTTCTGCCCATCTTTCTCGTATTCCATCTGAATGGCATGACTCTTAATGGTAATGCCACGCTCGCGCTCAAGGTCCATATCGTCGAGCATCTGCCCCTCGGTTACCTGAATGGTCTTGGTAAACTCAAGCAGACGGTCGGCCAATGTTGACTTGCCGTGGTCAATGTGTGCTATGATGCAAAAATTTCTGATATGGTTCATGAGCCTATTATGTACATTTTTTTAAGATGCAAAAATACAAAAAAAATCGAATAATGAATTGCAAATTATGATTTTTTTGTAATTTTGTATGCGAATTTATTATACATTGAAATGAAAAAGATTATTTACACCCTATTTGCGGTCTGTCTGCTGACTGCCTGTCAGGAGTCTTTTGAAGACCGTTGTGTGCGTGAGGCTCAGGAGTTCACCCAGAAAAAATGTCCCGCACAGATTAACCAGAACACCGTCATTGACTCTATGACATTCGACAAGCAGACGCTTACGGTCAACTACTACTACACGCTGTCAGGAGCTGCTGACAATGCAATGGCCATACAACAGAATAATCCTCGCGAGAATCTTCTGAAGGAAGTGAAAAACTCCACGGCTCTGAAAGGTGCACGCGACCACGGTTATAATATCCGCTACATCTATCGTTCGCAGGCAAATGCCGGAATGATACTTTTTGAAGCTACTTATACGGAAAAAGACTATAATAAATAAGGTAATGTATATCGAACGACGGAGCCCACTTTCTGAAGTGGGCTCCGTCGTTCGTTACATATTCAGGTTCAGACTTCCGGTTTCATATTAGTATAAACCGTCTGTACGTCGTCGAAGTCTTCAAGTTTCTCTACCATCTTGTCGATGGTCTCACGCTCTTCGGCCGTCACATCCTTCAGGTCGTTCGGAATACGTGTGAACTCGGCACCTGTCACCTCGAAGCCGTTTTCCTCCAAGTGTTTCTGAATGGCAGCAAACGACGAGGGGTCGCCATAGATGGTGATGCTGTTTTCTTCGTCGTCTTCATCGTACTCATCCTCAACGCCATAGTCAATGAGGTCAAGAATCATCTCGTCCATGTCGAGACCATCCTTCTTCTTGAAAGTGAACACGGCCTTGTGGTCGAACAGGAACGAGAGTGAACCCTGCGTGCCCAAGTTTCCACTGAACTTATTGAATACAGAGCGAACGTCACCCACGGTTCGGGTTGTGTTGTCGGTCAGCGTCTCCACGAAGATGGCAATGCCGTGGGGTCCGTAGCCTTCATAGTTCACTTCCTTATAGTCGGCATGGTCTTTACCCATGGCGTTCTTGATGGCGCGCTCAATGTTGTCCTTCGGCATGTTCTCGCGTTTGGCGTTTGCAATACACGCACGCAATGCGGGGTTCATGTCAGGGTCAGGACCGCCAGCCTTCACGGCAATGGCTATCTGCTTGCCTATCTTGGTGAATGTCTTGGCCATGTGGCCCCATCTCTTCAGCTTTGTAGCCTTACGATATTCAAATGCTCTTCCCATAGTTTGATTTTTCTATTTTTATTAATATTATCTGTTTCAATCAACAATTGTCAGATGGTGAAAGATTCAATTGTCAAATCAGCGCAGTTCCGCCCCTAATTGTTTCTTCAGGTTCTGAATGAGCTTCTGCATGATGGCATCAATTTGCTTGTCGCCCATGGTCTTCTGCTCGTCCTGTAGAATGAAGTTTACAGCATACGACTTCTTGCCAGCCGGCAGGTTCTTGCCCTCATAGACATCAAACAGTTCTACACGCTTGAGCAGTTTGCGCTCCGACTGACGCGCAATCTGTTCTATCTGCGCAAACTCCACACTCTGGTCAACCAGCAGCGCCAAGTCGCGACTGACGGCCGGATACTTGGAAATCTCCGTATAAAGCACCTGCTTGTTACGCACCACCTTCATCAGTACTGTCCAGTTCAGTTCGGCGTAATATACGGGTTGTGCAACATCTAACGCCTTCAACGTGTTCTTACCCAGAATGCCCATTTCGGCCAGCAGTTTTCCACCACGGTTTTCGATGGCGATGGCAGAAGAGAAGACCGGGTTCTCCGACTTCTTGCGTACCAGCATGCCCGGCTCCACACCGATGCGACGCAGGATGTTCTCTACATGAGCAGACAATTCGTAGAAAGAAGAATCCTCATTCTGGTGAGCCCAAGAGCCTTCCACACGTTTACCGGTAATCCAGAGAGCCATGTGATACTGTTCGTTGTAAGCTTGCATGGGGTCATCGTCGTTCTGACGGTCGGGACTGAAGAAATAGACATTGCCGAACTCAAAGAAACGCAGGTTTCCGTTCTTGCGGTTCACGTTGTGGGCAATACTTTCCAGTCCGCCATAGAGCAGGGTCTGGCGCATGACGTTCAAGTCGCTTGACAGGGGGTTCATGATGTGCACCAGCTGCTCCTGCTGCTCGCCATAGTATGCCGCCTTCGTCAGCGAGTTGTTCAGAATCTCATTGAAGCCCTGGCCTACCAGTTGCTCGCTCACGATATTGGCCAGTTTGTGTTTACGGTCCTCATCGCCCTTGATGACCAGCGACGACTTCAGCTGGGTGGGAATCTCTACATTATTATATCCGTAGATGCGCAGGATGTCCTCCACCACATCGCACGGACGCTGAACATCCACACGGTAAGCAGGCACCTCCAACGTCAGCCCTTCGGCATCCTCGGCCAGCACCTTCATCTCTAACGACTGGCAGATGCTCTTGATGGTGTCGTGGGGAATCTCCTTGCCCACCAGCGAGTGGACGTAGCTGTACTTCAAGTCAACCACAGGGTTCTGCATAGGCTCGGGATAGACATCCTTAATGTCCATGGACACCTTACCACCAGCCAGTTCCTTGCAAAGAATGGCAGCCTGTTTCAAGGCGTAGATGGTTCCATTGGGATCTATGCCGCGCTCGAAACGGAACGAGGCGTCAGTAGAAAGGCCGTGACGGCGGGCAGACTTGCGAATCCACGTAGGATGGAAATAGGCCGACTCGAGCACGACGCTGTGGGTAGATTCATACGTGCCACTACCCTTGCCGCCAAACACGCCGGCAATGCACATAGGCTCTTCGGCATTACAGATGGCCAGGTCACGGTCAGAGAGTTTGTGCTCCACGCCATCCAACGTTTGGAAAGGCGTACCGTCAGGCATGGTTTTCACCACAATCTTGTGACCTGTCACCATGTCGGCATCAAAACAATGCAATGGCTGGCCGTAAGCCATCATGACATAATTGGTAATATCTACAATATTATTGATAGGACGCAGACCGATGGTGGTCAGTTTGTTCTTCAGCCATTCCGGCGACTCCTTCACATCGCACCCTGTAATGCTCACACAGGCATAGCGCTTACAGGCCTCAGTATTCTCAATGACCACATCGACGGGCAGGTCGTGGTTATCTACACAGAAAGCCTCGTCGCCCGGACGATGGAGCGAGGTTTCGTATCCATTCTGCTTCAGCCAGGCATAGAGGTCGCGTGCCACACCCCAGTGGCTCAGGGCATCGGCACGGTTGGCCGTAATATCCACCTCGATGAGCCAGTCGCTTTCCAAGTGATAATACTCAGCAGCCGGAGTGCCCACCACGGCATCGTCAGGCAAGACGATGATACCGGCATGGCTGGTACCGATGCCTATTTCGTCTTCGGCACATATCATGCCGCACGACTCCACACCGCGCAGCTTCGACTTCTTAATCTGGAACTCCTTGTCACCGTCGTAGAGCACACAACCCAGGTCGGCCACAATAACCTTCTGGCCGGCAGCCACGTTGGGAGCTCCACAAACAATCTGTGAGGGAACGTCTCGTCCCAGGTCAACGGTCGTTACATGCAGGTGGTCGGAGTTGGGGTGCATCTCGCACGTCAACACCTTACCCACGTAGAGGCCCTTCAGTCCGCCACGAATGCTCTGCACTTCTTCCAGTGCATCCACTTCAAGTCCTGTTGATGTCAGCGCGTCACACACTTCCTGTGGTGTGAGCGTAAAATCAACATATTCTTTTAACCATTTGTACGAAATATTCATTGCAATGTTATTTGATATCTAAAAAACGCCTGCAAAGGTACAAAAAAAAGTGAAAAGTGAAGAATGTAGCATGAAAAATTTGTTCTTTTTTTATTGGCACAGAATTTGCAGTCCTCAGGGCAAACGACAAATAATATTAAAGTAATATGCAAAAAGGTAACATTGGGGTTACAACAGAGAACATCTTCCCCGTCATCAAAAAGTTTCTCTATAGCGACCATGAGATTTTCCTGCGTGAAATGGTTTCTAATGCCGTCGATGCCACTCAGAAACTGAAAACCCTCAAGCAGCAGGGTGAATTTAAAGGTGAAGAAGGCGACTTGAGCGTACGCATCAGTTTAGATGCCGAGAAAGGCACCATCACCATCTCTGACCATGGCATCGGCATGACCGAAGAGGAGATTGACAAGTACATCAACCAGATTGCCTTCTCGGGTGTCAACGATTTCCTGGAGAAATACAAGGACAATGCCAACCAGATTATCGGTCACTTCGGACTGGGCTTCTATTCATCATTCATGGTGTCGAAGAAGGTGGAAATCATTACCAAGAGCTATCGCGAAGGTGCCAAGGCCGTGAAGTGGAGCTGTGACGGCAGTCCTGCCTATGAAATCAGCGATGCCGAGCGTGAGAATCGCGGTTCAGACATCATCCTCTATATTGACGACGACTGCAAGGAATTCCTGGAGAAGGACAAGATTCAGGGTCTGCTGAACAAGTACTGCAAGTTCATGGCCGTGCCCGTTGTCTTCGGCAAGAAACAGGAATGGAAGGACGGCAAGATGCAGGACACCGACGAGGATAACGTCATCAACGACTCAGACCCCTTGTGGACCAAAGCCCCTTCCACGCTGAAGGACGAGGACTACCAGAAGTTCTATCGCACACTCTACCCCATGCAGGACGATCCGATGTTCTGGATTCACCTGAATGTTGACTACCCGTTCAACCTGACCGGCATCCTCTATTTCCCTCGAATCAAATCAAACATCGACCTGCAGCGCAATAAGATACAGCTTTACTGCAATCAAGTGTTTGTAACCGACCAAGTAGAGGGCATCGTACCTGAATTCCTGACGTTGCTGCATGGCGTCATTGACTCACCAGACATTCCTCTGAACGTCAGCCGAAGCTACTTGCAGAGCGACCGCGAAGTGAAGAAGATTTCCACCTATATCACCAAGAAGGTGGCCGACCGTCTGTCAGCACTCTTCAAGGAAGACCGCAAGGCCTACGAGGAGAAGTGGGACGACCTCAAACTCTTCATCAACTATGGCATGCTTTCCGAGGAGTCATTCTACGACCGTGCCAAAGAGTTCACACTACTGAAGGATACTGAGGGTAAATATTTCACGCTCGACGAATACAAGACACTCATTGAGGGTGAGCAGAAAGACAAAGAGGGTACGTTGGTCTATCTCTATGCCACCAACAAGGAAGAGCAGTACTCCTACATTGAGGCTGCCAAGGCCAAAGGCTACAGCGTGCTGATGGCTGACGGTCAGCTTGATGTGCCGACCATCCAGATGTTGGAGCAGAAACTGGAAAAGGTACGTTTCACCCGTGTGGATGCCGACATCATTGACCGTCTCATCTTGAAGCAGGATGCCCCGAAGAAAACCATCAGCGAGGACGTGGCTGACAATTTGTCACAGGTGTTCCGCTCGCAGATTCCCACCATTGAGAAGGCCGACTTCTACGTCGAGGTACAGAACCTCGGCGAGCAGCAGCAACCCGTCATCATGACCCAGAGTGAATATATGCGCCGCATGAAGGAGATGAGCCGCTACCAGAGTGGCATGAGTTTCTATGCCCAGATGCCCGACTCCTACAGTCTGGTTCTCAACGCCGACCACCCGCTGGTCAAGAAGGTCATAGACGACTGTACCGCCCAGACCGCAGAGCCGCTGAAACCTATTGAGGCAGAACTGAAGGGACAGGAAGCCCGTCTGGCTGCTCTCCGTCAGGCACAGGAGAAGAAGAAAGCCGACGAGCTGACTCAGGAAGAGAAAGACGACAAGACGAACACCGAGAAAGCTGTTCAGGAGCAGAAGGACAAGAAGAAACAGGTGCTCAGCGACTATGGTCGCCAGAACAACATTGTTCACCAGCTCATTGACCTTGCCCTGTTGCAGAACGGCATGCTGCGTGGTGAGGCACTCGACAAGTTCCTGCGCCGCAGCATTGAGCTGATTAAGTAACATAGCGTATTTTGAAACAGAACCAAAAAGGGGAATGCTTGCAGTAAGCATTCCCCTTTTTTGGTGATTCCGTTGGGACTCGAACCCAAGACCCACAGCTTAGAAGGCTGTTGCTCTATCCAGCTGAGCTACGGAACCAATCCCAGCACTCTACGGAGTGCCTTTTTCTTGAAATCGGCTGCAAAGATAAAACTTTTTTGTGATATTTCCAAAATATTAGCAGGGTATTTGAAAATAATTATTTAACTTTGCATCACTTTACTAACCATATCAAGATGAAAAAACAACTAATTCTACTTTCAACAGCCTTGCTAACAGCAACGTTGTCAACAGCACAAGATATTGATACAACAAGAGTTCGCGTCGGTTACACTAAAGGAGAAGTGCAAAACATAGCCGGTGCGGTGGATAAGGTGGATGGCAGCCGCATGAACCGCGGCCTCGTCAACAACTCGCTCGATGCGCTCTCCGGTCAGTCGGCCGGTGTGCAGGTCCAGACGGGCAGCAGCCAGGAAGCCATGATTAGTGCCGTACGCGTTCGTGGTACCACGTCGCTGACGGGTGGCAACGACCCGTTGGTCATCATCGACGGTGTTTCTTCCGACCTTTCCACCCTATCAACCATCTATCCTGCTGACATTGAGAGTTTCACCATTCTGAAAGATGCCTCTGAGACGGCACAATACGGCAGCCGTGGCGCTGCCGGTGTCATTCAGGTGAAGACGAAACAGGGTAAGGGCGAACAGTTCCATATAGCCTACGACGGCACCATGGGTTTCGAGTGTACCTACAAGACCGTGGAGATGCTCAACGCTACCGAGTTCCGTCAGACAGCCAAGCAGTATGGCCTCAGCATCAGCGACCTGGGTCACGACACCAACTTCCCCGAGGTCATTACGCGCACGGGGTTCGTGCAGAACCACCATATAGCCTTCGGCGGTGGTACGCCGACGTCCAACTACCGTGCGTCCATTGGTTTGCAGGACCATAAGACCATCATCAGGAAAAACCGCGTACGCAACTACATCGCCAAGCTGGACCTGACGCAGAAAGCCTTTGACAACCGCGTGACCTTCGACCTTGGTGCCTTTGGCTCCATCTTGAAGTTCGACTACATTCCCTTCTCGCAAAAGCTGTTCTACTCTGCCGCCACCTTCAACCCCACCTATCCGGACGGCAGCAAACCGGACGGCAGTTACCACCAGGTGACTGAAGCCAGCTGGATTAACAACCCGAACTCCATTCTCGCTATGGATGAAGACGAGAACAACGCCCACTTCAACGTACACCTCAGGGCAGCAGCCGACCTGGGCTACGGGCTGACATTGACAGCCTTCGGCTCTTTCTCGTACAACAGCATTGACAACGGACACTACTACCCCACCTACGTATGGAGCCACGGCGAGGCCTACCGCCACCACACCAAGAGTGAGCAGCGGTTGGGTAACCTGTCGCTCAACTGGCACCACGACTTCGCCAATCACCACCATGTGGAACTGCTCGCACTCGCAGAGGTAGAGCACGAGAAGCGCAAGGGTTTCTTTGTCACCGCCTCTTATTTCACCACCGATGCCTTTGGCTATAACAACCTGGCTGCAGGAGCCGTCAGGACGTGGGACGGCACGGGTTCGTTCTATCAGGACAACCACATGGAGTCCTTCCTGATGCGTGGCCAATATACCTTCAAGAAGCGTTACACGCTGACAGCCAATGCCCGTCTTGACGGGTCGTCGAAGGTCGGCAAGAACAACCGCTGGGGTTTCTTCCCCTCCATCAGCGGTGCATGGATAGTCAGCGAAGAGTCGTGGATGAAGTCCGTCCGCTGGCTGAACTCCCTGAAGCTGCGTGCCGGTTACGGTATGAGCGGAAACTTGGGCGGTATAGACTCATATATGTCACAACAGCTCATTCAGCCCAACGGCATAGTGTCCATCAACGGAGCACCGGCCACCACGCTCGGCATCATTCGTAATGCCAACCCCGACCTGAAATGGGAAATCAAGCGCACGTTCAACATCGGTATTGACGCCACGTTCTGGAACAAGCGTATTGCGCTGGCCGTTGACTTCTACACCTCGCGCACCAGCGACCTGCTTTACCAGTACGACGTCAGCGTGCCGCCCTTTACCTACGACAAGTTGCTGGCCAACCTCGGCCGAATGCGCAACCACGGTCTGGAGATTGGTTTTGGCATTACCCCGCTGCGACTTCCCGACATGGAGCTGAACATCAACATGAACTGGAGCTTTGAGCGCAACAAGCTCGTCACCCTCAGCGGCGACTATCAAGGCATCTATCTGACCACCCCCGAGCAAAAATGTATCAGCTCGTTGTATGGAGCCGGCTTCCACGGCGGCAGCGACGTCGTCATGCAGATAGTCGGTCAGCCGCTCGGTGTCTTCTACCTTCCCCATTGCAAAGGACTCGTCGAGGATGTTGACGGTTCCTACAAGTACGATGTCACCGACGAGAAGCAGATATGCGGCCAGGCCATGCCTAAGGCCCGCATGGGTTCCAACTTCTCCTTCCGCTACCGCCAGTGGGACATCACCATGCAGGTCAACGGAGCCTTTGGCCACAAAATATATAATGGCACCAAGCTGACCTACATGAACATGCAGTCGCTGCCCAACTACAATGTGATGAAGGGTGCCCCCGAACAGAACATCCAGGACCAGACCATCAGCGACTACTGGCTTGAACGCGGCGACTACGTGAACATTGACTACGTCACCGTGGGTTGGAACGTTCCCCTGCACACCCGTTACATCAAGAACCTGCGCGTGGCGGCCTCCATCAACAACCTGGCCACCATTACCGGCTATTCCGGCACCACGCCGATGATTAACTCGTCGGTGGTCAGCCCTACCCTCGGCATTGACGACAAGAACACCCTTCCCGCCTACCGTTCCTACACAATTAACCTGAGCATCCAGTTTTAAAAAAAAATATCCGAATGATGAATACTTCACACATCAAGAACCAAGCAAAACAACTGTCACTCCTGCTTTGCTGCCTGTCACTCTACGCCATGCTGCCCACCTCCTGTTCGCTCGACGAGGAGCCACGCGACCAGATACCTGAAGAGATGGCCTACACCACCAAGGAAGCCCTTTGGCAGAACGCCGTTGCTACCTTATATAATTATATAGGCGGCGACAAGGACGGTCAGGGACTACAGGGGACCTGCCGCGGTGTCTATGACCTTCAGACCTTCGGCAGCGACGAGGCCATGCTGCCCACCCGCGGCGGCGACTGGTTTGACGGCGGACTCTGGCAGGCCATGTATAAGCACTCCTGGGGACCGGGCCACGAAGTGGTGAAGAACTCCTGGTACTACCTCTACAAGGTCATTACCCTGTGCAACCGCTCGCTCGGAATCATCGATGCCCACAGGGACTTGCTGACCGACTACGAATACGACCGCTACACGGCCGAGGTTCATGCCCTGCGTGCCATCTTCTACTGGTACCTGCTCGACCTCTATGGCAACGTGCCGCTCATCAACGACACCGCCATACCGCTCGACCAGGTGAAACAGTCAACGCGGGCAGAGGTGTTCAACTTCTGCGTCAATGAACTGAAAACGTATTCTGACCAGCTCTCTTCCGAGAACAGTACCCACGAGGGCGACTACTACGGGCGCATCACGCTGCCGGTATCTTTCTTCGTACTGGCCAAGCTCATGCTCAATGCGCCCGTCTATTTAGGCATCGGCACCGACAGCCCCGAGGCCGCCCCCTACTACCGTGAATGTGCCGAATACTGCCGCTTTATAGAGCTGCTGGGCTACCGTCTGGAAGAAAGCTACTCCGACTGTTTCAAGGTATTCAACCACAACAGCTGCGAAAACATTTTCTCCATTCCCATGGACGACTTCTTCTACCGCAACCATCAGGAAAACATCGTGCGCTCGCTGCACTACCGCCATGCTGCAGCCTTCAACTTTACCGGCGAGAACGGCACGTCGGCCACACGGCGCGTTCTGGAAATCTATCAATACGGCACGCCCAACGAGGACCCCCGTTTCATTGACAATTTCTATGCTGACGAGGTGTACGACCTGGACAACAATCAGGTAAAAGACCGCACCGGCAAGCCACTTGTTTACTACCCCAACGAAGTAGAACTCGACATCAGCTACTCTCCCTACAAGGAGACGGCGGGTGCCCGGATGAAGAAATATGAAGTAGATAAGAACGGAACGAAGGACGGTAAGCTCGTTGACAACGACATTGTGCTCTTCCGCTACGCTGACGTGCTGCTCATGCGTGCCGAGGCCCTGCTGCGCCTGGGCGAGGACGGCCACCAGTATTTTGATGCCGTCCGCAATCGTTCGTACATGCCGGCACGCGAATACACGCTGCAGAACCTGCTCGACGAACGGCTGTTGGAGCTCTGCTGGGAGGGCTGGCGCCGGCAAGACCTCATACGCTTCGGGCAGTACCGTTCGCTGTACGAGGGTTCTGACGCTGTTGACGAGAGCGACGGCCACACCACCGTGTTCCCTATTCCTGCCGACATCCTGGTGTTCAACAGCAACATCAGGCAGAACCCGGGCTACTAAGCTTCAGCACATCAGCAGCAGTTCGCCGGGGGCTGAAATAAACGTCGTGGCCCCATGAGCTTCCAGGAACCGACGGTCGCGGAAGCCCCAAAGTACCGACACACAGGACAGCCCGGCATTCTGGGCTGTTTCTATATCGACATCGCTGTCACCCACATAGACGGGATGCAACACTCCCGATGCCGAAGAGGCGTTGAGCATTTTCAACGCTTCAAACACCGTGTCGGGTGCCGGTTTCTTGCGTATGCCTTCTGCCTCGTGTTCGCCAATGGCCACGCTGACCGTCGGGAAGAAATGGCTCACCAGTTCTTGCGTAGCCGTCATGAACTTATTGCTGACGACGGCCACGTGGCACCCCCTTCGCTGCAACTCCTCCAACACCTGCACCACCCCATCGTAGGGGCGCGTCGTGTCGAGCGCATGCTCCATGTAATAGTGCCGGAAGTCGGCAAAGGCAGCCGCGAAGAGCGGGTTGCCGGCTCCGCCGGGCACGGCCCGTTCCATGAGCAGCCGCACACCGTTTCCCACAAAGCGGCGCACGTCGTCAACCGTGTGTTCCGGCATCCCGTGCGTGCGCAGGGCATGGTTCACGGCAGCTGCCAAATCGTCGAGTGTGTTCAGCAAGGTGCCGTCAAGGTCGAAGATAAACGTGTCGTACCTCATCATCATCTCTTGCTCCGCGTTATCATGGTCTTCAGCTTGTGGTTGTATTTCGTGGCGGCCAGCAGTTCGTCAATGGTCAGGTGCATGCGCCACTGCCAGCGGTTATAGGGGTCGCTGGGCACGTTGATGCGCTCGGCGTGCACGTCCTTCGAGCGCAGCGTGCCATCCAAGGCGAGCCAGTCCTGCAGCGACAGCACGCAGAGCATCGACGGGCAGTACAGGTGTCGCGCAATGATTTCCTCGGCCAGGTGGGCCGGCAGCTGCTGCGGCGCGCGGCCCTCCTTCTGCAGCATGGTGACGTAGTAGCGCTGCGTGCGCTCGGGGCTCTCCTCCCACCACAGTCGCAGGGGCGGCATGTCGTGGGTAGAAAGGGTGCATACGGAACGCTTCGGGTAGGCATCTACGTGGGCAAACTCCTGTCCCTGCATCTTGGGCATGGCCTGCACTTCGAGCGATAGTATGCGCAGTTGGTCCAGCACGGGCTGCACGCAGTCGGGCAGCATGCCCAGGTCTTCGGCACATATCAGCATGCGCGTGTCGTGCAGTATGTCGGGCAGCCGTTTCAGCGCCTGCGCTCCCCAGTAGAAGTTGTGTCGCTGGTAGAAGTAGTTGTTGTAGAGCCGCATGTAGGCATCTTTCTGTTCGTCGCTCAGGGAGTGGAAGATGGGTTCGTGCAGGGCTCCTATGCGTGGGTGGAACATGTCCTTTTGCCGCGGGTCTTCCACAAACAGCACGTTGGCTATGAGCCGGTACAACCCGTCGCGTATCCAGACGCTATGCTCGTCGTTGCGTCCCTCAAAGAAGTGCTCCACCTGGCGCTGGGTGCTGTAGTCGGCCTTCAAGTCGTAGAGCCCGTAGGCCTTGGGCAGCAGGAAGAAGTCGCGCACGTACTGGGCATGTATGCCGAAGATGCGCTCCACAATGCGGTCGTTGATGTAGGGTCTGGTGTAGAGTTCCTTTCGGAACGGCAGTCCGAAGTATTCTATTTCGCCGACGGTCAGCGGCAGCGCCGGCGAGAAGTGTCCCAACACGCCCTGCACGGCATCGGCCGGAATCTCCCAGATGCGGAAGAAGCCCAGCACGTGATCCATGCGCAGGGCATCGAAGTACTGCTCCATGTGGCGGAAACGGCGCCTGAACCATTCGGCCAGCGTCAGGCGCGTCTTGTCGGCCTTCACGTCGGCAGGCTCCCAGTTGTAGGTGGGGAACCCCCAGTTCTGCCCGTTGGCCGCAAACGTGTCGGGCGGTGCGCCTGCCTGCATGTCCAGGTGGAACAGCTCGGGTCGGCTGTCCGTTTCCACGCTCTGCCGGTTCACGCCTATGGGCAGGTCGCCTTTCAGAATGATGCCTTTCGAGCGGGCATAGTCGGCAGCAGCTTTCAGCTGGCGGTGCAGGTGATATTGCACGTATGCCGTTGCCGCCCGTTTGTTTTCGGCCTCGTCCTGACGGGCTTCTGGGTCGTCGGTCTTCAGCCGCCAGTCGCAGTAGGGCTTCAGCCACCAGTCGTTGTCGTCGCGCCACTTTCTGAAGTCGGCCGAGGCGAGTGTCTGCTGGCCCCGTTCGGCAAAGAGTTCCTGCACGTATGCCGTCTTCACGCGATCTACCGCCTCGTAGTCGCTGTACGGCAGGGCGTTCAGTTCCTGTCGCTGGCGGTGGTATGCCGTCATGCGCTGTTTCGACTTCAGGTGTCCGAGTGCCTCCAAGTCAATATAGTGTGGGTGCAGGGCAAAGGCGCTCACGCTGTTGTAGGGGTAGCTGTCGCCCCAGCGGTGGGTCAGCGTCGTGTCGTTGACGGGCAGCACCTGTATCACCTTCATGCCCGTTGCCGCAACCCAATCTACCAGGCGCCGCAGGTCGCCGAAGTCGCCCACGCCATAGCTGTCGGCTGTGCGCAGCGAGAACACGGGCACCGCAACGCCGGCGGCACGCCAGTCGTCTTCGCGCACGCGCAGCTGGTCGCCATACAGCACCAGCACCTGGCCCCCAGCGTCCTCCATCTTCGTCTCGCCGGAGCCCGCCACGCGGTTGTCACCCTCTTCCCACGCCACAAACGAGTGCGTGTGGTCGTCAACAATCACATACTTATATTCTATGGGGAAGAGCATGCCCAGGGCGTTCACCGACAACATCCACTCGTGCTGTCCGGCATACTCCATCTTCAGGTAGCGGCTGGTGTTCCACGAGCCGATGGCGGGATGGCTGCCACACACGGCAACCGACTGCCCCGGCTTCAGTTGCGGGGCCGACACGCGGAAGACCACCGTGCGGCGGAACAGCGGCAGGCGCAGAGCCTCCACATGTTCGCCCACGGGCCGCCCCGTCATGGCAGCGTAGGCATTGGTGTAGAGGTGGAAGCACAGCGGCTGGTCGTGCCACTGGTCGGGAAAGTCGTAGTTGCGCGTGGGGTCGAAGTGGTAGCGGCGGGGCACCATGTCCCACTCGCGGCGCAGCAGTCGGCCGTCGGCATCGCGCACCTCGTAGGCGTAACATATTTCGTTAATGGGGTGTTGCCGGCTCTCCAGCACGGCCGTTTCCAGCGTCCAGAGCTGTCCGTCGTCGGTCAGCATCTGCAGGTCGTACTGTTTCACCGTTCCGTCCTGGCTTCGGTATTCCATGTTCACATGCAGGCTTTCGCCCCATGCGGTATTATAGTGTATGCTGAATCTGAGTTTCATACTGCAAATGTAGGAATTTCCCGTCAAACCACCAAATTTTGGACCAGCGAATACGAAGAAATGCCTGCATTTCCTTTGTTGAGTCGCGACAAAATTCGACCGCAAGTCAAATAGAACCTACCGAAAACTTGTCAAAGAGCGCCTGTTGTTATTATACTTTTTTCCTTTTTGATTATTCCATCGGGCGAATATTGTTATGAGGACAGGTATTCTTCCATCGTGATGACCGTGCTGTAGCCACCGACCTGTTCTTCGTTTTCGTGTCGGTTAATGCCGGCATACGTCAGGCTGCTGTAGAAACACCGCAAACTTGCCGGTTATAGTTCCTTGTTATCTCTTATTATTCTTCAGTCTTTCTAGTCTCTGCCGCTTTTCCATATTGACGCATCGATATTTCTTTGGTCATTGGCTGTGCAGCCTCTCTAACCATAGGTGCATATGCTTCCACGACATGACGCCAATCATTGGGTGACATATCCGGATAGCGTTCCCCATACAGTTCTATGGCTTCACGTCGTAAGTTGTCATCGCTAATAGTAGCATCCATTTGAATTCGCTGATAAATAAGATTGCGAACATCACGGTCATCCTCGATGTTCTCCAGTTTACGGACACCAAAAGTTTCATTCTCCTTGAAATTCTCAACCTGGTCCATCACCTCACGGAACACCTCAGGGGTATATTGTGGTGGATAGCCATTCTTGACGAGGCAAATCTTGATTTTCTTCTTCAGGTCTTCTCGTACAATCGTATTATTCAGCCAATCTGCGTATGAAGACTTGGCATCAATAAGGTCTTTTATCTTATGGGCAAGACTCCTACACTTCTCATTGATGACAACACCATCCACATTCTTATCCTCACCATATACGAAGTTGTATTGATCACGCAGGTGAATCAGGATATCATAAAATGCCTTTTCCTCAAACGTGAGTCCTAACTTCCTGAAACTCTCACGATCGGCCTGCATACCCTGAAGTATCTTCATGGCCTCTTCCGTTGCCCATTTCAATATGTCGTCGGCAGCATGCTCCTGTGTGGCGCCAGCCTCTTGTTCAGACAGGAATTTACGCCGCTCATGATATAGCTTGATAGTCTCTTCCAGCATCTCTTGGAACTTCTTTGAAGCCACCTGATTCGTCTTGCCATACTCCGTTATCTGCTGACGCAGCAACTTGATTAACATCTCAAGTTTTGAAGCAGGCATCTTGATGTCAGACAAGCGCTCTGTAAATTCAGGGCCAAAGATATCCATCTCCTCACCCTCTTCCAGAATGCTTTCCACTTTATTATATTTCAAAGCCTCCTCCACCATCTTTGCCACCCGCTTATTCATGGTGTCGGTATCTGGTGCATCCGTTCCGTTCATCTTATACACCATACCGGCCACCCCCATGAAGCATTGTGCCAGGGCAGACTCTTCTTCACCCAATTCTCCTGATGGCTGACAAAGGTCGTAGGCTTTGCGCATGCGCTTCACCAGTTGCAGGAAGTAGGTCTTGAACGACACCTTCTTGGTCTTTTTGCCATCCTTGCTCTCCGAGTTCAAAGTCTCGGTAGAAGCAAACACATACTCAGCCGCCTTGGCTAAAAGCAAGTATCGTGTGGCAGGGTCTGTATTGACGTTCAGGAATGGTGTCAAGTCATAATCCTTAAACAAGGACTTCAGTATAATCAACTGTTCACGGAAGATGATTGTAGCCTGTTCTATATCGTCCTTGTTAGGAGCTACCGAACTGCCGCCACCATACATTTTCCTTGCTTCTATCATTTGGTCGCGAATGCCGATATAGTCAACTATTAAGCCGTATTCCTTGCCCGGATACTTTCTGTTCACACGGCTGATGGTCTGAATCAACGAATGCTTCTGTAATGGTTTGTCGTTATACATATAGGTAAGGCATTCCACATCGAAGCCAGTAATCCACATGTCAACCACGATGACAATACGGAAGTTGGAGTGTTCCTGCTTGAAGGCTGCATCAAGTTCGTCTGAACGTTTATCGTTCTTCACGCCACCAAGATAGTTATACATATCCGGCTCATCATTACTGCCCACGCTTGAAACCATTGCCATCATAGGCATCATTTTCAGCTTTTTCAGTTCTTCAGCAGAAACTTCTACCCCTTCAGGAGCCTTTCTCTCAACAAACCATTCGGGATAGTGCTCCTTGAATTTCAGCAACAGGTCGTAGGCTATCTTTCGGTTGGAGCAGACTATCATGGCCTTTTGCACCCGTTTGGGATCAGCCTCCACAGCCTTCACATAATGATTATGAATATCCACACAGAGCTTGTCCAGCCGTTCCGGTTCGCCGAGCAGCACCTCTAATGAACTCATGGCTTTCTTGCTCTTGTCGATGTCCTCTTTCGTTGAGCCTTCCTCTGCACAATTGGCATAGTACGCCTCAATCTCTTTCACCTTTTCAGAATTCAGCAGCACCTTGGCTATTCTTGGGTGATACTTGATGGGGATGGTGATTTCGTCGGCTACAGCCTGATCCATCGTATAGCGGTCTATCTCGTCGCCGAACGTCTGATAGGTCTCTGCAATAGGTGTGCCTGTAAAGCCGACAAAGGTTGCATTGGGCAGAGCCTCACGCAGTACGGTGGCGTATGGCTTGGATATCATTGCCTTCATGTTTTCATCAGCATCTTCGCTGAACTTGATGCGTTTCGAACCTTCTATCTGTGTGCGATGTGCCTCGTCGCTAAAGCAGATGATGTTGGCACGATCATTTATCAGCCCGATGGCATCATCTTTGCGGTCGCAAAATTTCTGAATGGTACAGATATAGAAACCGCCACTCTGACGCTGACCCAGCTCCTGACGCAGCTGCTTGCGATTCTGCACGATGGCGACTTCTCCCAAGCCCAGATATTCGGTACTCTTGGTAAACAACTTGGCTCCCTGCTTCTGCAAGTCTTCTCGGTCAACAATCATCAGAATGGTTGGTGAACCCAACTCAGGACAACGCATGGAAAGTTGGCGGGCCAGAAAAGCCATCGTGTAGGTCTTGCCACAACCCGTAGCCCCAAAGTATGTTCCGCCTTTTCCGCTTCGTGTCCTTACTGATTCCTTGATGCTTTCGCGCAGCAGGCGGCTGGCAAAGAACTGAGGATAGCGGCATACGATTTCCTTTTCGTCGCTATCATATTTTTCATCTTGGAAATAGACGTAGTCTCTGAATATCTCCAAGAAACGCTCCGGACGATATACGCCCTTCACCATGGTCATCAGTTCATTGAATGAACCCGTTGCCACCTCATCTTCGTTTTCCACACGCTTCCAGGCATAGAAGTGTTCGTATGGAGTGCGAACGGTGCCCAACTGAGTTTTCACGCCATCGCTGATACATGCTAGCGGACAATAGTGTAACAGGTGAGGAATGTCGCGCCAGTATCTGATGTTTATCTGCTCCCAAGCCTTGTTTATCGTGGCATTGGCATCCGTAGGACTCTTCAGTTCTATGCAGCATACAGGCATACCGTTCACATAGAGCAGCACGTCAGGCCTTCGGTTCTTCGTTTCGCCATTGTTCACATAGTCAACGGTAAACTGGTTGACCACACGGAATATGTTGTTGTCTGGATTGTCGAAATCTATCAGGCTAATCATCATAGGCTCGCCTGCCTGAGTCACATACTGTATGCCGTTCACCATCCAGCCATACACTTTATGGAGTGTGGCGAAATCGGTATCAGCACCCACAAGTCTTACGTTGTCGGCTAATTGATGAATCTCGTCTTTGGTCAGATTGTGATTCTGCTCTTCCAGAAAGTGGTGCAAGTCATCCATGTAGAGCACCTCTTTTCTGTTGGCTCTGGGTATGTCATCGCCATAAACATACTGCCATCCTTCTGCTTCGAGGAAAGCAATAAGCGCATTCTCGAAATCGCTCTCCACGAAACGACCATTGATATTCTTCAGATTCTTAGCCATCGTAATTCTTGTTTTAGTTTTGTAGTGAGCCTTTGATGAGTATGGGGCAAAGATTATTCAGCTGCTCTTTTAGCTGGGCGGCAATACGCTGACGCTCAAGATAACATCGGTGAATGTTGACTATTTCACGCTGAACTGAAATATCAGGAATAGGTATTTCGACTTCTTTCATTTCTGAAAAGCCAAAAGTGTCTCTGACAGAACCTGACGCATAAAATAGAGTACTCCTAAAGAATTCTGATCTTGTAAGCCACAATAACAAGTAGTCAGGCAGCAATTTCCCATGTTCAACAACCTCAAAAACCACGTACATAGGTGAAACAATACAATCCGTAGATAAGGCGTCTCTCATTGCTATTGAACCTAAGTTAATACGAGATGGATTATATACGAACTGGTAAGGTCTAACAATTTTGTAGTTATGAAAATCGAGTCCTACTGTATTGGCTCGTGTCTCAGAAAAATTGCCTGAGCTTTCAACACCTTGAACTTCAGAAATCGAAAGTTCTTCGTTTCTTTCGTTACATTCTCTTATATAAGAACCTATTTTCACACATGGCATCTTTCGTCTCAAATTCTCAATATACCCATCGCAGACAAGTTTCAAATCATCCACTTTGCTTTGGTATGTGGCGAGGTTGTTTTGGAGCGACAGATATACATCAACGTATTTGTGCTGCTGCTCGATGGAAGGGAGAGTGATGTCAATGTCACAAAAGTCTTCCCAAGGTAAGCCTTGCCTAATAGAAGAATCTGTATGGAACCAAAAATAACGATCTTTTTCTGAGGATTTGAGTAGAATGAAAAAATACTCTTTCATAACGATATCTTCATTCTTAATCCTAAATACAGAATATGCAGGACTTACAATTTTGTTATGACCTGAGTGATTTAGTGCAACAGGTAACACCTCATCTCTTCCGACATGCATCAGGTTGCATGCGAAATAGTTAGGTGGTACAATTTTATATCCACTAGTATCTTCACCAACTTGCTTAGCCGGCTCAAAGAACTCCTTGTCGATATTTATGCCAGAGACATCATTAGGCTGAAGGTCGGAAATACCGCATTTTTTACTATACGGCTCTATAAGGTCCCCGATACGATACTTACTCAATCCCATAGCCAATACCTTTAAATGCCTCTTCGAGCATACGCTGTGATTCTTTCTCCCTTGCCATCAACTCACGCATTTCCTGCTGTATGCGAGCCATCTCCTTGGGATAGTCAATCTCTAAGTCGTGGTCAATAAACTCGATGTACTTGCTGGGCACCAACGTCCAGTTGTTCTGCTCAATTTCTTCAATGCCTACACTCCTATATAGTTCTGGCTCTGCAAAATGCTTTCCGTCAGTTCCAACACTCTGCCATTGATGATAGAGGTCGGCCACACGCTGAATCTGATCCGTAATGAGCTGCACCTTCTTTTTCTGTTCGCCCTTTACAGGATTCTCCGTCCATCGGCGCAAGTCCATAAACAGGATTTCGTGTTCACGATTGCGCAATTCTCGCCCATGATAGCGACCACCTTTCTTGTTCTGATTCAGAATCCAGAACGTTACGCTAATGTCGGTGGTGATGAACAGCTCCCTGGGCAGAATGATGATGGCTTCCACCTTGTCGTTTTGTATCAGTTTCTTTCGGATTTCAAGTGCATCGGTATCTCCCAAAGCGCCATTGGCCAACAGGAATCCTGCTACACCCGACAGCGGTTTCAGGTGCGACAGCATGTGTAGAATCCATGCATAGTTAGCGTTACTCTCGGGTGGCAGACCATAGTCCGTCCAGCGGGCATCATTTTTCAGGTTGTCATCCCACCATCCTTTCAGGTTGAAGGGCGGATTGGCCATGATATAGTCGAAGTATAAGCCCTTATGAAGGTCGTTGCTAAACGTGGAATCGTTCTCGGAACCAAGGTTGTGACTGATGCCACGAAGTGCCAAGTTCATCTTGGCCAAGCGGTAAGTGGCAGCATCTTTCTCCTGTCCGTAGATGTTGATGCGGCTGATGTCGCCTTGACGGGCTTTAACCAGTTCGGTACTCTGGATAAACATGCCGCCCGAGCCGCAGCAAGGGTCGTAGAGTGTTCCGTCAAAGGGTTCAATGACTGTTGCTATCAACTGCACGGCATCGTGAGGTGTGTAGAACTCACCTTCCTCCTTGGTGGCATTCACGGCAAACTCCTTCAGGAAGTACTCATACACACGACCGATCAGGTCTTTCTCCTCGCCAAACGTCTTGTGGCTAATCTTGTTCACTTCATCGACAATCTTCTTGATGTCGTTGGCTCCAAGATTGCGTTGGGTAAATGTACCTTCCACGAAACAGCCTTTCAGATAGGCATTACCCGTGGCAATACTTCTCAGGGCTGTATCAAGAGCCACATTCAGCTGTGGGGCAGGTGTATTGATGATGGTTGACCAGCGGGCTTCTTCGGGCAGGGCGTATGTACCATCCATATCGTCAAAGAAAGCCTTGACGATTTCTTCATCGTCAGGATCCAAATCCTGCTCTATGAGTTCCTGACGGAGCTCTGCCAGACTATCCTCGTATTTCTCACCGATAAAGCGGAGGAACACGAGTGTCAGCATCATATCACGTTTCTCGAAAAACGAACCGGAGTTCTTCGCTTGTCTCAGAATATCTCTACACTTGAACAGGATGTTGTCGAGATTCAAAACCTCTTCTTTTGCTTTCTTTGCCATACACAATTGATAGTCTTAGTTCACTTGCATCGACTATCAATCGCTGGCGCACAAAAAAAGCGTGATGCTTCTTATGCGTTGAACTTTGGGGCATGCGTAGGAATTGGAACCCCACCCACCTTTATAAGAATGCACCACGCCTATAGGCGCGAATGCATTGCTATCACAAGGTGGAATGGGGATGCCGTTATCCAGCACCCGCAATCTCTATTACTTTCGAGCGTTATTATTCCAAATTGTTTCCTACGCATTTTGGTTCAACGCGAAATAATAGCTAATGCTTTCATTAGTCCGGATTTCTCCCCGAACCATCTGCAAAAGTACAAACAATATTTGTATTTTTAACGTCAAAATTGAAAAAAGTGAGAAAAAGTTTGGAAGATAACCGAAAAATCCCTATCTTTGCAACGTCAGAGCATTAGTTTTGGCTATCCGGTAAGTTTCCGCGTGGGAGCAAGACTTGATCGACACTACTCCATTTACAAACAAAGAGTCACTTCGTGTGGCTCTTTTGTTATTTAGTATAGCGGCGGATAAAGGTGCGGAAGAAATTAACATCATCCAAGCTCTTTCTCATAACAGATATCTCTTTTTTCCCTTTATACACAAGCACTTCTCGCGCATAGGGATTCAGTTCAAAAAAACGTTTGATGCTACGAGCCAATGTCCCAGGATTGTAATCAGCAGTCATGTGCAAAAGCACACGGTTAGTTTGACCTATAGATTCTGACAAACGATTGTCAACAGAATTCTTGCCAGTAATGGTTTTAAGGTCAAACATTTTATAAACACCTTTTCGTTCGAAAATGAAATCTGCTGTCCTAATTCCTTTCGGATTAGGCAGTATATATACACGATAGCCATGTTCTACAGCCTTGCGTGCTGCATTGATCAGATTGTCGAAATCATCACTTTGTTCGCTGATAGCGCTATAAATATCGGTTTCGCCCTCAACAGGATGGAACTCTCCATAGTTGATTATTAGTTTCAGTTGGTAGATAAACCGGGCACCCTTCAAATAGTGTAGCTCTTGCAATTCGTCAGCCATACCTCTCCATGAAGTTTCCGCAACCAACAGCCCAGAGCCATCTTCTTCAAATGGTTCAAATTCAAATATTTCGTCTTCAATGATAGTCGGTTTCATATGACTCAGGTACTGTCCCCACGACTTTTTCCACGACTTTTTCCACGACTTTTTCAAATTCCGGTCAGATCATCCGTTTAAGTTTGTTCGGATTCATTCGCATGTCCCAGAAGGCAGCAATTGTAATAACGTCATCATCAAGCCTATATATCATCTTGTAATAATCGTTGATGATGACGGAACGATATTGCCAGCAGGTGTTTTCTTGCCTTGGGAGAAATCTCAATGCGCATAAAGCCTGTAACGGTCTTTTATTTCAGACATGACATCCTCCCAAGGGATGCATTTCCCTGCATCGAATTCTTTCTCCGATTCATCGAGGTCGTCCATAGCCTCTTTCCATGTTGAAGGGCCAAGGACAGGCACATCAATCTGTTCCTCTACAGCATATCGGGTAGCTACAGACGGTTCGGAACATAAACCTACGCTTTCCTCCTCTTCAAGAATGGGATACCTTTTTTCTTCCATGTCTTTTCGTTTTATGCCGCAAAGATAGCTGTTTCTTTTCAAACTTCCAAATTTTGGGCCTGAAGTTAATAGAATACTTTCCAAACTATGAAAAGTATGGGAAAGGTGCGCCACTTGAAAGGAACAAAATGATAGTGGATGAATGTGATTGTGTGCTAGCCTTTTGGGATGGTCAATCACACGGTACAAAGTTCACCCTAGACTATGCCAAAGAAAAGAATAAACCTATAAAAATTATTCAGATATGATACCACAATTTAAAGAATAGCCCCAAATATGAGAAAAACCACATGTCATGATTTTACTGTTTTTATAGGTCTTGGAGCTTAAGATTGTTGTTTATATTTAAAAATATTGTGTATTTTTCACGAAATTGCTGATTATATTTTGTCGTTTCGCTTTTTTGATGTATATTTGCACCCAAATTATATCATTTAAACGTGACGACTATGATACAGGAGTTTCAAGTACAGAATTTCTACAGCATCAGGGAGCGGCAGACCATCAGTTTTGTGCCGACCAACGATGGCAATATGCGTAATCAATACGTCCACGAAGTGAGCGATGGTGTTGAGCTCTTGAAGATTGGTATTGTTTATGGTAGCAATGCCAGCGGTAAGACCACCTTGCTCCAAGCCCTATCATTTTTCCGTAGCACGATGCTTAACAAACCGGAATCGAAAAATGATGGCATGAGGTACTTCCCTTTCTTACTCGACAAGCACAGCAGGGATGAGCGTTCACACATGCAGATGACATTCTGGCTGAATGCGGAAAAGTATGTCTTAAGTCTGGAGTTTGACAGCAAGCGAATCTACGACGAATCGCTGATAGTATATACAAGCGCCCGTCCTACCACGCTATACAAACGTGTATATCAGCCGGAGTCTGATCACACGGAGGTGTCTTTCGGTGCTAAGGCAGGAATAGACAAAGCCACTCAGCGTGCCATCGAGGGCAACACAACCAACAACTGTACGGTGATGGCAGCCTTCGGACAATCAAATGCTCATGTTTCAAAGCTTAACGATGTGTTTGACTTCTTCCTTTCAGGCATGCAGAATATCCTGACCCCAAGGGATTATCTGTCGTTCGATGTTAAAAACGAGCTCAAGAATGATAAGGATGGCAAGAAGAAACGTTTCCTGCTCCAGCTGTTGAAGGCAAGCGACTTCAACATCGTTGACATGACACTCGACGAGCGTGAAGAGTCTATTACGCCTGAAATGGAAAAGACCATCAAGAGTGCTCCGATACCCGAAGAGGCAAAGATAGAGATGCTCAGACGTGGCACCATCAAGCATGATGACATTATGTTCTTGCATA
The DNA here is from genome assembly GCA_017940545.1 of Prevotella sp. Taxonomy (GTDB): domain Bacteria; phylum Bacteroidota; class Bacteroidia; order Bacteroidales; family Bacteroidaceae; genus Prevotella. The sequence goes on from JAGAYI010000016.1 coordinate 36,279, forward strand.
CGGGTGAGGATGGAGAATACGAGTTGCACGAAGGGCTGGAGTCTGCCGGTACGCATCGGTTCCTGGGAATGTCCGTCGTGCTATATTATGTATTGCACGAGAACAACTTTATTCCGATTGACGAGATAGAGACCAGCATACACTATGAACTTCTTGCCTATTTCATCAAGCTGTTCCTGGCCAACAGCGAGGGGTCGTCACAACTACTGATGACAACCCACGACATCAACCTTCTGAACGAGGATTTTATCCGTCGCGATGTAGTATGGTTTACCGACAAGAGCAGTCAGGGTGCTACGCAGCTGAAGCGACTCTCCTCACTCGGACTCCACAAGACGATGAATCCATACAACGCCTACAAACAGGGCAAGTTGGTGGACTTGCCATTTCTCGGAAGTATTTACCTTGAAACAGAGTAGCACATGGCGGTCAAGAAGAGTATAGCAATCATTGGCGAAGGAGAAACCGAGTGGTGGTACTTTGAGACTCTCCGCGTGGCTTGCCGCTATAAGTTTAAGGTGGCTCCCGACTTCCCCCAGCATTCGGATATTCCTCACATGGCTAAACTGGCAGAGGACTATGTGAAGCGCGAAACCGACCACGTGGTTTGCCTTGTGGATATGGACCGCCTGCTCAAGGTGCCCGCGGAAATGGCGACCTATCAGAAGCTGAAGAAGAAGAGCAGCCGGAATGTGATTTGGATTGAGACCAACCCTTGTACCGAGTTTTGGTTCTTGCTCCACTTCCTGCCGCAGCTTTCCACCAAGCATTATGAGACGTGCGATGATGTGTTGCCCGACCTCCAGAGATATATGCCTGGCTACGAAAAGACGGCCCGTTACTTCAGGAAGAACAACCTATACAAGTATCTGACTGAGCACGGCGACTTGCAACGAGCTATTAAACATGCCAAGGAATTAACTCGCCTGAGTGAATCAACTCCCGAGGACAAAATAGCATACAGCCAGATGCACAGGGTATTTGAACTGATAGCCTCGATGGAGGAATCTATGAGATAGATGGAGAGTATGGAAATAGGAAGTATATGACTTGCGAAAGATAATTTTAAAAAAACTGTTTCATACACTTGCAAAGTTACATTAATTTTTGTACCTTTGCATTGACATTGTTTCTCAGCAATGTCGGTGCAAACCAAACGGTTACATAACCGTCAGAAATCAGAGCCGACCGAGAAAAAGGGTCACACCGCCCGCTGTTAGAACTAACACCGCCCGCCGTGAGTTCTAACAGCGGGCGGTGTTAGAATGAACAGCGGCCGCTGTGTTCCTGTTTCCCCGGCAGTTTCTCCCTGCTTCCCCTACCCAAACTCCCCGTTCCCCCTACCCTTTCTCCCAGTTTCCACGGCACTCTCTAATTCTTTCCCCGACACTCTCTTGCAGTCTCCCCGGCATTTTCCTGAGTAAAACGTCGTTTTGACAAAAAGAAGAGCGGCTCTCATTGCGCATACTGCATCGCAATGAGAGCCGCTAAACAAGTTATATACTGCGAAATAGCTTACTGTGAAAGGTCAGAAGGCGAAGAAGGGGCGAACATATTTTGTTGCATTATATTTATTGTCGCCTTGTATCTTGTAAGGATAAGCTGTCCCGATATACCAAGCTTTATAAGAAGAACCCGAAAAACCAGTTTCTGTGCAAGTCCAAAAAGTAGGAAATAAATTAGGATAACTAGAAGAAACCTCAGCTATATTTCTAAGGTCTGTGAAAAAATTGGTCACATAATCAGATATAGTATCATAATAAGTTTTTGGATAATTGTTTAGAATCTGTATCAACTGGTAAGCAGAACACATGAACCAACTGCTACATCCGTATCTCGAATTATCAAAACCATCTACACTATAGTCTTTAGCAGCGGCAAAAGCAGGATGATTATCACTATAGCCATCCACTTTGAGATACTGAAGTCCAGATTCTTTTGTATTACCAAGATCTGCAAGAGTTTTATTCGTATAGGTGTTAGCTGGAGCACCACTTATTGCCCAATTGTATGGATTTCCGCCTACATCTTTTGACCCGCCAACGCAATAAATTGAAACTGCCAGTCCATGTTTGTAGGTGTCTTTTTGTGGTTCAAACGTAGCGCCTTCTTGAATATAACCTTCTGCATCATCCTCACCCGTATTTTCACCCACGTAAGCTATCATGGCCACAGGGGTAACAGATGGTCCGCCATCTAACTTCAATTCCTGACTGTAGAATTTAGCACTTTCTATCGTCTTGCCGGTGAACGACTTGCTGTATTCAATGCCATTTACCTCACTATACTTATACACCTTGCCGTCGGTAGCAATGACGCAGCCAAGATGGTCGGTTTTGATGTTGGCAGGAACAAAGTCGCACTGGTACTGATAGATTTTGGCTTTCTCGGTGGTACTTGCAGTAAACGTGAAGTCAGCATTAGTTGCCGGCAACATGGCGATGCAGAACTCAGACTGAGCGGAAGCGGGAGAAACGGTATAAGTATTTGTGCCGTCGGTAGCCACAAACTTCGTGGCACTAAGGGCGTTACCGTCTGCCTTCTTCAGGTTGAACTGATAGATGCACACCTGCGGCTCCAGGGTGGTGTTGGCCGTCAGCGTACCCTTGGGGTCGCGCGGGCTGCGGTCTTCAACATCAATCGTGCCCTCGCCGGTTTCAATGTCTAACTGCTGGCTGATGTAGTTGAGCGTGCCCTCCTGGTTGGCCAGTACGCTCTTCTTGATGCCGCCGCGTCCGTCGTGCGCTGTGGCGGGATAGATGAACTTCACGGTGCTCTCGCCAATCTTAGGCCCGTAGAGCGTGGCCTTGAACTCGGCACCGCCTTCGTCGTTCACACCGCTGACGGTGGCAATGGCCGTAGCGTTGCCCGACGTTGTGGGATAGTAAATGGCAAACTGGTCGCCTGCCTGCCAGGAGCCTTTGCCATCAGCATTGATGGAGCGCGTCATGCCGGCCTTGGCTCCCAGCGTGCCCTCCAACTGGACGGCCTGGTTAGCCGCCGGCTGTTGCGGCTGCTGCGGTGTGTCGGTCGTGGTAACATCGTCGCTGCCTGAACATGCAACCATGCAGCACCCCACTACCAGCAGGAATGCTGCCCGAAACAAATGCTTCTTCATGATAATAAAAAAAAGATTTACGTAGTTACTCTTTCTACTTTTTTTGAATGGTTCTTACTCGAAAACACCGCCAGCTGAAGTATAACTACCATGCATCAGTCCAGGGGCAGAGCCACTAATAGGAGTACTGCCCGAAAGCAGATGAGCACTACCACTCAGTTTCACGACACGCAGACGTGCCTCGTCATAGGTTTTCTTTTCCATACTCTTAATTAATTTATGTTATAAAAATATTGAAGGCGATTGTTTTTTAATGGGCAGTCGTAGTCTCTATAAGGCGCAAAGATAAAGAGAAAATTTCAAACAACCAAAGAAAAAGGCGAAAAAATGACAAAAAGCAAATAAAAAGCAGAATGATTTGCAGAATGTATAGTTTTTTATTACCTTTGTAGCCACTATGGCAAATGAAAAAATCAGAATCAAAGATATAGCTGAACGGGCGGGTGTCAGCGTGGGCACCGTAGATAGGGTGCTGCACAAACGGCCCAACGTGAGCCCCAAAGCGTTGGAGAAAGTCAACAAGGCGCTGGAGGAAATGGACTACAAGCCCAACATGTATGCCTCGGCGCTGGCCTACAACAAGCGCTACACCTTCTACTGCATTATTCCCAAGCACGCCAGCGAGGCCTACTGGGAGGAGATTGAGGAGGGTGCGCAGGCGGCCTGCGACCGCCGCCGCGACTTCGGCATCAGCATCAAGATGGTCTATTACAAGCGCTTCCAGCCCGAGACGTTCGTCAAGGCCACCGCCGAGGTACTTAAGCAGAAGCCGGCAGGCATCATCGTGGTGCCATCGACGCTGGAGCTGACGCGCAAGTTCACCGACCAGCTGCACGAACAGCAGGTGCCCTTCATACTGTTAGACTCGTACATGCCCGACCTGCGGCCGCTGTCGTTCTTCGGCCAGGACTCGTTCCACAGCGGCTATTTTGCCGCCCGCATGCTGATGATGATGGCACCCAACGAGAAGGAAATCATGCTGATGAAGCAGATGCTGAACGGCAACGTGGCATCGAAACAGCAGGAGAACCGCGAGACGGGATTCCGACACTACATGCACGACCACTTCCCCGAGGTGGTCATCAGCGAGCTGGACCTGCCGTTGGACGAGGAGCGCGAGCAGTACGACACGCTGATGGAGAGCTTCTTCAAGAAACACCCGCTGGTGCACAACTGCATCACGTTCAACTCGAAGGCCCACCTGGTGGGCGAGTTTCTGCAGCGGTCGAACCTGCGCAACATACAGATTATGGGCTACGACATGGTCGAGAAGAACGCCGAGTGCGTCAGGCAGGGCAGCATCTCGTTCCTCATTGCCCAGCATGCCTACATGCAGGGCTACGAGTGCGTGGAGACACTCTTCGACGCCATTGTGCTGAAACGCGAGGTGACACCCGTCAACTACATGCCCATTGAGCTGCTGACGAAGGAGAACATTGACTTCTACCGCAGGAAGAACATTGGCTGAACGAAAGAACATTGGCTAAACAAATGATACAATTATGGAACAAACTACTTTTTTGAAAATCAATCCGGCTGACAGCGTCGTAGTATGCCTGCAGCCGAAGAAGAAGGGCGACGTCATCGACGTTGACGGCAAGCAGATAACCGTGCTGCAGGACACACCCGCCGGCCACAAGGTACTCATCAGCGACAAGAAGCAGGGCGAAGACATCATCAAGTACGGTTACCCCATAGGCCACGCACGCCAGGACCTGAAGGCCGGCGAGTGGGTCAACGAGAACAACCTGAAGACCAACCTGAAGGGCACGCTGGAATATACGTACCAGCCGGTCAGCGAAACGCTCAGCATCAAGGACGAGCACCGCACCTTCAGCGGCTACGTGCGCCAGAACGGCGAAGTGGGCGTGAGAAACGAGATATGGATTGTGCCCACCGTGGGCTGCGTGAACGGCATTGCCGAACGGCTGGCCGACCAGCTGCGCCGGGAGACCCAGCTGAAGGACATTGACGCCGTCTTTGCCTGGCACCACAACTACGGCTGCTCGCAGCTGTCGGGCGACCACGAGAACACGCGCAAGGTGCTGCGCGACATCTGCCTGCACCCCAATGCCGGCGGCGTGCTGGTGCTCAGCTTAGGGTGCGAGAACAACCAGCCCGACCAGTTCATGGAGCTGTTGGGCGACTACGACAAGAGCCGCATCAAGCTGCTGGTGACGCAGAAGGTAGAAGGCGACGAGATGGAAGAAGGCATGAAACTGCTGCGCCAGCTGTACGACGTAGCCTCGCACGACCGTCGTGAGGAGGTCAGCGTGAGCAAGCTGCGCGTAGGTCTGAAGTGCGGCGGCAGCGACGGTTTCTCAGGCATTACGGCCAACCCGCTGGTAGGTGAGTTCAGCGACTGGCTGGTGGCACAGGGCGGCACGAGCATACTGACAGAGGTGCCCGAAATGTTCGGCGCAGAAACCATACTGATGAACCGCTGCAAGACGCCCGAGCTGTTTGAACAGACGGTGGCAATGATTAACAACTTCAAGGAGTACTTCCTGAGCCACGGCGAACCCGTGGGCGAAAACCCCAGCCCAGGCAACAAGGCCGGCGGCATATCGACCCTCGAAGACAAGGCATTAGGCTGCACGCAGAAGTGCGGACGAGCCCCCGTAAGCGGTGTGCTGGAATATGGCGACCGCCTGCAGGTGAACGGTCTGAACCTGCTGTCGGCTCCGGGCAACGACCTGGTGGCTGCTACGGCACTGGCCTCTGCCGGCTGCCAGTTGGTGCTCTTCACCACGGGTCGCGGCACGCCCTTCGGCACGTTTGTACCCACCATGAAGATAGCCACCAACCCCACTCTGGCTGCCCGTAAGCCTAACTGGATTGACTTCTCGGCCGGACAGCTGGTGGAAGGCCGCACCATGAAGGAACTGGTGCCGGAGTTCATTGACAAGATTCTCAGCGTGGCCAGCGGTGCGCCTGCCCGCAACGAGGAGAACGGATACCGCGAAATAGCCATCTTCAAGAATGGCGTAACGCTGTAGGAAGAATAGAAGGATTGAAGAAGGGATTATTGGCATTATCACCCTTGGCGGTGTTCATCATTTTGTATTTAGTCACCAGCATGGTTGCTGGTGACTTCTACAAGGTGCCTATCACGGTGGCGTTCATGATAACCAGCATCTATGCCGTCATCGTGACAGGAGGGTTGCCGCTGCGTAAACGCATCGACGTGTTCAGCCGCGGTGCCGGTACGGGACAGATGATGCTGATGCTCTGGATATTCGTGCTGGCAGGGGCTTTTGCCTACTCGGCGAAGGCGATGGGAGCTATTGACGCAACGGTAAACCTTGCGCTGACGCTGCTGCCGGGCAACATGCTGTTGGCAGGGTTCTTCGTGGCGGCCTGTTTCATATCGCTCAGCATAGGGACCAGCGTAGGAACCATTGTGGCGCTGACACCCATTGCAGCCGGCATTGCCGAGCAGACGGGCATCAGCCTGCCCATGATGACGGCCGTAGTGGTGGGGGGCAGTTTCTTTGGCGACAACCTGTCGTTCATCAGCGACACCACCATTATTGCCACATCGACGCAAGGCTGCCGGCTGAGCGACAAGTTCCGCGTCAACGCGTTCATCGTCGTGCCTCCGGCCGTCCTGCTGCTCGTGGCCTACATCTTCATGGGCAGCGACATCGCCTCGCCAAAGCATGTGGCGGAAGTGGAATATGTCAAGGTGATACCCTACGTCGTCGTGTTGCTGACGGCCATCTTCGGCATGAACGTGATGGCGGTGCTCACCGTGGGACTGCTGCTGACGGGCATGATAGGCATGGCCGAAGGAGCGTTCGACGTCTTCGGGTGGTTCGCGGCCATGGGCAGCGGCATTTCGGGCATGGGCGAGCTGATTATCATTACCATGATGGCTGGCGGACTGCTGGAACTCATCAAGCAGAACGGGGGCATAGACTACATGATTGAGAAAATGACGAGCCACATTCACAGCAAGCGCGGTGCCGAGCTGTCTATCGGGGCATTGGTATCGCTGGTCAACATCTGTACGGCCAACAATACCGTAGCCATACTGACCGTAGGCGGCATAGCCAAGCAAATAGGCGACAAATATGGCGTTGACAACCGGAAATGTGCCTCGATACTGGACACTTACTCGTGCATGATGCAGGGGCTGATTCCCTACGGAGCACAAATGCTGATGGCGGCCGGACTGGCCAAGCTGAACCCCATCAGCATCATGCCCTACCTGTACTACCCGCTGCTCATTGGCGTGGCTGCCACATTATCTATACTATTCAGATACCCAAGACGATACTCATGACTGTTATTGAACGAAACTTCTTCAGACTGATGCGTGCAGGACTCTTCGGTAGCCGGGAGCCCATAGAGCCTCTGTCGCAATGGAAATGGCGACGGCTCTACCAACTGTCGCTCATTCATGGCGTGAACAACTGCATCTGGCAGGGGCTGTGCGAATGTAAAGACGACTTCTACGTGACGCTCATTGCGCCGGAACTCATGCAGAAGTGGAGCAAAACCGTAGTGCAGATAGAAGAGGAAACGGAAGACGAAGAGGCCGACACCAGCCTGACCAACCCGCTGCTGGACCGCAAGCTGCAGGACATTATAGACCAGGAGAGCTCGAAAGAGGAAACCCCTACCCGACTGGTGCTGCTGAACATTGTGAACAACGCACGGGTGATTCTGAACGATGGAGTGTCGCTGCCCTTGATTGTGGAGCTGGCACAAATGGTACGCAAAGGCAACAACATAGACTACGAGAAGCTGCAGACCTGGATAGCACAACTGCACATGCAGCCAATGGCTGACCTGACAGGAACACTACTCGTCATGCTGTTTGGCTTCAGCAAAGAGGACGTACCTTTTTTAAAGAAATATCTGGAAAAAACGGCCCAGCAACTGGTCGGTGAGCTGTTTGACCTGGACAACGCATCGACAGACGAGTGGTACTTCACACAAGAAAAAGACCAGATATTCGTGCGGACCCATAACTCGCGGGCCATGCTATGGCATGTCGGGCACTCGGCACGCTACTCGCACCTCTATCCTTCAGAGGCGCTGACGAACTTCTTTAAGAGCTTTGCAAAGTCGCTGACACACATTGAAGAATGAAGGTATTGGACGGACGATTGAACGATTAGACTATTTCTTCTTGGTTTCCACCTTCTTCGTTTCCGTTTTTTTGGTTTCCGGTTTCTTTGTCTCTTTCTTCGTCTCTACCTTCTTCGTTTCCGGCTTTTTCGTTTCCGGTTTCTTCGTTTCTACCTTCTTGGCTTCCGGTTTCTTGGTCTCCGGTTTCTTGGTCTCCGGTTTCTTGGTCTCCGGTTTCTTGGTCTCAGCTGGTTTCGGCTGTTCAGCCTTCAACTTCTCCTCGGCAGCGGCAATGCTGTCGGCACGTGCCTTTTCCTCGGCGGCAAGGCGGGCTTTTATCTCGTCTATCTTCAGCGTAGCCTCATCAGAATGGTCGCCCTGATTGGAATACTCCTTCAGATAGGCCTCGTATGACTCTGCGGTATTGGCATCGCAGGCTTGTACCCAGGCAAGGGAATCGAGAGTGATGCGACCCTCGCGGACATGCTTGTTCTGAGGATATTTCTCAATGAAAGCAAAAATCTTATTCCGGTCCTTGCTGCTGTAAGCGTTCTGCCAGTCGAGCTCAATCTTCTGCAGGCGGGCAAGCACCTTCTCCACGCTGTCGCGGCGCTCGGCAGGAGCCTGCGGATAACGGAGCAGATAGTCCTGAAGAATGAGCGGTTCGCCACTAATGACGGCACGCTCGTAAGCATCGGTCTCATTCTGCTGGTCCATCTTGTCCATCAGGTAAATGCCTAAGAACACTACTGCCAAAGAAGCCACCAAGGCAAAGACGAACGCAACGGCAACGGGATGGCGCCCCTTTTTGTCTTCCTCGTTCTGCGGAGCACTATTCGGCGTACTGTTGTTTGACACGAACTGCTGACGCATGGCAGGACGTGGGGTATCAGCCTCGCTGCCGGCAGACTGCTGATGCACGGCCGTACGACTCTTCAGCGCATGGTGACAAACAGGACACATGTCATTATAGGCAAATGTCAATTCGCCACATTCCGGACAACGTACAAGGTTACCTGCAATATCAACGCCACAACTGGGACAGGTTTTGGCATGGTCGCTAACCTGATGACCACACTCAGGACATTTTATAATAGCCATAGTTCTTTTACACTTTTTTTCAAATTTGACTGCAAAGGTACAAAATAATTCATAATTCGTAATTCATAATTACTCACAATTATTCACAATTAGTATTTTTTATACGTGTCCGTAACCTTCAGTTCATAATTATTTCCTAACTTTGCAAAATAATATAAAATCAGGAAAATAATGAAACATTTACTGTCTTTCTTTAGCATGGCCATGCTCTTCGTCTTTACGGCATGTGGTAGCGAGGAACATGAGGAACCGCCATTCTCAGGTACAGCAAAACGAACGATGATTGTATATATGTCAGGAGAAAACAACCTCTCGACATTCGTGACAAGAGACACGACAGAAATGATTGCCGGGTCAAAGAACCTGACGGATTGCTATTACATCGCCTTCATTGACAAGGCGGAATCGGGGCAGAACCCCAGCATCTGGAAGTTTGAAAAAGGGAAAAGCACACGGGTCAGACAATATGATGAGGACTTCTACAGTTCCGACCCGGAAAGAATGCACGAGGTGCTCAGCTGGATTATCAGCCAATACCCCGCCAAGAGCTATGCACTCACACTATGGGGACACGCACAGGGATGGGTCATCAGCAACGATACCATTGAAGTGGCTGCCAACAGCAACCTGCGCAGGGCCTACGGACGAGACTCCGGAAACGACACAAGCTCTGGCGGAAAATGGATGAACATACCCACGCTGGCCAGCGTGCTGAAACACCTGAACGCCAGGTTCGACTACATTTTCTGCGACTGCTGCAACATGGCAAATGCAGAAACAGCCTACGAGTTGCGCAACCTGACCGACTACCTGATTGCCTCGCCTGCAGAAATACCGGCTCAAGGTGCCCCCTACAACACCATTTCGCAGAGTTTCTTTGCAGACAACATGACGAGCGTTTGTCAGGGTATCGTTGACGGATACTACCAGTCAGTAGGCGGACAACTGCCGCTGTCGGTCATCAAAATGAGCGAAATGGAACAGCTGGCTAATGCCACAAGAGTCATCTTGCAGACAATGGCACCGACAAAAGAAAAAGAACTGGACCTGAATGGACTGATGTATTACGACGGAGAAAGGAAAAACCAGTTACGCTCGCTTTACGACATGAACGACTTTCTGCTGCAGAATGCTCCGGCTAATGACTATGGGCAATGGAAGCAGGCACTTGACAAAGCCGTCATATATAAGAAGAATGCCAAAGGATGGATTTCTAACGGCCACGTGAATTTTAGTGATTTCACAAGCACGGATGAGAAATACGGCGGAATGTCAATGTATATTCCACGCACGTTCTACGACTTGTATGCATACAGCGATAACTACAACAGCACGTACAACAAAATGCTGTGGTACTGGACCGTCGGATGGAACAGCTACGGCTGGTAACAATCACCTGAATGCACCAAACAAAAAAAGGGAGTGACGACACTCCCCTTTTTTTTAATTCTCCGTATGGATAACGACCTTTACTTTTGATATGCGACGTTCTTCCATCTCCAGTATCTCGAAAGTAAAGTGCTGGTAGTCAATCTTCTCGTGTATCTTAGGAAAGTCGCCCTTGATTTCGAGCAACAGACCGGCAAGCGTGTCGGCATCGCCCTCCACATCCTCGAAGATGTCGTCGTCTAATTTCAAAATCTTATAGAAGTCGCTCAGCAGCGTCTTGCCTTCGAACACAAAGGTATTACTGTTGATGCGGACGAAGTTTTTCTCTTCCTCATCATACTCATCGTTGATTTCACCCACGATTTCCTCCAACACATCCTCTAAGGTCACGATGCCACTGGTGCCGCCAAACTCATCGACGACAATGGCTATGTGTACCTTGTTTGACTGGAACTCGCGCAGCAAATCGTCAATCTTCTTGGTTTCCGGAACGAAATAAGGCGGGCGGATGAGCGTCTGCCAGCGGAAGTTGGCCGACTTGTTCAGGTGCGGCAACAAGTCCTTAATATAAAGAATGCCGCGAATATTATCAATACTATCCTGATATACCGGTATGCGCGAGTAGTTATTATCAACGATGCACTTCAACACATCGGCATAAGAAGAGGTAAAGTCAAGGTCAACCACGTCCTGACGACTGGTCATGATTTCCTTGGCCGTTTCGTCGCCAAAACGCACAATGCCTTCCAATATGCGCTGTTCTTCCTTGATGTCTTCCTTGTCGGTCAGCTCAAGAGCCTGTTCCAGGTCGTCAACACTCAGCACGTGGTTATCTTGAGGCACCACCTTTTCTGCCAGCATGCCTGAGCGCAACAATACGGTGGCAAACGGATAGAAAAGCTTACGACAAGTCATGATGCTGCCTGCCGCTTTCCTGCAGAAAGCCAAAGCGTGCTGACTGCAATAGACTTTAGGCATGATTTCGCCAAAAAGCAGAAGGAGGAATGTAAGCAGGATGGTAACACAAATGAACTGCAGCCAATATGCCTTGCCGAAATCAACCACCTGCGCAAAGAAATAGTTGCACAGCATGATAATGGTTACATTTACCAGGTTATTGGTAATCAAGATGGTGGCAAGCGTACGCTCAGAATCGTCACGCAACTGTTCAATCATCTGGTCGTTCTCGTCCTTGCTGTCTTTCAGTTCATTCAGGTCGCTCGGTGACAACGAGAAAAAAGCAATCTCAGAACCAGACGCGAAACCGGAGACAAACAACAGCAGGGCTGCCAGCACAATGGCAATGATTGCCCCCATGGAGGGCTCGTAAAACTGGACTCCGGAAAATATCTGTTGAAAATCTATCATGACAGTTTAAAAAGGCAAAACACCGTTTGACTCTTCACTCTCATTAGAAGCGACAGGCTCCTGTTCGCTGACCGTAGCACCAGGATTTGCAGTTGATAATGAACGTGGTGAAAGCATCTCCATATTGTCAGCCCAAACCTCTGTCACATAGCGTCTCACACCCTTCTTGTCGTCGTAGGAAGAATAGCGCAGACGTCCTTCAATGTAAAGTTTGTCACCCTTATGAACATACTTTTCAACTACCTCGGCTAATTTGCGCCACAACAAGACTGTATGCCAGTCAGTACGGTCAGGAACCTGAGTGCCATTCTGAAGGGTATAGCCTTTTTCGGTCGTTGCCAACGAGAGGCGTGCCACCGCCACTCCTGCATCTACATAACGTACCTCAGGCTCTTTCCCGACATTACCGATTAACATAACCTTATTCATGACTCCTACTACGGTTTTATTTCGCCAATCCTAAATAACGGAACTTGAAATTCTTACCTTTGGCAGAGGGGAACTGGCTACGCTCATCGACCCGTGAGCGCAAATACTGGACAATGCGATTATAGCAGTCGATACCCGACATGGCCTTGCACTGGGCCACGAAATGCGTATCACGATACTGGAACTTGCCCGTTCCCGGAACAAGTGACACACGCTTGAAGTCGATGGAGCCTTCATACCAGCCGGGCATTTCTTCGTTTAAACGGACTATTGACGGAGAGGCGGTCTTCTCGCGCTCCATTCCCACTACAGGATTTAAAGCTTTTTTCTCCTTGAAGTCCTGCATGGTAGCAGCCTCCGTCTTGATGATAATGAAATAAACACGAGGACGTATTTTATAGCGCTTAGGATAAAAGACATCGCTTTCAGCATATTCACGGATATCTTCCTCAAGCATAGGGTTCATGCCTATTTCATCAATATCTGCAAGAAAGGCAATAGCATCGTCAACATTAGTTACTAATGTTTCCCGATCAAAATAACGTAAGTATAAATTCATTTAAGTCGTTGTTTTCCTAAAAAATAAAAAAGGAGAGCGGAAAACGGGACTCGGACCCGCGACCCCAACCTTGGCAAGGTTGTGCTCTACCAACTGAGCTATTTCCGCATCTCTATCATGAAAAGATGGTGAAGAGGAGGAGACTCGAACTCCCACGTCGCAATTGACACTACCCCCTCAAAGTAGCGCGTCTACCAATTCCGCCACCTCTCCAGCATATAAACATTTGAATAAAAAAGAGTGCCCAGAACAGGACTCGAACCTGCACGCCTCGCGGCACACGCACCTGAAACGTGCGCGTCTACCAATTCCGCCACCTGGGCATTTATACGAAAGGGCCAACCCTAACGCTCTTTTTTGTTCAACATGTGGAGCGGAAAACGGGACTCGGACCCGCGACCCCAACCTTGGCAAGGTTGTGCTCTACCAACTGAGCTATTTCCGCCTTTTCGTCCTCATGAAGAGGAGCATCTCTCTCGATTGCGGATGCAAAGGTAATGCTTTTTTCGGAACTGACAAATTTTTCGGCTATTTTTTTGCGAAAAAAATTTCAAAGGTGGCCTAAATAAGGCTTAATCCATGCGATTCCGATAGTCTTCGTATGTGAACTGACGCAGAATTTCGAGTCGTCCGTCAACGTGCAACATGCCAATAGCAGGATGCGAAATGCCATTAAACATATTCGTCTTTACCGTCGTGTAATGAATCATGTCTTCAAAAATCAGCTCGTCGCCCACCTGTAATTCATGATCGAAACGCCACATGCCCATAAAGTCACCACTCAAACAACTATTTCCACCAAGACGGTAGCTCAAATGGCTTGAGGACTCTTCCACGTGCTCAGCACCACGGACATCAGGAAAGTACGGCATTTCCAGACAGTCTGGCATGTGGCAGGTGAAACTTACGTCGAGAATGGCCGTCTTGATACCCTTGTCCTCAACGATATCCACCACATGGGACACCAAGGGGCCCGTCTGCCAGGCAAAGGCGCTGCCCGGTTCGAAGATGACCTTCAGGTGAGGATAGCGCTGATGGAAAGCGTCCATCAAACGAACCAACAACTCTATGTCGTAGTCTTTACGGGTTACCAGATGTCCTCCGCCGAAGTTGATCCACTTCAGCTGCGGGAACCACGCAGAGAACTTTTCCTCTATATGCTTTAACGTACGCTCAAACACTTCTGCCCCACTCTCGCAATGACAATGACAATGGAATCCCTCGATGTCTGCAGGCAATTGTTCCGGCAGCTTGTCTGCCGTCACTCCGAAACGTGTACCAGGGGCACAAGGGTTGTAAAGTGCGGTTCCCACTTCGGAATATTCCGGATTCACACGAAGACCGATGGAGCACTGCCCCGCCCGTTCATGAAATCGGTCATACTGCGACAGCGAATTAAACGTCAGATGACTCGAACAGCGAGCAATGTCATCAAACTCATAGTCGGTATAGGCAGGAGAATACGTGTGGCACTTGGCACCAAACTCTTCCTGCGCCAAACGAGCCTCACTCAGCGAACTGGCAGTAGTAGCATTGATATACTCACGGAAAATGGGAAACGTCTTCCATAGTGCGAATGCCTTGAATGCCAGTATCCACTCTGCCTGTGTACGACGTGCCACATTACTGATTAGCTCCAGATTGTTCCTGAGCCTTTTCTCCTCTATTATATATATAGGTGTATTCATTTCGTTTCCACTATCTATCTTTGAAGGCAAAATTACGAAAAAAAGAAGAAAAAACAAAACATATTAGAAGTTTTCATTACGTTATCACAAGAAAAGAAGAAGAATAATAAAAAAAAACGAAAAAGTAGCCGATAAGTCAAAAAAAAGTAGTAAGTTTGCAGGTAGAAAAGAAAAATAGCGCATGAAACTTATCGTGATGACGAAATCCACGTTTTTCGTGGAGGAAGACAAGATTCTCTCCTCGCTCTTTGAGGAAGGTCTGGAGAATCTTCATTTATATAAGCCAGGCTCAGAGCCCATGTATTCGGAACGCCTACTGACGCTACTTTCCGAGGACTACTATAAGCGTATTACCGTGCACGACCACTTCTATTTAAAAGATGAATACAATCTGCGCGGTATTCACATTAACGACACAACAACCGCCATTCCTGCCGGATATAAAGGAAAAGTCAGTCGCACTTGCCGCAACCTTGACCAACTGAAAGAAGCCAAGAAACATGCTGACTACGTTTTCCTGCAAAACATCTTTGACAGCCAGACAAACCCCAACGACCGACAGACATTTACTGAAGAAGAGTTGGACCATGCAGCCCAGAAAGGACTTATAGACAAGCATGTCTATGCTCTTGGCGGAATGAACATTGACAATATCCGCATAGCCAAGAACCTCGGTTTTGGAGGGGTGGTTATTTGTGGTGACCTGTGGAATCGCTTCAACATTCATCATGAAACCGACTTCAAGGAGCTGATTCTGCATTTCGAAAAACTACGCAAAGCCGTAGGATAAACAGAAGTATTATTAATTGCACAATAAACAATGAGTCAACAAAACTCCTTCATGGTGTTCTCGGGTACTGCAACGAGATACCTCGCAGAAAAAATCTGCCAAAGCTTAGGTTGTCCGTTAGGGCAGCTGGTTATCACTAAATTCTCAGACGGGGAATTTGCCGTCAGTTACGAGGAGTCTATTCGAGGACGAGACGTTTTTCTCGTTCAGAGCACCTTCCCCAACAGCGATAATCTGATGGAGCTGCTACTGATGATTGATGCAGCCAAGCGAGCATCTGCCCGAACCATCAATGCTGTAATACCCTATTTCGGCTGGGCACGACAGGACCGCAAAGACAAGCCTCGCGTCAGCATTGGAGCCAAGCTGGTGGCCGACCTGCTCTCTGCCGCCGGTGTGAACCGCGTCATTACGATGGACCTGCACGCCGACCAGATTCAGGGATTCTTCAACGTTCCCGTTGACCACCTGTATGCCTCTAACGTTATCATCCCCTACCTTCAGAACCTGAACCTGCCAGACCTTTGTATTGCCTCGCCAGATGTCGGAGGGTCAAAACGTGCCAATACGTATGCCAAGTTCCTTGGGTGCCCGCTTGTACTTTGCAACAAGACCAGAGCACGTGCCAACGTCGTGGAGTCCATGCAGATTATCGGTGACGTGGAGGGCAAGAACGTAGTTATCATCGACGATATGGTTGATACGGCCGGCACTATTACCAAGGCTGCAGACATCATGAAGGCTGCAGGTGCAAAAACCGTACGGGCCTGTGCTTCCCACTGCGTCATGAGCGGACCAGCCAGCGAGCGTGTTCAGGACTCGGCCCTTGAGGAGATTGTCTTTACTGACTCCATACCCTACTCTCAGCGTTGCGCCAAAGTCAAGCAACTGTCAGTAGCTGACTTGTTTGCACAGACCATCCGCCTTGTGATTGAGAACAAGAGCATTTCAAGTCAATACCTTATTTAAGATGAAGATTCAACTGCTTGCAGGTGCCATCATGGGGGTGGCACTACTGTCTTCCTGTCAGAACAATGGCTACCGCATTGACGGTAGTGGCGAAGCACTAAAAGATGGCGACACGCTGTTTCTGACGACAAACTTGACCGAACTGACACCAAGTGACACCATCGTCGTTGAAAACGGAAAGTTTTCCATTACCGGTGAAACGGACTCTACCTATTTCTGTCTGCTCTATTCAGCACGCGAAAACACGGTAGCCATGCCGTTCTTCGTTGAACCCGGCACCATCAAGATGACCCTACCTGCTAAAATGGAAGGAGCCCGGGTGTCGGGAACGGTATGTAATAACGAATGGCAGATTGTAAACGACACCATGACCGTACTCAGCAAAGAGATGAACCAACTGGCCATGCAAATGTATTCCGGTAAGCTCAACATGGAAGAACAGGCCAGGAAACAGGAGCAGATGGATGCCCTGAACGAACGCTTCAAGCAGTTCATCTACAAAATGGGTAAAAAGAACATCAGCAACGAGTTTGGTTATTTCATCGTGACTTTCTACAGCAATGGCCTGCTGTCTCCCGAGGTATCCAAAGAGCTCATCCAGCTGATGCCCGACGCTTTCCGCCAGCGGCAACCCATCAAGGAAATGGAGAAGGTGCTCAAACTGATACAGAACACGTCAGAAAACTCCACCATCAACGACTTCAGCATGAACGACATGAACGGCAAGCCGCTCTCCATCATGGACGAAGTGAAAAAGAACAAGCTGACTGTTCTTGACTTCTGGGCCTCTTGGTGCGGTCCCTGTCGTCAGGCAATGCCTCAAGTGGTTAATGCCTATAATAAGTACAGCCAGCAGGGACTCGGCATCATAGGCATTTCACTTGATGAAGACAAAACAGCTTGGACGGAAGCAGTAAAGTCACTCGGCATGACTTGGGTACAGGTTTCAGACCTGCAGGGATGGAACAATGCAGCCGCCCAGGCCTTCGGCGTAAGAGCCATTCCCCACATGATTGTGGTGGACCAGGAGGGACGCATTGTCAAGAACGGTATTTATGCTGCTGAGCTTGAGGCTTTTTGCGCTGACAGACTCAAATAAACATTGCCTTTCTTATAACAAAAAAGCGCCTGAGGCATTGCTGCTTCAGGCGCTTCTCTATTTTAGATTTCTCTTTCTGCTGACTTATGCATTGTAACCAGGAAGATCCAACCACTTCACGTAGCAGAAGTCCTGACGGTGAGGCAGGTTCTTGTTCTTCGGATACATGCGGACAGCCGACTTGTACTGGCCGAAGCGCTGCGGAGCGAGCTCAGCCTCGAAGGTGAAGTTGTTGCCTTCCTTGCCGGTCATCTTCAGCGGCTCTACGTTATAGACACGCTCATGACCTTCTTTATCCACATAGACATTCACCTTCTCCAGTCCGATGGCATCATCGAGGCCCTGCTCGTTGATGACATACTTGAGATGATACTTCTGACCAGCCTCAGCACCTGTTGCAGGGAAGTCCCACTCAGCACTTACCACATTGATGGCATCCCAACGCTCAGCTACAGCTTCTTTCCACTGAGCAATGTCCTTGGCCAGACGATAGTTGTCCTTCGAGATTTCCTTGAAGCGCTTAGCCTCTTTCTCGTAGAACTTGGTGTAGTAGTCGTCCAGCTGACGCTTCATGGTGTAGTGAGGAGCAATCTGGGCAATAGAGTTCTTGACAACCTTAATCCAACCCTTGCTGATGCCCTTCTTGTCCTTATTATAATAAAGAGGTATAATCTCGTTCTCTAACAGACCATAGATGGTTGCTGCATCCAACTGGTCCTGATAGCCCTGGTTCTGGTAGGTACGCTTCTCGGTAAGAGCCCAGCCGGCACCCTCACGATAGCCTTCCAGCCACCAACCGTCTTTCACAGAAAGGTTGACAACACCGTTCATCTCGGCTTTCTCGCCTGACGTACCGGAAGCTTCCAACGGACGGGTCGGCGTGTTCATCCAGATGTCAACACCTGACACCAGACGACGGGCCAACAGGAAGTCGTAGTCCTCTAAGAAGATAATCTTGCCCAGGAACTCAGGACGCTGACTGATTTCATAGATCTTCTTGATAAGACCCTGACCGGCACCGTCAGCGGGGTGCGCCTTACCGGCAAAGAGGAACATGACGGGGTGCTCCGGGTCGTTGACAATCTTGTTCAGACGATCAAGATCGGTGAACAGCAGGTGAGCACGCTTATAAGTAGCAAAACGACGGCAGAAACCGATGACCAGTGCGTTGGGGTTCATCTTGTCCAACAAACGGACAACGCGTGAGGGGTCACCCTGATTGCGCAGCCAAGTCTCACGGAACTGTTCCTTGATATAGTCGAAGAGCTTCTGCTTCAGTGCCATACGGGTCTCCCATACCTCCTCATCAGGACAGTTGTAAATACCGTGCCAGATTTCCTCGTTTGACTGGTCGCCCATATGATTCTCGTGGAAGTACTTTGCATAGACACGACGCCACTCTGTAGCACACCAGGTGGGGAAGTGAACACCGTTGGTGACGTAGCCCACGTGATTCTCCTCGGGGTAGTAACCGTTCCAGATGGGAGCAAACATCTGCTGGCTGACCCATCCGTGCAGCTTAGACACACCGTTCACCTCCTGACAGGTGTTGCAGGCGAAGGTTGACATGCAGAACTTCTCGCCCTTATCGTCAGGATTGGTACGCCCCATGCCGATAAATTCGTCCCAGGAAATACCCAGCTTCTGAGGATATGCACCCATGTACTTGCCAAACAGACTCTCATCGAAATAGTCATGACCAGCAGGAACAGGCGTATGAACAGTATAGAGCGAAGAGGCGCGAACCAACTCCAATGCCTGATTAAACGTCAGACCGTCTTCTTCAATATAGTCGCACAGACGCTGCAGGTTGCAGAGGGCGGCATGTCCCTCGTTGCAATGATAAATATCTTTCTTGATGCCAAGCTTCTTCAGCAGCAGCATACCACCGATGCCTAACAGAATCTCTTGCTTCAGGCGGTTCTCCCAGTCGCCACCGTAGAGTGAGTGGGTGATGGGTTTGTCGAAGTCAGAGTTCATTTCGTTATCAGTATCAAGCAGATACAGTTTTACGCGGCCGACGTTAACGCGCCATACGTAGGCATGAACCTGATAGTTGGTGTAAGGAACATCTATCACCAGCGGATTGCCGTCCTTGTCGGTTTCACGCACAATGGGAAGCGAACCAAAGTTCTGGCTTTCGTAGTTGGCAATCTGCTGTCCGTCCATAGACAGGCTCTGAGTGAAATAGCCGAAACGATACAGGAATCCAACGGCGCACATGTCAACGTTAGAGTCGCTGGCCTCTTTCACATAGTCACCAGCCAGCATGCCCAGACCGCCTGAATAAATCTTCAGGGCAGAGTGCATACCGTATTCCATGCAAAAATAAGCTACTGAGGGACGCTTTGAGTCTGGCTTAACTGCCATATACTCGCAAAACAGTTCGTAAACGTGCTTAATGCGCTTCATCAGTGCCTTATCTTGAAGAATCTCTTCCTTACGGGCAAACGTCAGGCGCTCAAGCAACATCACAGGGTTGTGCTTTACCTCGTGATACAATTCGGGGTCAAGGTCGCGAAACAGGTCACGGGCCTCGTAATTCCATACCCACCAAAGATTGTGAGCAATCTCATCCAGACACTTTAACTGTTCCGGAAGACTTGATTTAACTATCAACTCCTTCCACTGGGGAGCATTTGCATAGTCAGCTTTAATTTTCATAATCTTTCTATTATTGTGTTATCGTCTCTATTTATTATATTTACTTTTTACCTTTACAACGGTCTTCCACCTTTCTCAAGGCTATGTCGTAAGCCTCTTCGTAGTATTTAATAAATTCGCTCCACAGCGCTTTCTTCGACAACTGTTCAGCATTTTTGCGTGCCGCGTCAATCTGCTTCTTCGTGAAGTTTGAATAGGCAGCAACCGTGTCTTTAATGACATCGGCAACTTCTGAATAGTTGTAGTCAGTACGGTGAATCACCTTGACACCATCCTCTATTTCGCCGTACTTGCCAAACACGCTGTTGGCCCACAGGCCAAAGCCTGCCAAGTCGGTGGTAATGCAGGGCACCTTAAAGGCAATAGCCTCTAACGGCGTATAGCCCCAAGGCTCATAGTAAGAAGGATAGATGCAGAGATCGTTACCCAGCACAATGTCATAATATGTCATGTTGAGAATACCATCCTTACCATCAAGATAACAAGGCAGGAAAATCACCTTCACCTGCTCGTCCTTCCGGTTGTGCATATCGTAGTATTTCATCATGCCCAGCACGTTGTCATGGCTCATATTGTGCAGCCAGTGAGTCACCTGCGGCACGTCCAAGGGTGTGTCGAACGACTGTCCGCTCTCCAAGCGGGCCTGAAGGTCTTTACGGGGCTCACCTACCCAACCGGGCACCTCAATAAAGGCAACAACCTTCTTTTTCAGTTCCTTGTCTCGAAGCAGGCGGTTCATGGCTTCCACAAACACGTCAATACCTTTGTTGCGGAACTCATAACGTCCACTGGTCGAAATAATTAGCGTGTCATCGTTTAAGCTTTCACCTAATAGTGCATTGGCCACGTCAAGCAAACGTTTACGGGCCAGTTTACGTTTTTTTGTGAACGTCGCGGCACTCGGCACAAAACTATTGTCGAAACCGTTTGGCAACACCACGTCAACAGGCTTGTCGAGTAATTCCTTACACTCATCAGCCGTAATGTCGCTCACAGTAGTGAAGCAGTCAACATGCATGGCCGTCTGTTTCTCTATGGAGTGCTTCGATTGCATGTTCAGCTCTCCGGCCATCTGGTCGCCGTTATAGGCAAACAAATAATCGTAGAGCGGCTTCATGTTACCGGCAATCGAGCGACCTATGCTCGTAGCGTGTGTCGTGAAGACAGTACCAATCTGGGGCAGTTTGTTATTGATGTACAAGGCTCCCAGTCCGCACATCCATTCGTTGGCATGGTAAATAACCTTTGGCTGCACCCTTAGTTTCGCAAGATTAGTGTTATAGAAACTTTCCACCACTAATGCTGCCGCATACGAGAACATGGAAGCCTCGTCGTAATCGCCATAAGCATGAAGACTATCAACCTGATAGTGCTCCCATAACCAACCGTAAATCTCATTCTTCTGCTCAAAGAACGGGTTAAAATCTACCAAAATTGCAATCGGACTGCCTGGGACTGTCCAACGCCCTACTCTGACCGACAAACCTTCCTTGGTGGCCTTCGCCTTCCAGTCGGCAAACAAAGCCTTGTCCTCGAGAAAATAAGGGCTTTCATTTTCTTTCCAAAAATCAGGGCCAATAAAAATCACCCTGTCCTTCATCATATCCTGCAGCGTCTTCGCACGGGTCGAAAGTACGGTGTATATGCCACCCACTTTGTTGCAAACTTCCCAGCTTGACTCAAAGATATAATCAGGTTTCAACAGTTTTTTTTCCATTGTTGTACGTATAACGGGCGCAAAGGTACTTAAAAAAATCATAAATCTTGTCATATTCGCTCGCATTTTTCATGCAAACGTTTAATTAATTGATTTACATTTGCTAACTTTGCCGCCACAGATAACAGACAACCGACATGAAGAAATTATCCATCATCACAGCTTTCATGCTGATTTCAATAGCCGTCAGCGCACAGCAGGAGTCCAAACCCTTCAAGGGCTATTTTGTCAACGACGAACTGGAAGTCTATCTCCGAATCAATCTCTACGACAACATGGACATACCGGAACACGAGCTGTTCGGCCCGCTGCCAGGCTTTCTGGCCAAGCAGCATAACGGGTTTTATTGGCTCATTACTGATGCTAAGGTGAAAGGCATCAAGGCCACCGTTGCCTTCATCAACGACTACGGCAGCGAAGACCTGACCGCTACATTCCTGATGCCCAACGATTCCACCTTGGTTTTAGAGCAGAAAGAAGGTAGCCCCATCAAGGTTCCCAAGAAAGGAAAATGGTTTAAGCTACCGTCTAAGATTACCTTCAAGCGGAAATAAAGTTTCACCGCCCATGCTGAACGTCACCGCGCCATGCGTGGTCGCTGCCGTCGCCCAGCGTCAGCTGAACGCAGACATTCGCCATAGGTCTCTCGGTTCACCACAAACCACAACTGATATGGGAAGCCTGCGCCCATAACGGGACAGCCCCAATTTCAGTTGTATTGCTCTTCTTTTCTCGTGTGGTGATTGAGAGACCATTGAGCAATTTGTGAAAGAAAGAGGACTAATATCCATTTCACATGTGGAATCCACGGCCTCGGATTTGCTGTCGTTCTTCTTTTATAACCTGAACAACGTAGGAGAGTTGTCCCTTCACACGCTTACATTCATCGCCTTTCAAAAAGGCGAGTGAGGCATTAACACAGTACCTGCGGCTTCCTCCTTATCGGGCTGACCATTCATATAGCGTTTGATGTCGCCCTCCTGACGATCTTAGACAATTTGCTTGACCTTCTCTGCAAGTTATATCTGAAGACTGTTTTCATCAAGTAGGAATTCATAGATGCTCATATACGTAATTCCTTCATTGTCCTGATATCGACTTATCAAGTCTTCAGTTATCACAAACTTTCTGAAACTGTCGTTGATACTCTTCAGACTTCGTACTTCCTGCTCACGTTTCTCTTCACTGGGCAGACGTAATGCTGACTGTATGTAATACCGCTGACTCCCTTGGTTACATACAAAGTCCACTTCCAGTTGCTTCCTCACACTCACGCCGTTGGCATCCTTTTCGTTTTTCACAACGACACCGACATCCACACTCATGCCTCGCAACCGAAGTTCATTGTATATTAGATTCTCCATCAAGTGGGTTTCCTCATACTGGCGAAAGTTTATTCTTGCATTGCGTAGCCCCAAGTCTGAAAAATAGTATTTAGCAGGTGTATCAATATACTTGCGTCCCTTGATATCATAACGAACAGACCTTTCTATGAGAAAAACATCTTGCAACATGTCAAGATAAGACTTGATTGTTGTATGTGTGATAGTGCTGTGCTTCGCAGACTGGAAGGTGTTCTCCAACTTTGATGGATTAGTAAGCCCGCCGATGGACGAAGCCATTATGTCTATCAATTCTTCCAAGTCGTCATATCACCATAGCCATTTACCTTTTCTGCGTAAATACGCAATTTCTGTTTGCAAATATAAGCAGAAATATTGATATATCGAAAGATTCATTTACTTTTTTTGCGTAAATACGCAATTTTTGCCAATAACCTCCTACCTAACTTGCGCAATAATGGCACAAGCAGTTTTTAAAGCATACCCCATAAAAACACCAGCGAGACAAACAAACGATACTTGTTCATCTCGCTGGTGTTAACTTGTTCAGGCTTAGATATTAGCCTTAATACTCATCCTCGTTGAAAACTTGGCCTACTGTTGATTATCAATAACTTACACCCAAATTAACTATTTTTAGCCAAGCAAACCGCACCATCTGAGGCGGTCTGAGGCGATTGGTTGGACGGTTGGACAAACAAAAGCGATTGTTCTTCACAAAAAAAGCGTACCTTTGCACCCAATTTAGGGTTAATAATAAAAAATGATGCAAAAATGTCGACCAATGACAGGTGGAAAGGAAATGTGAAATTCTTATCACGCATCTCATCCAATAGGTTGATACCCATGGAATAGTTTTTCTCAATATTCTGAGCCACTATGCCAGCCTCCTCAATTCGCTTAGGAAAAGGTTTCCAAATATAGATGTCGCCATCTACATGAATAAATGACTCCTGTTGCACTTCATAGGCGGCAATCTTACCAAGTGCCCATATAGCAGGATTCTCGTTTTTGAGTTTATCCAAAATGGTCAGGCATGACATGTAAGGCAAGTGCAATTTGTTAATTAGCAGATCTGCACCTTCACTGTCCGTCACCAACTCGATTTCGTCATAGAACTGTTTCAGCAGTAAGCAACTTAGTGCCCAACTCATATAATGAGATTCTCTGAATGCCCACCCGCTATTTGGCGTGTTCTGATATGCCTTTGACCAATAGCTCTGTACTATCCTTGGTGCTTTCATTTTCAATACATCCTTTTTTAGTTGATTAAAAACGCTTTTTCTCCATATTTCCAGCACCTGTGCCACGATAACGATCACGCGTTACATTAAAATTATACTGTACAGTAAACATCACTGACCGCATATCACCGAGATTCTTCTGAAACATGGTAACAGCATTATTATAGAAGGTAAAATCCGGTCGTGATCCGTTGAAGATATCACGTGCTTCCAACGTAAAACTGAGTTTCTTTTTAAAGAAATCTTTATATATTTTTGCATTCACGTAAGAAGAACTGCTGGTATATATATTTCTATCATTACCTGCGGTAGTCCATTGACAGTCAATATTTAACCAAGTATCCCAAGGGAGATGAATCGCGTTTTGCCATTGTAGAATTCCTATTGGCTTGTTCATACTTTTATTTTTCCCATCCACAATGACATCAAACCATTGTCTAAACATTCCGACATTGACTTGCGGTTGCCATGATCCTATCTGAAACTTTCCACCCATAAACGCCTGCAAGAAATGTTTTTTCTTGAAATTCTCATATGTAAGAATTGTAATCTCACCATTATTGCTATACGGATTCGTTGTATTAACAATAGGATTATCAAAATACGAGTATGATATCTGGGCAAAATATTCCTTCCAGACTGCCATATATTCTATGTTATGCAGTTTTGTTGGCAGAAGACGTGGATTTCCAGACTCATATGTCATTCTATTCAAATACGAGATATTAGCATTCAAATTTGAATATGTAGGTCTCTCTACTCTGCCACTGTACGATAACGACATCTGAAGATTACCCAGACGTGTGGCTGCATTGAGTGAAGGAAATACGTTATTATATGTCTTACTCAGATTATAATCAGAACCCTCCCCTTCAAAATAGTCATAATTTACATGTTCATATCGTAAACCAAATCCAACAACGAATTTACCCAGTTGCTGCATTACCTCCATAAAACATGCAGTATTATCCTCTGTTATCTTTGAGGTTGCATTGTTTAGATTGACATATTCTGTACTAAAATTATTATCGGTTCTCGAACTTGTATATTCCTCCCCAAATTTCACTACTCCTTTAGCTACAGGATAAGTCAACAATACTTTCTCTGCCAACATCCTGCCCTTGTTTTTACTATATGTCGTAACAGTTTGATTTTCCCCAAACTGGCTCGTTTCATCATTTACAGTATTCTGGACTCCTTTGCTCCAGATATAGTCTGCATTAAAGTCAATATTCAGCTTCTTTATTTGGCCATTGTAATATAGGTTGGCAGCATGTCGTGGAGTATTTTTTATGTCATTATCTGCCATGGTTTCCCATTTGTCGTAGAATTCATCATTCTCAAATACACTACTTATTAAATGGGACTTTGTCTTAATATGTGCATATTCGTTTTGATAATATGCACCCATAGAATGCTTATCATTAATCAACCATGCAAACCCCACCTTGCCAAGTAGTCCATCATAGTTCTTTCTATTAGCAGCAAATAGCTTCTGATTCCATGTTGAAGCTGCATTTGTTGTCATGTCTGTCGACTTTCTTTCCCAATTTTTCCCTCCATTAAACATGAAGTTTGAAAAAAACTCCAAGCCTCCAGTTCTATATTTCAAATCGGCAATATCAGAACTTTGATAATAATGCTGAAAACCGTTGGTTGAACGGAACGTGCCACTCCAACCATCTCCCTGAGGTTTCTTGGTGCGAATACGAATGACACTTTTTGCATCAGCAGAATAAGATGCTCCTGGATTTGTAATAACTTCCACATTGCGAATATTACCAGAGAGCAATGTTGATAATTCTTGGGAATCTGTTATTTTTCGGCCATTTATGTAAACAGCAGGAGATCCTTTCCCAAATACCTCTAGGTTACCATTATTCTCAACAACCATTGGAATTTGCCGTAGTACATCTTTAGCAGTTCCGGCATCCGCTAAAATACTGTTTTCTACATTTGTAACTAATGAATTGCCCTTTAAATGTGTTATAGAAGCATTGCCTTTAACGACCACCTCCTTTAGCTGGGTATTAGAATTGATCATCTTAATATCCCCAAGCACACCATCTGTAGTAATTTCAATAACTTTTGTATCAAATCCCACAAACGACAATTTAAGTTTCAATCCTGTTGTTAAATCACTTGTTAAATGGAACTCACCACTTCCGTTAGTTATTACTCCTGTAACGAATGTCGAGTCCTGCAGGAGGACAACATTTACAAACTCTAACGGCTTATCATTTTCATCAATAATTCGGCCTTTAATATCCTTACCGAAAACTGATGAAGAAAGCACTAATGCTGCAATTATGGTTAATGTCAAACCTTTCATATACATGTTAATCTAATTAGTTATTCTCGATATCCTTCCACTCAATGATCCTGTCTTTATCTTCGTTGCAAACTACATGGGCAACATGCTTCTCTTTAGTACCGTCGCTTGAAACCACATAATATATAACATTGGCAGAGAAACGCACTTCATCATTTTCCTTATAGTCTTCGCAAAAGAACTTGCTGCCAAATTCAACTTTTTCTCCAGTGCTAAGTATAGAAGAAGCATGGTGTACAACAGCATTCTCAAAATTCTTGTTCTCCCAGTTTCCATGGCCAGGCATATTAATATGCCCGCTTTTTGCTAATGCAATAAACATCACAAAAACAATGAAAACTGCTAATTTTTTAAACTGGCTTTTCTTCATAATTTGTAAATTATTTTATATTAAAAAACGATTTCTCACTCACCTCATTTCTCAGCTTCTGTTCAGTGTCGTTTTCATCTGATGCATAATAAAGCGAATCACAATCTTTCGACAATAGCAGGTAAAGCGTCTTGTACGTATTTCCACTGTCAGAAGTAACCGTATATTTCACTTCTGCATAAATACATGTCTTATCTTTTATTTCCCAACGGAGTTTGCGCCGAATACTTCCCCAACGCATAGTCTCACCACCCTTTAGGCCTTGCTCAATGTATGCAGTAGCGGTTTTCTTGATCTTCCATTCTTGGACACCAGGTATACTACTACATGAACCGAATACCAGCATCATTGTAGATGTACCTATCAATGTTTTCATTAAATGTTTCATGCGCTTTTTTTATTTGATTACTTAAACTTTTGACAGTGCAAAGTTATGGCAAAAATGAGTCTTAAAACGACTAAATGCCAAAATAAAAAATCTAAATAAAAAAACGTAACCTATTGAAATTCAAAGGTTACGTTCCCATAAAATCTAAATGTAGCTTTGCAAAGTCTTAATCAACCCTTAACACTGTTGATACAAGCGACAATATCTTGTCCTTCTGCTGCTCCAATTTTCTTCCGTATGGAAGTCTTGCGTACATAAATCGTTGCGTCAGACTGTTGTGTAATGACACCTATTTCCTTTGTTGAGAATCCCGCACACAACAGGCAACAAATCTGCACTTCCTTTTCCGTGAGTGCATCGGCATATTGACTAGACAATCGGGCATGAAAATTATCATAAAGCCGATTTATTACAGGATAGAGGTCAGACCATATGAGCAGACTGTCTGTGGGTATTTCTCCACCGCTAATACCCGATATACGTTTAAGAAGAGCCTGATTCTGGTTGGTAGGTGTACTAGCCACAAGTCGAATGATGCCCAACTGTTGCAAAAGTATTTTCTTGAAGAAAGCATCATCTTCCACCTGAGGTAGATCTTTTCCTTTTTCGTTTTCTACAGGAGCCTTCTGTGCCTCTTCTAGCATTCTCGTCAAGGTGTCAATCCTGTCTTCTGCCTCTGCCAGTTGTCTAATCCTATTCCTATAATATAGATAGCCACCCATTCCGCCGACAATCAACAGCAGCATTGCCACCGACAGCATCCATCCCATCCGCTGTTTACTGAGTTTCAGTTCATAGTTGGCCGCCTGCAGACGGTTCTTTGTTTCTTGTCGTCTAGCCAATGTGTTCTCTTTTGCTTGCATATCTGTCATGATAGAGTCAAAAAATCTAGCAAACTCCACAGACGATACAGGTTTGCCACTTGCATAATCCAACAAAAAACGTTTTTGTTCCAGCTCTGCCCTACGCGCAATATTTGCAAACCCTTCTGCTTCCAGTTCTGTCTCACTCTTGATAGCCCTGTCATTACAGATGCGGGCAGAGTCAAGCCGATGCATATTGATATAGTTACCAGCCATTGACATTTGAATCGCCGACAACTCCGCCGCCTGTGGCATCATTTGCCCAATCTGGTAGAACATGTCATTTGAACGGCTGTATTGTCCATTATTTGCCAGATAGTCGGCATAGTTGCGCATAATCTCACATGCAAGGGCCGTGTCGCCGTTCTCTGCTGCCGACCTGATGCCCTTGTCATAGTAATATTCAGAATGTCTATCGCCCAGCAGAGAAAGGTTCAGCCCCAACTTATAATTTAATATAGCCAACTGACGTTTCGACATGCCATAGGTTAATGCTTCTTTTAGCACATCTGCGGCTTGATCGTATTTACGCTGATGTTCTAAAACACCAGCTTTTGCAACCAGTAATTGAACGCGTTTTACCGAGTCCGATATTTCCGTGAGGCCCTTGTCTATGGCTTTTACAGCATCTTCTCCCTTATCCTTCCAGTTTAGATAAGAGGCTTCCAGTAGATAGCTGTCTGCCACTTTCTCATTTTCTGTTCTGTAATAGACTATTGCTTCCATCAACAGATCATCTTCTGCCAGTGACAGTCCCAATGCCTGATGTGCCAATGCCCGGTTCCAAACCAGATGCATTCGCTCTTTCTCATTTAAACTACTTACTTGCTCCAAAGAGTCTAATATAGCAATAGCTCGTTTCGGATCATTAACAAGCAAAGTGTCAGTATCTGATATTACGCCTTCATTCAGATTC
>JAGAYI010000003.1 GCA_017940545.1 Prevotella sp.
AGTAAAAAAGTAAAAAAAATAAAAAGTAAAAAGTTATGAAGACAAACATATATAATAAGGTAAGGACTCTGGCGAAAGCGGTTTTACCCTTTTACCTTTTTACCCTTTTACCTTTAACGTCCTGCAGCGTTGACGACGTGAAGCCGCAGGGCACCCTCGACGAAGAGACGGCCTTCTCCAGCCCTGAAAAGCTCGTTACGGCAGCCTATGCCAAGTTGGGCGATGACTGGTATTCCTATCCATTCAACCTCTGGCCGTATGGCGATATGAGTGCCGACGACTGTCTGAAGGGTGGTTCGGGTGAAAATGACACGGGCTATCACCCCATGGAAATTTTCTCTACCCTGCAGCCCGACCGTGGTGAGTTCGACGAACTGTGGTATCAGCTCTATAGTTCCATCTCTCGCTGCAACCGCGCCATCGAGTCGCTGGACAAGGCCGAGGATACTGATGCTAACAAACAACTCAGGGCCGAGGCGCGTTTCCTGCGGGCACACTTCTATTATAAGCTGCAGCAGATGTGGTACGAGGTACCTTTCATTACAGAGGGTATGGACAATGCTGCCATCGAGGCCTGTCCGCAGAGCTCGCACGACGAGCTGATGCAGAAGATTATCGACGACTTCCAGTATGCCTACGAGAACCTGCCTGACGTCAAGCCCGGCAAGACTGGCCGTGCCCACAAGGTGGCTGCTGCTGCCTATCTGGCCAAATGCTACCTAAACTGGGCTTATGGTGACGGCTATGAAGCCACAACCGGTTACGCCCATGTTGACCAGACAAAGATTCAGAAGGTCATCGACTATACAGAAGTGGTTAAGAATTCCGAGTACACCTACCTCGACACCTACGGACACATTTTCCTGCAGGACTATGCCAACTCTGTAGAGAGTATCTTTGCTGTGCAACACTCGAACAAGGCCGACGACGGCACACAGTTCGGACGTGCCAATTGGTCGAACATGCTGAATGGCGTCTGGGGCATCTGGTCGTGCGGATGGGACTTCCACAAGCCCTCGCAGAACCTGGTCAACGCTTTCAAGACCCGCAACGGACTGCCTATGGACGACTTCGACGAGGACCACAACGCCATCGTGGTCAACGGTGCCGACCTAAAGTACAAGTACGACCCCCGTCTGTTCCACACCGTGGGCATGCCTACCTATCCTTATAAGTATGAGGAGCAATACACACTGACCAAGGCCAACAGCCGCACGCCTAACACCTACGGCTACTACTGCTCCATGAAGGAGATTCCGCAGCGCTCAAAGGGTGAGGACTACGACAACCCCTGGCAGGCATTCGGACAGAACGACTACGTGCTGCGCTATACCGACGTGATGCTGATGCGTGCCGAGGCTCTGATTGAGAAGGGCGATTTCAACGGCGAGGCCCTGCAGATCATCAACGAGATACGCAGCCGTGCCAAGCGCGACATCAGCGGCACCTCGCTCATCAAGTATGCCAAGGACCAGTGCGACATCAGCCTCTACGGCTCCTTCGCCAGCAAGGACGACGCCCGCAAGGCACTGCGCTGGGAGCGCCGCGTAGAACTGGCCATGGAGGGCCACCGCTTCTTCGACCTGCGTCGCTGGGGCATGCTCTCTGCCACGCTCAACAAGTACTTCGAGACGGAACAGACCGACGAGTATGACGGACAGACATACGCCCTCTACTACAAGGATGCCTTCTTCACAGCTGGCAAGAACGAGTACTTCCCCATAGCGTCTAACCAGATGAACTACGTTCAGGGGCTCTACCATCAGAACAAGGGATACTGAAAAAGGTAAAAAAGTAAAAAAGTAAAAAAGTAAAAAAATTTAAAAGTAAAAAGTTATGAAGACAAACATATATCATAAGGTAAGGACTCTGGCGAAAGCGGTTTTACCCTTTTACCTTTTTACCCTTTTACCTTTAACATCCTGTCAGGACAGAGAACTTCCAGGCTCTGGCACCATGCAACTGGCAAGCCCTGACGTAACAACCATATCGGGCGCACTGAGCGGTGAGAACAACTACGACTACACGCTGACGTGGCCGCAGGGACCGTCGGGCAGCGTCATGCAGGTGGCAGTCTATAAGAACGGCACCCAGCAGCAGGCGCTCACCCCCTGTCCGTCGGGAGCGTTTACACTGAAGAATCTGGAGACCAACCAGCTCTATGAGTTCCTCTTCAAGTATGCCTCGGGCGAGGTCATTTCGAACGGTGTCATGACGTCCTTTACACGTCCCGGAGCCACGACACCTGCCGAGGTGAAGATGGAGCAGGTGGACATCTCTGACGACGTGCACAACCTGCAAATCAGCTGGACACCCAGTGCTGACGCCACATCGTACGTGCTGAAGGTGGTGAAAAACAGTTCCGACGTGGTAGTCAACACCACCGTCAACGGCACCACGTACTTGCTGGAGGGTGTACAGATGAAAGACCGCTTCGAGGCCACCGTCATTGCCCAGAACGCCGAAGGCAAGGCACTGCCCATAGAGGCATCGGCAAAGATTGGCGGCAAGATTCCCGGCTTCCTCTCAGAATACGCCACCCCCGAGGAACTCATTGCCAACGGCGACGACGATGAGGCCTCGGCATGGCTCTGGTTCCAGGCCAACTACCCCAAGGGCGAATACATCTACTTCGGCAACATCAACACCGTAGAAGACATTGCCGACTACCGCATGCTCTTCTGGTTGCGCGACATTGAGACGGGCAATGCCGACGACATCTGGAACTTCTCCGACGTGGCCCGTAATGCTGCACCCATCGTTGAGCAGTATGTCAAGAACGGCGGCAACCTGTTGCTCTGGTCGCATGCAGTACCCTACATCGGAGCCATCAACCGACTTCCCACCTCGTTGCTGCGTGGCGTAAGCAATGCCTTCGGCTGCGGGACGGGCGGTTTCAACCCCGACGTGTGGAAGATGGGCGTATGCCTGAATACCGGCTCCTTCAGCAAGGACCTCAGCTCGCACCCCATCTATGCAGGCATCTCCACCGAGAAACTTAACGACAACTGCTTCAAGGCCATCGCCATGAAGGGTGCTGGCTGGACCGAAGACCACAACTGCCTGTTCTTCGACATACCCACCAAGCTCACCGGACTCGATAACAACACCGAGGAGTGCTACAACTCGCTCACCAACGAGTACGGCATCTATCCCCTCGGCACGTGGGACTCACAGGTGTCGTGGGTCAGCCAGCTCAACGTCTGGGAGGCTAAGGGTGCCGACCTGGCTCCCGACGGATTCCAGAAAGGCGCCGGCACCGTGCTCTGCATAGGCAACGGCGGCTGCGAGTTCTCCATGAAGAACGCCGACGGCACCCCCGACAAGAGCGCCACGCCCCAGAACAACTCCTGCCAGCAGAACATTCTGCGCATGGCCAAGAACAGCGTTGACTACCTCATGTCAATCTGATAAAACCAAGATCATGGAAGATCATGGGGACAGGTTTTTGAATGAATTCGTTGAATTCACTTCAAACAACCTGTCCCCATGATCCCCGAGAGAACGGGAGTCACACCACATGGGCCGCCCGTTCTTTTTTTTGCTATTTTTCTTGTAGAAAAGCGTGCCGTTACAAAATGTTTTCGTAATTTTGCGACGAAAAAAAACGTCACATCGCATCGGCGTGTCACAGTGCTCCGGAGGCGCATGGCGCGAAAAGGTAAACAACGAGATGCTCGCCGCCCAGCACCTCTCGTTCACCGTGAAGACATCCTACACCCAGCGCATCTACGGCATTCAGAAGAACTGCTGGGGCATCAGCAACTATGGTGGCAGCGTCACCGTGAGCGACGTCAGCGTCAGCCAATACTGATTCTTTTCGAGATACGAGGTGCGAGGTACGAGGTGCGAGAAATGCTACGTGGCAGAGATGAGCGTGCAAGGTATTCTCGTACCTCGCACCTCGTTAATTCTATGAAAAATGTTTCATTGAACGTTTTTTCTTAGTTTTTGAATCATTATTTATAGCATGAAACGGGGGAAATGCGTAATTTTGCAGCAGAATCCAATAACTAAAAACAAAAAACAACAATGAAGAAATTTTTTTTGACCCTGATGCTGGTGGCTGCCTGCTGTGTGGCGAAGGCACAGATGGTGCCCTGCATCTTGAGCGACCGCCACGCCATGGTGCGCCTGGGCGAGGCAGAGCGCTACGTTCTGCTGCCGGTAGAAGAAAAGGCAGAAATAGCCAACATTAAAGTGCTGAGAAACAATCATACGGTGGAGACGCTCAACGTGCGGCTGGCCGTTGATAAGGTCGATTACTTCGTGCCTTTGGAAATTGCGCAACCCTCCACACTCCTTGACATCCACTTCAATGGAGACCGCCGCACAAAGGGAGCACTGAAGGAACTGGCCTGCTGGAAAGAGATGAAACTCTCAAATACCTTTGACACACAGAACCGCGAACGCTTCCGCCCGCTGTACCACCATACGCCCGTATATGGCTGGATGAACGACCCTAACGGAATGTTTTATATGCCGTCGTCGCCGACTGGCAACGACGGGCAGGAAGGTCCTGCCGGTGGCGTCTGGCACCTGTATTACCAGTGGAACCCCTACGGCTCCATGTGGGAGAACATGACGTGGGGCCACTCCACATCGACCGACCTCATTCACTGGGAGGCACAGCCGACGGCCATCAAGGCTGACGCGCTGGGCACCATCTTCTCGGGTTCGTGCGTGGTTGATCATGAGAACACGGCCGGCTTCGGCAAGGATGCCGTCGTCGCCTTCTACACCTCGGCCGGTGAGTCGCAGACACAGTCGATGGCTCACAGCACCGACGGCGGACGCACGTTTACCAAATATGAGGGCAACCCCGTCATTACATCGAACGTTCCCGACTTCCGCGACCCCAAGGTGTTCTGGCACAAGGACACGAAGCGCTGGATCATGATGCTGGCCGTGGGACAGGAGATGCAAATCTATTCGTCGGCCGACCTGAAGCAGTGGACCATGGAGAGTCGCTTCGGACAGGAGTACGGCTGCCACGGCGGTGTGTGGGAGTGCCCCGACCTGTTTGAACTGCCTGTGCGTGGCACCGGTCAGAAGAAGTGGGTGCTGGTGTGCAACATCAACCCGGGAGGCATCTTCGGCGGCTCGGCAACACAATATTTTGTGGGACAGTTTGACGGACATAAGTTCACCTGCGAGAGCAAGCCCGAAGTGACGAAGTGGATGGACTACGGCAAAGACCACTATGCCACCGTGTCCTTCGACAATGCCCCCGAAGGCCGCCGCGTGGTGCTGGCATGGATGTCGAACTGGCAGTATGCCAACGAGGTGCCCACCAAGCAGTTCCGCTCGGCCAACAGCATACCCCGCGACCTGGACCTCTTCACCGACGGCACGGAGACTTACTGTGGCGTGGTGCCCTCGGAGGAGATGCTCAGCATGCGCGGCAAGCAGCAGAAACAGCTGACGGAGGCCTGCGAGGTGGTCGTTAACCTGAAAGGCTCGGCCGACATTACGCTGGCTAACGCCAAGGGCGAACAGGTGACGATGCGCTACGACGCACAGAAGCAGACCTTCAGCATGGACCGCACCAAGAGCGGTGACGTGAGCTTCAGCGAGAACTTTGCCTGCACCACGACGGCACCGACCCACGGACAGCTGAAGCAGCTGCGCCTGTTTATTGACCGCTGCAGCATTGAGGCCTTCGACGCTGACGGACGCATGGCCATGACGAACCTGGTGTTCCCGTCGGAACCCTACAACCAGATAAAGGTGAAGGGCGGTAAGGCCACCATCTATCCGATTGGCAGGTAAGAAGAAGAAAAAAAATAATAGTCACGAAGAAATAGAAAAAAAAGAAAATAAAAATGGTGAACAACAAAACATCTAAATTCGCGTTGCTGCCGGTCATGCTCTGCTTCTTCTGCATGGGGTTCGTTGACCTGGTGGGCATTGCCTCGAACTACGTCAAGGCCGACCTGGCACTGACTGACTCAGTGGCCAACATCTTCCCCTCGTTAGTGTTCTTCTGGTTCCTCATCTTCAGCGTACCCACGGGCATGCTGATGAACAAGATAGGACGAAAGAAGACGGTGCTGCTCTCACTCATGGTGACCGTCGTGTCGCTGCTCATTCCGCTGTTTGGCAACTCGTTTGCCATCATGCTCGTCAGCTTCTCGCTGTTAGGCATCGGCAATGCGCTGATGCAAACATCGCTGAACCCCCTGGTATCTACCGTCATGGGGGGCGGCAACCTGGCTTCGACGCTGACCTTCGGACAGTTCATCAAGGCCATCGCCTCGTTCCTGGCTCCTTACTTAGCCATGTGGGGTGCCACGGCTGTCATCCCTACATTCGGGCTCGACTGGCGCGTGCTCTTCTGCATCTACTTCGTGGTAGGCATACTGGCTACGCTGCTGCTGGGTGTCACACCCATCGAGGAGGAGCGCGTTGAGGGTAAGCCATCAACGTTTGTGGAGTGCTTCAAACTGTTAGGCACGCCCATCGTGTTGCTGTCGTTCCTCGGCATCATGTGTCACGTGGGCATTGACGTGGGTACAAACACCACGGCTCCGAAGATTCTCATGGAGCGACTGGGCATGACGCTGAACGATGCCGCCTTCGCCACCTCGCTCTACTTCATCTTCCGTACCATTGGCTGCCTGACGGGCTCGTTCTTCCTGCGCGTGCTGCCTACACGTACGTTCTTTATAATCAGTGTCGTGATGATGGCTCTCAGCATGTGCGGCCTCTTCGTCGGCACCGAGAAGTGGATGCTTTACACCGCCATTGCACTTGTTGGCTACGGCAACTCCAACATCTTCTCTATTTGTTTCGCTACTGCCCTCGAGTCAATGCCGCAGAAGCAGAATGAGGTCAGCGGACTCATGATTATGGGACTGTTTGGCGGTACCATCTTCCCGCTGCTCATGGGTTTCATGAGCGATGCCATGGGTCAGGCCGGCGCAGTCATCGTCATGGCCGTGGGCGTACTGTACCTGTTTACGTATATCAAACAACTGAAAACCGCATAAAACAATGGAACAGAAAAGATTTGTAGTAGGCCTCGGTGAGGCCCTGTGGGACGTACTCCCCGAAGGAAAGAAACTGGGTGGTGCACCCGCTAACTTTGCTTATCACGCCGGACAGTTCCTCGGCTCCGAAAACACCCTGGCCATCAGTGCGCTGGGAGAAGACAAACTGGCCGAAGAAACCATTGAGGCTCTGAAAGAACACTCGCTGCAGTACCTCATGCCGCGCGTGCCCTACCCCACGGGCACCGTTCAGGTGCAGCTCGACGCTGAGGGTATTCCTACCTACGACATCAAGGAGAACGTGGCCTGGGACAATATTCCCTTTACCTCAGAGATTGAGGCGGTGGCCGCCAACTGCCGTGCCGTCTGCTTCGGCTCACTGGCACAGCGCAACGTGGTCAGCCGTGAGAACATTCAGCGTTTCTTAGACAAGACACCCAAGGACTGCGTTAAGATTTTCGACATCAACCTGCGACAGCAGTTCTATACCAAGGATATTATACAGGAGAGCATGCGCCGCTGTAACATCTTGAAGATTAACGACGAAGAACTGGTGCTCATTGGCCGTATGTTCGGCTACCCGGGACTCGACATTGAGAACAAGTGCTGGCTCATTCTGGGCAAGTACGACTTAGACATGCTCGTGCTGACCTGCGGCACCAACGGCTCATACGTCTTTACGCCCGGGCAGATGTCGTTCCAGGAAACACCGAAGGTGCAGGTGGCTGACACCGTCGGTGCCGGCGACTCCTTCACGGGCTCCTTCTGTGCTGCCGTGCTGAGCGGCAAGCCCGTTGCCGAAGCGCACAAGCTGGCTGTCGAGGTGAGTGCATTCGTCTGCACCCAGAACGGTGCCATGCCTGCACTTCCTGCCGAACTGCTGGCACGCACAAAGTAAAGTTAAAGGGAGTTAGGAGTTAGGAACTCCTAACTCCTAACAAACTTGAATTTTTTTTGTCTGAAAGTTTCGTGTTTGCATTTTATTTTGTATTTTTGTGCACAGAAAATGCTTTGAAAGAAAACACGAACGACATGAGACACCTAAAACTACTGACACTATTAACCATCTTTTTTTGCGCCGTAACGAATTTAAAGGCACAGGGAAACAACAACTTGTTTATTCTGGGGGGCGAGCTGAGCAACTCTGCCGCCACCAGCGTGCAGGATATTGACGAGGTAATGCCACGCATGGCCGCCTTGGGACTGAACACCGTGCTGGTGCCTGCCTACTGGGAGTTTCTGGAACCGGAAGAGGGGCACTATGACTTCACGCTTATTGACCGCACCATCAGCCGTGCCCGCGAAAATCGGCTGCACGTGGTGTTCCTGTGGTTTGGTGCCTGGAAAAACTCCATGTCGTGCTATGCTCCGCTGTGGTTCAAGCAGAACACGACGCGCTTTCCCAGAGCCCGCACCAAAGCGGGTAAGCCGTTAGAGATAGCCTCGGCATTCAGCGACGAGGTGCTGAAGGCTGACCGTAAGGCGTTTGCTGCCCTCATGCAGCGCATTGCCGTGAAGGGCAGGGACGTGGTCACCATGGTGCAGGTGGAAAACGAGATTGGCATGCTCGAAGAGGCCCGCGACCACGCTCCGCTGGCGGAGACGGCTTACCGGAAAGGCGTGCCGCAGGAACTGCTCAACTACCTGAAGGAGAACCAGGCATCACTGCATCCCTGGCTAAAGGCACGACTGGCAGCCACCTCGGGGGACGAATGGCTACGGGAAGGAGCGTTAGCGGGAACGAGGGGGGCTGCGGGGGCCTCCTGGACTTCCGTCTTCGGCGACGACATCTATACGGACGAAATATTCATGGCTTACTACTATGCCAGATATGTGGAGGAATTGTGCAAAACGGCCCATTCCATCGATAAGGACATGCCACTTTACGTTAATGCGGCCATGAACAGCAGGGGACGTCTGCCGGGGCAGTATCCCAGTGCCGGACCGCTGGCTCATCTCATTGACCTGTGGCATGCCGGGGCTCCCAGTCTGCTGCTCTTGGCTCCCGACATTTACGATACAGACTTCAAAGGCTGGGCTTCGCGGTACGCACTGCCCAGTGCCGAGGCTCAGCAGAGCCGGAACCCCCTGTTTATTCCTGAGAGCCGCTGCTGCGCCAATAGCGGAGTACGCGCCCTCTATGTTTTTGGCGAGCACCATGCGCTGGGGTTCTCGCCCTTTGCCATCGACCAGTCGTCGCCCGGCGAGACAGCATCGGTCACGAAAGCCTACACACTGCTGCGACAAATCGGGAATCGGAAAAACGCCAGTCGTCAACCTTCCTGGGGACTGCTATTTGACCAACAGGACCGGGAACGCGTGATAGAAGACGAGGGTCTGGCCATTACCTGTCGCCACTACTTCACCCTGCCCTGGGACTCGCGTGCCACTGACGGCAGCGAATGGCCAGAAGGCGGTGCCATGCTCCTGAAACTGCAGAAAGACGAATACCTGCTTTGTGGCAGCGGCGTGGTGGTGGAGTTCAAGACGAAGGCCGAGAAACTCATGGAACAGCAGGTTGTGTTAGGCGAAGACGGGTTTGAGGTGGCAGGAACAGCCCCTAAGGCCCCCGAGGGGGCTTCCTCGGGGGCTCTTGGGGTCCCCACTCCCGCCCGTTGCGGCATCGGCTATGTAGATGAAGTGGAGGTTCTGGCTGACGGCAGTTTCAAGTTCCTGCGCCGTTATAACGGGGACCAGGATCATCAGGGCCGACATGCCCGCATCTCCGTCGGCGAATGGAAGATTCTACACATTCGGCTCTACCGCTACGAGTAATCAGTCCCCGGCTTCTTGTCGGGGAGCATTTCCGGTAGCTAAGAAAACCGATATAGGCGTTTTTCGAAGAAAACTATTTCCATTTCAGAATATTTTTTTGTACATTTGCAGCCATGTTGAAAACAAGAGGAAAAATGATGAATACAACGAAAACATTAGTGACAGCCCTGCTGTCTGTCGCAACAGCTGTCCCCCTGCATGCACAGCAAGACTCCATTACCATAGGCGAAGTAGTAGTCACCGGCACACGCAACAGTACTGATGTGCGCCATCTGCCCATGACGGTCACCGTCATTGGCCGCGACGTGCTGACGTCGCGTCAGCTGCCCGACGTGCTGCCTGCAGTAAGCCAGCTGGTGCCCAGTCTCTTCGTTACCAGCCGTGCCATGATGGGCTACGGCGTCAGCGGCGGAGCCGCCGGAGGCATCAACCTGCGTGGCATCAGCGGCGGTGGCGGACAGTTGCTTGTGCTCATTGACGGGCATCCGCAGTACAACGGCATCTATGGCCACCCCATCAGCGACAGTTACCAGACGCTCATGACCGACCGCGTGGAGGTGCTGCGCGGCCCTGCCTCGGTGCTCTATGGCTCCAATGCCATGGGCGGCGTACTGAACATCGTCACCCGCTCCATGCACGCTGACGGCGTGAAGACCCGCATCAACCTCGGGGCCGGCAGTTATGGAACCTTTCAGGCCGAGGCCTCCAATCAGGTGCGCAGCGGGCGCTTCACCTCTACCGTGGCCGCCCAGTACGGTCGCTCCGACAACCACCGTCCGCGCATGGGTTTCGAGCAGTATGGCGGCTATCTGAAGTTGGGCTACGACATCAGTCAGTACTGGAAAGCATACATTGACGCTGACATTACGCATTTCAACGCCTCCCACCCCGGAACCGTCCAAAGCCCGCTCTACGATGCTGACCAGTGGATTACGCGCGGCGTCGTTTCTGCCGCCGTCGAGAACCACTATGCCAACACCAGCGGTGCCCTAAGCGTCTATAGCAACTTCGGACGGCATAAGATTGACGACGGCACCGCCGACCCGCAGAAACCTACCGCACGGCTCTTCCGCTCGAAGGATGCGCTGACAGGCATCAGCTGGTATCAGAGTGCACGGCTCTTCGAAGGCAACCGCCTGACCGTGGGCATCGACTACATGCACATTTACGGCCGTGCCTACTACACCTCGAAGCAGACGGGCGACGTGCTCGACACGCCCAACAAGCAGAGTGGCAAGTCATATAGGAACGAGATAGCCGGCTACGTGGATTTCCGGCAGGACCTGACGGACTGGCTGACCATTGATGCCGGCCTGCGCCTTGACCACCACAGCGTCAGCGGCACCGAGTGGGTCCCTCAGGCTGGTCTCGTGGTACGTCCGCTGCCAACGGGCGAAGTGAAGTTCATGGCCTCAAAAGGATTCCGCAACCCCACCATGCGCGAGATGTACCTCTATCCACCATCGAACACCGACCTGGAGCCGGAGCGCCTGTGGAACTACGAGCTCTCCTGGCGCCACCGCCTCGGGGCTTTCCGCTATGGCGTGAATGCCTATTACATCAAGGGCGACAACATGATTCAGACGGTGCAGGTAGATGGCCGTCCGCGTAACATGAATACGGGCAAGATAGAAAACTACGGCCTCGAACTGGAGGCAGACTACCGCCTGAACGACCACTGGAGCCTCAGCACCAACCACTCGCTGCTCCACATGAAGAACAAGATTATTGCCGCGCCAACCTACAAGGGATTCCTTGGCGGGCGCTACCAGTACTGCCGGTGGAATGTCGTGGCAGGCCTGCAATACATCAACGGACTCTATACCGCCGTAGGCACAGAGCAGCAGAAAGAAAACTTCCTGCTGCTCAATGCTACCGTCAACTATGCTCTCACGCCCGTCGTCGGGCTCTGGGTGCGCGGTGAGAACCTGTTGGCTCAGCGCTACGAAATCACTCTCGGCTACCCCATGCCGCGTGCTACCGTCATGGCTGGCGTGAACCTATCTTTTTAACACATACTTCTTGCCATTGTGGATATAGATGCCCGTGGCAGTCGGGGCAGAGATACGCGTACCGTCCAGGGTGTACCACGCATCGTTCACGGCTGCAGGCCATCACCAGCGAACCGCTTGGCATGGTCCCTGATGAGTTGTGTCACCGGATACGGCCGGTTACTCCGCGTTGCGGAACAGTGAATCACTATAAAATTGATTGTACGCATAGTTTTTTTATGTCCCGCGGAAATCGCGGAAATGGCAGAAATTTCCTTTATTTCCTTTATTTCTGCGGGACAATAAATCATGTTTTCTGCGGGACAACAGACTTAAGGCTCGGGAGTATTACCGCCTCCTTCTGGAGTTACCGTCGTAGTCTTTCCCACGCGCTTCAGCGAGGCAGCCACGTCGAGGCTCTTCGAGGTCAGTTCACCCGTGGCACGGGCACGGAACTTGACCGTCTGGATGTTTGAGCTGACGCTGAACTCCTCCTCAGAAGCCGCACCGCCCTTGGCGTTCTTGATGCCGATGG
>JAGAYI010000017.1 GCA_017940545.1 Prevotella sp.
CAGCTCTCCTACCCGAGGCACATAGTCGGCATCGAGGCCGTTCATCTTGTAGAGATTCTTCAACCGTATGCCGTAGTACTGAGCTATGCCATACATGGAATCGCCCGGCTGCACCCGGTGCGGAACGTTCTTGTATTCCTTCGGTGCCTTGCGGGCTTTCTTCTTCAGCCATACTATTTCGCCTTCATCCAACTGGTCGTGCTTGTCACGCTCGTTGTATCGGGCCAGCTTCTTGTAGGAGATGCCCACCTCGTCGCCTATGGTTCTGAACGTATCTCCACGACGGGCAATGACATACAGCCGGTCGTTAAACAAATAGACTGGCAATGTGGCGGGAGCCTGCACCGGCGTTGGTGACACATGACGGTGGGGGGTGGAAACACCTGTATCGTAAGCATGTAGTTTATATACTTCAATGATTTCTATCAGGTGGTCGGCATATCGGGGGTTGGTGGCATAGCCTGCCGCCTTCAGGCCCCGTGCCCAACCCTTGTAGTCGGTCTTTTTCAATGAGAACAGCGACTGGTAACGCGTGCCGTTGACGAGGAACTTGGAGTGGTCTTCATAGCTTTCGCGGGCATTTCGGTAGGAGCGGAAACAGTCGTTACGGCGGTCATCGTCCTTATAGACCACGGGGCCCGTCCACCCGTTATGACATTTGATTCCAAAATGATTATTCCCCGACACGGCCAGCTGGCTTCGCCCTGCCCCACTCTCTAACAGTCCTTGTGCCAGTGTAATGCTGGCCGGAATGCCGTAGTTGTGCATCTGTTCGATGGCCACAGGGCTCCACTCGTCAATATAGGCCTGATACTGTGCGTTCCACTT
This sequence comes from Prevotella sp., assembly GCA_017940545.1. Classification (GTDB taxonomy): domain Bacteria; phylum Bacteroidota; class Bacteroidia; order Bacteroidales; family Bacteroidaceae; genus Prevotella. Next base: position 829 of record JAGAYI010000017.1, read on the forward strand.
CACCTGCGCCGAGGCTGTTACAGAGAGGGAGCATATTAATAAAGACAGAAAAATCTTACGCATACGTCACATTGATTTACTTATTTGTTTTTTTCCGGCTACGGATGTAGAGTGTCTGCAGCAGTCCGCGGGGAACGCCTCTTGCTACTGCCGCGTCGAGCACTTGCCGGGCTTCGCTGTTCCGCTGCTGCTGTATGAGCAGGTCGGCATGTGCCGATGTGTAGTCGGCATTCAGCGAGTCTAACTGTTCGCAGCGCTCCCAGTCAAACAGTGCCAGGTCGGTCTGTTTCATCTCTGCTTCCAGTCCTGCACGGGCAGCATATACCGCAGCACTGTCAGGAAACATCTCAACCATCAGGTTCAGCTCTTCCAATGCCTCCATGCGGCGACCCAATTTCTGCTGCACGTGGGCATGACCGAGCCGCCCTTCAAAGTGCAGGGGCGACTGGCGCAGCAGCTCGTCATAGTCGTACAGGGCCTGGTCGTAGCGTTTCAGCTGCAAATTGGTGTAGGCCCGGTAGAAGTGGGCTGCGGGATTCTTGGCATCTTTTGACAGCACAAGGGTGTATTCGTCGGCCGCATACTCCCACTGTCTCAGTTCAATGTTGACCGCGGCTTTGCGCAGATGCAGCTCCATCTGCTCTGGCGAGGCTGCTATCAGCCGGTTCAGCACGGCCAGCGAGTCGCGCCACTGCTGCGTGGTCTGCCCCGAAAGGGGGACACAGAAAGCGGTTGTAAGCAACAACAACCCTACCATTTTCTTTTTCATATTGCAAAGGTAAGGATAATTATTGTTTTACAACCGCTTTCTGGCGGCACTTTTCAAAAGCTTTACGCTTTTTTAATATAATCAACAATCCATGCACCCACTTCTTTCGTACCGTATTTCGTACCACCTTCCACCTGTATCTCCGGTGTGCGGACGTTGGCACGGAGCGATGCATCAACGGCTTCACGTACCAGCGCTCCTTCACGGTTCAGCCCGAAATGTTCCAACAGCATGGCAGCAGACAGTATTTGTGCGAGCGGATTGGCGATGTTCTGCCCTGCCGCCTGTGGCCACGAGCCGTGAACAGGCTCAAAGAGCGGGGTGTGTTCGCCCAGGCTGCTGGACGGCTGTAGTCCCATGCTGCCAGTAATACAGCTGGTCTCGTCGGTCAGTATGTCTCCGAAGGTGTTTTCCGTCACGATGACATCAAAGAACGTCGGCTCGGTCAGCACACGCATGGAGGCATTGTCTATAAACATATAGTCGGTGGTTACTTCCGGGTACAGGGGTTCTGTTTCCTTGGCTATCTGACGCCACAGCCTGCTGGAAGCCAACACATTAGCCTTATCGACCACCGTCAGGTGCTTTTTGCGCGTCATGGCCATCTCGAAGGCAACCTTCAATATGCGTTCAATCTCCGGACGTGTGTAAATGTCGGTATCGTAGGCCTTGTCATTGTCCTGGTACTTCTCGCCGAAATACATGCCTCCCGTCAGTTCACGAATGACCACGAAGTCGGCACCACGCAGCAGCTCATCCTTCAGCGGCGACATGTGCAACAGGCAGTCGAAGGTGGTCACGGGCCTGACGTTGGCAAACAGCCCCAGCTTTTTGCGCATGGCCAGCAGTCCTGTTTCGGGACGCACCTTTGCCGTCGGATTGTTGTCGTATTTCAGGTCGCCCACGGCGGCAAAGAGCACGGCATCGGCCTTCATGCAAACCTCGTGCGTTGCCTCGGGGTAAGGGTCGCCAACCGTCTCGATGGCATGGGCACCGCAGATGGCTTCTTCGTAGGTGAAGTGGTGCCCGAACTTGCCGGCAATGGCATCCATGACGGCCACGCCCTGCTTCATAATTTCCGGACCTATACCGTCGCCCGGAAGTACTGCAATCTTCAGTTTCATATTCCTTATTTTTTAAAATTATTTTTTATAGTCGTTCTCAACAATGTTCAGCATTTTGAATGTGGCCTTGATGGCTGCCTCGGTCTGGTCGGCATCGAGCCCGCGGGTGCGAAGTATTCCGCCATTGTAGTGCCACGAGATAACCGTCTGTACCAACGCATCGGTGCGGCCGCCGGGCGGTATGGTGACCGTATAGTTGGCCAGTATGGGAAAAGTACGGTTCAGGTACTTCTTATAGATGTGGCGCAGTGCCTTCACAAAGGCATCATACTGACCGTCGCCCACGGCGCTGTCTTCATATTGCCGGCCGTTAATCTCGACCTTAACATTTGCACCAGGTTTCAGGCCGTATGCCGTTGACACCACGTAACTTACCAACTTTACATTATCTTCCGCCGCATCATGTTTCAGCACGTCGCTCACAATATACGGCAGGTCGTCCTGAGTCACGATTTCCTTCTTGTCGCCCAGTTCAGTAATGCGCTCCGTCACCCGGCGTGTCTGCTCGGGAGTCAGCTCCAACCCCAGCTCTTCCAAGTTTTTCAGGATGTTCGCCTTGCCGCTGGTCTTGCCCAAGGCGTATTCCCGTTTGCGGCCGAAGCGTTCGGGTATCAGGTCATTGTAATACAGCTTGTCTTTTGTATCGCCGTCAGCATGCACACCGGCGACCTGCGTGAAGACATTTTCGCCGACAATGGGCTGGTTCGGCGCCACGGCAATGCCGCTATAGCCTTCCACCATGCGGCTGGCACCGTTCAGCTGGCTTTCGTCAATGTTGGTCTTGGCGTGGAACTGGTCTTTCAGGATAGCCTGCACACTGGCTATCGGTGCGTTGCCGCAACGCTCTCCGAGTCCGTTCACCGTGACATGCAGTCCCTTAGCTCCGCTCAGTACGGCAGCCAGCGAATTGCTGACGGCCAGATCGTAGTCGTTATGAGCATGGAAGTCGAAGTGTGCCTGCGGATAGCGTTTCATCATCTTGCGGAAATACTCTATGACCTGCAGCGGATTCATGATGCCCAGCGTGTCGGGCAGCATGAAGCGGGCAATGGCAAGGGGCGACGGGAGAGCGGTCAGCGCATCCATCAGTTGAAAGACATAGTCGGGCGAGTCCTTCATGCCATTCGACCAGTCTTCCAGGTAGAGGTTCACCGTCATGCCTTTCTCCTGTGCGTATCGCACTTCTTCCCGTATGTCATCAATGTGTTCCTCCGGCGTTTTGTGCAACTGTTGTGTGCAGTGTTTCAGCGAACCTTTAGCTAACAGATTTATAACCGTGGCCCCACAGTCGGCAATCCAGTTGACGGACTTTCCGCCATCTACGAAGCCCAGCACCTCGACACGATTCAGGCGGTCTATCTGGCGGGCATAGCGGCAAATCATTTTTACCGCTTCTTTTTCGCCATCCGACACGCGGGCCGATGCCACTTCAATTCGATCGACGTTCAGGTCGCGCAACAGCATGCGGGCTATCATGAGTTTCTCGTGCGGCAGAAACGACACGCCATTGGTCTGCTCACCGTCGCGGAGCGTAGAGTCCAGTATCTCAATGAATTGTTTTTTCATCGTTGTCAGTCATCCTTCTATTTTATTTGTTCTCTCCCACTCTTCTGTCTTTGCCTGATTCTGAACCAGGAAGTCAATGTCGTCAAGTCCGTTGACAAGACAGTGTTTCTTGTATCCGTTAATTTCGAACACCTCGGTTCTGCCGGTTTCCTTGTTCGTCACCTTCTGGTTCGGAAGATCTACCTCTACTTCAGTCTTCGGGTTCTGACTGATGCTGGCGAAAAGTTCTTTCAGGAAGTCTTCGCTGACCACCACGGGCAATACAAAATTGTTGAGTTCGTTGTTCTTGTGGATATCAGCAAAAAAAGAGCTGATGACCACACGGAAGCCGTAACCGGCGATGGCCCAGGCAGCGTGCTCGCGACTGGAGCCTGAACCGAAATTCTTACCTGTCACAAGGATGCAACCGCTGTAGGTAGGGTCGTTCAGCACGAAATCGCTGATGGGCTCTCCATTCTTGTCGTAACGCCAGTCTCGGAACAGGTTGTCGCCGAAGCCTTCCTTGTCGGTTGCCTTCAGGAAACGCGCAGGGATGATCTGGTCGGTATCTACGTTCTCCAACGGCAGGGGAACGCAGGTTGATGTGATGATATTGAATTTCTGTTTCATATTAGTTCACGTGGATCGGTTATTACTCCTGTTACGGCGGCTGCGGCAGCCACGAGCGGCGAGCAGAGAATGGTACGCGCGCCCGGGCCCTGACGGCCTTCAAAGTTGCGGTTGCTTGTCGAGAGGCTGTACTTGCCGGCAGGCACCTTGTCGTCGTTCATGGCCAGACAGGCAGAGCAGCCGGGCTGACGAATCTCGAAGCCGGCAGCCTCCAGCACCTTGTCGAGTCCCTCCTCGCGTATCTGACGGTCAACCGCCCACGAGCCGGGCACCAGCCATGCCACCACGCCGG
>JAGAYI010000018.1 GCA_017940545.1 Prevotella sp.
CAAAGAGCGCTTAGTGAATGTTAAACTTAAGGACATTGATACTTGGGCTGCCAAGAACATGTCCACAAACTGGGTTACAGAACGAACCAAAATATTCAGAAAAGCTATCTGAATTTGGAACGGTTAACTGGACACCCTACTTGATAATGTCCGGCTGAGATTCCCGATACAGATATACTGGTTGCCCATGCATCGTCATCGTTGCTAACGGAGTTCAATGTCACGGCAGGCCCGGAAGCCTTCACGATAGTCCATAGCCCGCCATCGCCGGTCAGGGCTGCTGCATCTAACAAACGCAATGCTGTCTGGTCTGACAATTTCGACGTCGCAGTCACATCAGTTGAAGCACTCACCGTCGTCGTATAGACATTGTGCGTCGTAGATTGTGTCGAATAGGTTCTCACGGTCGATGTTGTCACGCTCTTTGTTCCCAGCACGACCTTTGCCAGCCCCATCTTATGGGCCATCTTTGCCGTGGCCGCCTGCCCGTCTATGACGACCTTAGACACTTGCAAGTCTTGCGCCTTATGCATGGCAAGCGTATTCTGTGTCGCCGAGGGTTCCCAGCCGCTAATCACACTTGAGAAGAATTCATCCGCCGTACTGCCCGAGAACGTAGCACCCACGGCCAAGCCCTCGGGCACACTCTCCCGATAGGGGTACATGATATAATAGGTATAGCCCTCAGAATGCTGGGGTTCTATGCCGGCCAGATTGCATGTTGCCGTCGTACTGCCAAACGACACGCCAACTTTCACGTTAGAGCGAAAGATCTCGTGTGTAGAATTGTCTACGGCAAAGAGTCCGAAATAGTCATCACCTTCATATCTGAATACCGGACCATAGACATTGTCATTGCTGCTGTTCTTCCATAGTGGATACTCTACCGTGAGCGATGTCAGTGCCGTGATAGCTGAACGAGAGATGGTATAGGTTACCACCTTTCCTGCAATCCACTCACTGCCGTTCAGTGTGGTCGTAAGAGTACGATCAGTGGTACCATCGTTAATGACCACCTCAATCATTTGATTACTTGAGGTGAAGCTCTGGGGAATCATAAAGAGGGTTGAACTGCCGGTGAGGACATCATTTCCACCGCCTGTGACGCCTGTTGCATCGTTATAAACTTCGTAATCGGTCGACTGAACTGTAGCATTCCAAATGTGATAAGGAGCGGTGCTGGTCAACGAGCACACTCCCGTGGTAAAAATATTCTTGAACACCACGCGCTTCACTGTGTGAGTGAAGTCAGAGGCCGTTTTGATTCTGACCGCTGTGCATAAATGTTTGAACTCCAAGGGTACGGCATCCCCACCACTATAGCCTCTTGTAGTAAAAGCCGCCATAAGGTCTTGCTGTTCAGCGACTGACGCCGATGTGGCATCGTAGGTGATGGTTCTGGCCGAGACATCGAGCGTGAGGCCATAAGAAGTTGAGGTCAAACGAGGATAATATGCTAAGAAACCGTAGGTCTTACTTGGCGTTGCCAACAGGTCGGCGGGCCAGTATTCACTCGTTGTAAAGACGGAGCCGGCGCTTGTGGCTTCCGAGTTTTCATAAACAGCAGAAGTGCCGTCAAGCGCAAACCATCCGAAGCTATCGAAGCCGGTCACCTCAGTTCCGCGAGTGGTGCCACTCTGTTGCGTCTGGGGCGACGATGCATAGTCTTCTGTGGTAGCTATCAGGTATAGGGGGGCTTCGCTGACATTCCCCGTTTCTAACTTAAAGACTTGTGACTGTTGGCTCATGTTTTTGTCAGCAACACCTCTCGTGGAAGATGCAAAGGTATCGCTGCCATGCTCACTAAAAGTGATCATGCTCTCCGTTAACAGGCTGTTGTGCGTTTCCCCAGAACAGCCTGCGACTAGAAGCGCCGCAAGGATTGATATAAAGTGTACTCTTTTCATATCTGCTATTAATAATAGAATCTGAGGGTCCTATCCGCTCCCTCAGCCGACCAGCTGTCAATAGTCACGCTGAACTCAATCTTTCCCAACAGGTCGAGTGTGTAGGTATATGATTTTCCACTTTCCCACTCACTGACAGGATTGTTGAAGGTGTAGGTCTGTTCGGCATCACCACTGCCCCAAGTCAGCTTAACCTCTATCTGACCGGCGGCTGTGTAGGTTTGAGGAATGACGATAAAGGGCAAGTGCATGGCAGTAACCTGGCTTGTCGTAAAGTCTGCGTCTTCACTAACCGCCTGGTTTAGAGTAATGGTCAAGTCTGTATTTTCACCAGACGTTGCCCACTGTGGCGAATTGCCATGAGTGAATGTACCCTGATTCTTGACGTTTTTGAACTTAATCGTATTAAGACGATAGATTTCTCTATGCGAAGGTTTCACCTGAATGGCAATCTTGGCAAAGGGATGCTGAAAAACGAGGTCAACAGAACCTGAGTTACTCTCACTCGTTTGGGATGGTTGATGTGCATACAAGAATTCTTTTAATGCTGTCTGGTCTTCTGGCAACGCACATGAAAAGGACAGCCCGTTATAGACATTATATGGAAGGACGCTTACACCTGTACCTGTTAAGTCGTATGGCGCATAAGCCACAAAATCAAGAGATGAAGTAGCCATAGACGTAGGAACAGAACCCACTATCGGCCAATAGTAGTGCTCGGCGTTGCCGGAACCATCAACAAAACCCCAGGCAGAGGCGTTGAAATGTACTTTCTTGTTTGAGAAATAAGGTGTCGCCGTGTCATGATAATAGGCATCGACGTGGAGGTCAAGGGTCTCGAGACCAGCATCGTCATTGACAACGGAGGCTCTTGTGGCATTGCTGCCTATATTGATTGCATTGATATTGATTTCGGCAACAGGAGGGCGTACCTTGTTACCGTCATCACTATCGGTGCATCCTGTCAGCAGCCCGGCTGTTAACAGGAGGATTATTCTTCTGTGTCTGATAGTTTGCTTCATTTCGTTGTCGCTTTTGGTTGCCATGTGGGGAGTCGAACCCCACATGGCTTAATTGTCTCGCATGTCAAATGCTTATGCTCGCAGCGGGCGGATTGCGAATCCGACGGAGCGGGAATGGAGTTTAAATTACATTAATATTAGTACTGGAACCTGAACCCCAGTCTGTTACACTAGGATTGATAAGAATCTCGTGGAGTCTGAAAGTGATGTTGTAAGTGTACTTCTTTCCTTGCTGTAAATCAAGACTCGTAGGAGTGTAAGTATAAGTATACTCCTTACTATCAAGCTTATAGGTGATAGTGAAGCTCGTGAAATCGTTTGTATTCTCAGTATCATCAGGTACGACTAACAAACCATTGCCAACAGCAACACCAGCATCTGCTTTTGCAACAGCAGCTTCCGTCCATCCAGGAACTGCTATATTAGAACTTGTAGCAATAGAACTCCATGCTCCAGAAACGCTATGATCAGCTGCAGTGGTGGAATTCCAATTTGCGTGAGTCACTGTATAAGTGCCAGAATATTTGGCTCCATTAAGAGTGATAGACTTTAGAGTTATCTTTCCACTAGTTGTTTCATCTGCATTTACAGTGAAAGCGATCCACGCTTGTGCATGTTTGAAAGTCATGTCAACCTTTTCGGGGAAAGTCAAGCCATTAGTACCATCCATTGTAACAGCACCATAACCGCAGGCATACATTAGGTCTTTCTGGGCAGTGCTATTATCTGTCATTGTTAGAGCCAGAGTCTGAGTGTTTGTAAATGTTGCTGAAGTACCAGTAAACTCTGTATATCCCAAGAAACTAATATTAGTAGCTGACAGAGGCCAGTATTTTGCTGGAGATGCCGACCAATAAGTAGCTCCCTTGGTAAAATCTGTCACAGCAAAGAACTCTCTGGAGTTTGTAATGTCATAAGCAGCCACTTTGATAGTGTAATCATCATTAAAGGTTGCTCCATCAGAGGTCGCCCGCGTCATGTTCTGTGTTATCGGGCTGAAAGTGATTTCACGAGCCTCGGATGAACCGACATATTCGTTGGATTCATTGGTACAGGCGGTCATTGCGACGGCTGCGACTGAAAGTAAGAAAAAATACTTTTTCATAATTGTAAATGTTTAAATTGGTGAATAATATAAAATTAATTATCTCTCGTTGTAGCTTGTAGCTATCCTATCGGTATGTCGTGGCTTTCCTCGTCCCACGGGTGCACGGTGGGCGCTATGCCGCCGCCGTGTGACGGCGGTTCGGGAATATCAATCTTCTCGTCGATGATGATGTGTTTGTCAGTCTTCTCAAACTGTTCGGTGATGTCGGTGGAGTAGTGATGCTCCTGGCCACCGGTGTCACGCACAAGAATGTGGAGATAGCTGTGGCTCGCGCCTGGCAGCTTGCCGAAGGTGTTGAACGTGGTGTAAAGGCAACCCTTCCGGCGGTCTACGCCCACGGGGAACCATAGCGTGGCCGGCTCACTACTGACCACGCCGAGTCCGAAGAAGCTGCTGCGAGCCTGGTTGGTGACGAATGCCTCGCAGCTCTCAATGTACTCAGCACCAATGACACTGTGCACCTCGAAGGTGTAGGTCTCGACGATGGTAGATGCCGTGGCATGAAGAGTGATGCGGATTTCCTCGCCCATCCAGTCGGGTATAGTGACGTCTTCAGCGGCTACGAGCAGGTGGTCGGGCATGTAGATGACGGGCCCCGACGGCATGTCGGCATCGCTGCGGGTAAATCCTCTCAGGACGCTGCCCTTGGTGGCCGTTATGTCGCTGGTGAAGGCCTCGATTGTGGCGATGTCGCCATCGCCACGTATCTGAGTATACTCCGTGCCGAAGGAGTAGACGAGCATGCGGTAGCTGCCCGGCGGCGTGGAAATCTTGCCGCCCGTGCCGTCGACGAACTCAGTGTACTGCAGGTGGCGGTCGGAAGGTTCGTAGAAGAGCACCTTCATGTGGTCGGGCGCGTTGATTTTCTTTTCTATATCCACATCGACGTCTACGTCAAGGTCCAGCTCGAGGTCTAAGTCGAGTACGAGGCTGAGTTCCAGCTCCACGCTCTTCTCCATGTCGTAGAGCGGCATGCGTTTGCACGACGTGAAGGCCATCATGGCGACGGCCCACATACCTATTAATATATACCTCTTCTTTGTCATCTGTTCACTCTTATCTTGATGGGGACGGCCAATGTCACGCCAGCGCGTAGGGGGCCGAAGTAGCTGATGTTCTTTCGGAAATTCTTGTCGCGATAGCCCTTGCCTTCACGTACAAACACCTCGTACTTAGTGGCTCGCGAGTAGAGATAGCCCATGCCCAGCGACAATTCCAAGCGCAGTCTGCCACCGAACACTGGTTTGGCATAGAGATAGTCGAAACCTCCCAGGATGTACTCGCCCTGATGGCCCTTGTAGTTGCGCTCCAGGTCGTAGCGTCCACCCATGAAAAACAGCCCAATGGAGTGACCCGTCAGCCGATACTGCTTGTTCTCATCATTCTTCCTGTGCTTGTTGCCCAGCCAATAGCGCCCTTCGATGACAATTCCGTCAATCTGGAAGCAGTTCTTGTGGCTGGAACCATCTTGAGAGTCATTCGACAGTCGTGGTATCCAGGGGTAGTACCAATCGGCGGCCACCGACCATCGGTTGCCGATGGGCACCTCAACGCCGACGTTCATCAGCGGCAACAGCAGGTTAGTGCGCAGCCATAGCGGCGTCGTGTATGCCACGTGTCGCTGCGGCACATCCAAGTAGCGGTAGATGGTGTCGCGAGCAGTCACACGGTTGTTGACGGTCGTACTATTATAGTAGATGGTAGAGTCCGTGCCCACAGCCCATGACCACTGCGGGGATGTCGGAATCTGTGGGACATCACTGACCGTACGCCCCATATTGGACTGGGCACGACAGAACTGAAGACTTGCCACTGCAATCAGCAGCACCAGTACTATTCTTCGGTTCGTAACACGTATAGTCATATTCGTTGATCTTAGCGTAACAACTAGTGAACCACCACTCCCTACTGGTCCGAAAACTATTATCAACGAAGAAACAAAAAAGGCATGGGAGTTATTACTTCTCGCTTATCCCTACTCTCAGGCCTTCGCATTGCCCCCAGTTAAGGATAAGCAACGCAGTAAGCCCACGCCAAGCGAGATATGATACACTCCCTAACGTGTTAAGCTAATACATTAGGGATGGGACATATATCACCCACGTAGACGTTTCGTTGCATTACCTCTGTAACTGGATTCAAAGTTGCGAAGTTTGAGAGTACAGAAATGTAACGTCCGTAAACGCCTTCCCATCCAGCTGGCCATACAAACGGTTTTCCCAGCTGTCGGATTCCATCGATGTCCTGACGAATGCCACCCTACTGGGCCCTACGTCGGATGCAAAATTACGAAATAAAAAAGATTCCACAAAAAAAATCCTAAAAAAAACAGGAATGACTAAATAATTCCTACATAATTGATACTTCCATGTAGCGAAATGCTACACACTTTAAAACTAAAGCCGCACTATCACTATAGAACTAAGATATTCATAAAGAACAAAGAATCAGAAATATCTTATGGACCAGAGGAAAAGAAAAAAGAAGAACAGACTGGCTAATATCCTTTACAGACAAAAATACTCTTTATTTCGTTATAGATTGTTAAGTCACTTGGAGAATAAAGAATAGCAGCCGCAGCGGAAAAAGAAGAGGCGCAGCCCGCTGGGCACTCATCACAGGCCACCACGACCTGAACCCGCACAAGGACTGCCCCTGCTCGACGCGGTGAGCGAGTACATCGACCTGGAGCCCAAACCGTAAACAAGCGGCAGACAATACGGAAAAGCGGGTGTGAGCATCACACCCACAGATGCTGAAAAAGCCCTGCTATCGCTGCGATAACAGGGCTTTCCTCTTAAAGAAAAAGTGGCGGCCTCCTACTCTCCCGCATTGCATTGCAGTACCATCGGCGCAAGCGGGCTTAACTTCTCTGTTCGGAATGGGAAGAGGTGGGACCCCGCCGCAATAACCACCTGATATAGGCTATTGACATTTTCCACAAGCAAAACCTTCGATGTCGATAAAATACTATAAACCAACACCTGAAAATATGACTGGGCGGCGAAAGCATTCGGGCAATTAGTAAGGCTCGGCTTTGACGTCGCCGCCAGCACCACCGCCAGCACCAGCACCACCGTCAACCCTTTTCCCAATATCGTCATTCCATTCATAGTCGTCATACCTATTTTTAACATTGAATGTCCATGAATGCCCATTAATTACTCATCAATAATTAATTTAATGTTCAATTCGCGGTCATTCGTGGTCATTCGTGTTCTCAAAACGTTCTTCAATTCTTAAACACCCTTGGCAGCAGCCAGTCCGTGTACCACCGGCTCAGTCCTGGCCAGCGGTCTATCCAGCCCTCAACTCGCCAGAGCATGCGCTCCAGCCGCTCCCCCACTTCTATCACCATGTCTTCTTTCGTCATAATTTTTAATGCAAGTCAAAGAACACTTTTTCTTTATTATATCCCCGCCGTCTGTCACGCGGCGGGGAGGATGAGAGGATTTTCTTCTCTTGGAACAGTTCAGAGTCCCCTGATCTCTTCAGGGGTATCACCTAATTCAGTTTTGTGATACGAGCAAAGCCATTACCACTCCTTGCCCCTACGGTGCCACCAGGATTAGTCAGACGATTGCTGACATGGCCAGAGCCTCCTGCGCCACCAGCAGAAACGGCGTTCTTGTGGTTGCCGCCATAGGTGCCGCCATACCAGCCGCCACCACCGCCGCCAGTGCCGCCGATATTACCACCTCGATAGGTGCTGCCTTCCTGTCCTTGTCCGAAGAACTGGTCGTCGCCATTATCAGCAACACCAGGGCAGCTACACGGAATGACACCACAGATGTTAGCTGTTACGGATGAATTGCCAAAATGATAGGTTGTTCCTGCTCCTATAGAGCCGCCCTCGCCCCCGTAAAACGCCTGCAGTGAGGCGCGAGGGTTGTCTTCCAAACCATAACTCGCCAAATTATCATTCCCACTTGTCGATATGCCATCCGTATTATCCTTATTTATCTCCTTATAATTTCCGGGGAAATCTCCCGCTGCGCCACCACCTCCGCCTGCAACAATAAGAACGTCGCTTTTGTGCTGTACATAACCGGCAAGCACACCTGAACCTTGAAGGGTTGAGGCGATATGTGTAGCTCCGCCACCTCCGGCAGCATTCTCAGGAACAGGCTCTGTCTCTTCAGTGCCACCTGTTCCTCCACCATTGTAACCGCCTAAGGGTTTGTAATTCTTCCCATCAATCTTTTTGCTATAGACTGCCTCTTCTCCTTTTCCTCCTATGCAGACATAAAGGGTTGTGGTACTTTCTAACGTAAGGATTCCTGTTGTATAGCCGCCTTTTCCTCCAGCACCAGGAACCTCAACAGATTGATTCCATATACGACCATCTCCGCCTTGCGCTCCCCACACTTCCAGCTTATAGGTTCCCGGGGCAAGCGAGATTTCGTAATAGGTTTTATCACTATTATATTCAAAATTGGCTACCAAAGACAGGGGAACCGTTCGCTTGCTTTGTGCAGTATACTCTTGATAATTAGGGTGTCCAGTTTGTCGTACTAAAAACGCACTGGATTAGCCCTGTTTAAAATGTTAATTTAATGTTCTGATTTTTAACGTTTTAGTAATAGAAATAGTTCTTTGAAAGTTTGTGTATCTCATTGATTTTTAGTAA
>JAGAYI010000019.1 GCA_017940545.1 Prevotella sp.
AATCGGTCATTAGAGATTTATCCCATTCCATTTTCTAATGACCGCCATTAGGAAATTTCAATTTTATTTCGTTTATTCACAATAAGTTGCTACCTTTGCCACACATTAGAATTGATAGCTATGATGGGTGATTATGACATAAAGTTCGTTAACAAGGAGATTACCCCGTTCGGCGGGCTTTCCCTGTTTTTGAAGATGCTTGAGAGATGCCATTTTGCAGAGCATATAGAGATGTGCGGTGTTCCGTCCCAGGGCTCCAACAGGGGTTACAAGCCTTTACAGCTGATATTGGGCATGTTCGCCGGAGTATGGTGTGGTGCAAGTTGCTTCGGTCACCTTGACGTAGTCCGGTATGATGCAGCCCTGTGCAAGCTTCTGGGTTGGAAGCGTGGAGCAGACCACAGGGCTTACCAGCGTTATTTCAACAAGTTCTCACAGGGCGTCAACCAGCGTGTGTTCTGTGAGTTGTTCAGATGGTTCTTCTCCGAGTTGATATTCGACAACTATACGCTTGACTTTGATTCCACAGTCATGGTTCGTGAGGGCAATCAGGAAGGGGCTGCCAAGGGATACAATCCGAAACGTCCCGGTCGCCCGTCCCATCATCCGCTTCTTGCCTTTGTCTCGGATGTGCGCATGATTGCAAACTACTGGCTGCGTCCCGGCAACACCTCTGCCAGCACCAACTACCTCGCCTTCCTGGAAGACACGCTGTCGCGTCTCCAGGACAAGAAGGTAGGACTTATTCGCATGGATAGTGGCTTCTTTTCTGGAAGCATACTTGATTATCTGGAAAAGGAGCGCTTGCACTATATCATTGCCTGCCGCTTCAACAACCGCATCAAGTACAGCCTGACGCATGAGAATGTCTGGGCAGAAGTGGCAGACGGCCTGGAAATCGCAGAGACGACTTACCAGGCAGAAGGTTGGGAGAAGCCCAGGCGCATCGTCATGGTAAGGCAGGAGTACGAGAAACGCCCGAAGGCGGCAGGAAAGCAGGTCAGGCAGTTGGAACTGTTTGAGGATGAGAAGGACTTCGGGAAATACAGATACAGCTGCTTTGTCACTGACCTTGGACTACCTGCCAAGATTGTATATGACTCGTATCGTGGCAGGGCTGACTCGGAGAACAGGATCAAGGAACTGAAACACGACTTTTCAATAGACGACTTCGTGTCCCACAACTTCTGGGCGACTGAGGCATGTGGAAACTTCATCGTCATGGCATACAATTTCATGTCCCTGTTCCGCCATGCCTTGATTAACTCCGACAAGAAGAAGTTCCTCAAAACTATCCGATACGAACTAATCTCCACTCCTGCATATTTGGGGAAAACAAAGGATAAGCACATCCTGTACTTGGCAAGGTCGCTGAAGACTCGACAATCTTTCCTTTCGATATGGGAAAAACTGAAGGATTTCTCACTGCCATACAGCACCGAGAAATCCTAATGACCGATTTGGGTTAAAAACTTTCTCATATTTACATATTTTATCGATGCAAAGGTATGGAATATCTACCAAACGCCCAAAAAAGATAGATATTTATTTCCAGTTAGTAGAAATCCAAAGCCTATTCTTCGATAAAATTTTCCGGTTTAACGATTATTATTATTCAACTTTCGCCAGCCATTTTTATCGCGCAGAGTCGCAGAGTTGACGGAGTTTTCTATTGAGAAGAATGAATAACGTCAATTACTCTTGCAGCGGTTTCTTTCTAAATATCTTCCAGCCAAGGGCGGCCACCAGAATACTGGCAAAGGGCGAAAGGATGTTGAAGAAACAATAAGGCAGGTAAGTAAGGGTAGAAACTCCCAGCACCGTGCTTTGCGTCAGACCACAAGTATTCCAAGGCACGAGCACGGAAGTAACAGTAGCACCATCCTCACAGCTGCGGCTCAGCAGGCGGGCCTCGTAGCCCCGCTCAAGGTAAGTATTCCTGAACATCTGACTGGACAGCATGATGGAGAGGTACTGGTCGGCCAACGCGACGTTACAGAAGAAGGCCGTGCCGACGGTAGATGCCACTAACGAGGCAGTGCCATGAGCCAGGCGCAGAACGAGTTTCATCAGGTCCTGCAACTGCCCCGTGGCAGTCAGCGTACCACCAAAGGTCTGGGCGCAGATGATGAGCCAAATGGTGGGCATCATGCCACCCATGCCGCTGGTTTGCACCAACTGGTTGAGCATGGGCACGCCGGTCTCTATGCTGGTGCTGCCGTAACACACCTGCATCATGCCTTTATAAGAGGCAATGAATCCGCGGCCTTCCTCGCCGGATATCTGGTGGACAAGCTGTGGCTGAAACAGAAGGCCCACAACGACAGCTAACAGAATGGCCAGAAACAGCACCACCATGGACGGCCAGCGCCGCGCTATCATCACGCCCGTCACGACGGGAACGAGCAACAGCCAGGGCGATATGACAAACGTACGCTCCAAGCCTCCCATGAACTCCGCAACATTACCATGCCCTGACACGTTCATGGCAAAGCCGGCGACCAGGAAGACGGAAAGCGATACGCAAAACGTGGGGACGGTGGTGTAAAGCATGTAGCGAATGTGGGTGAAGAGCTCTGTTCCCGAAACGCTCGAGGCAAGCACGGTGGTGTCGGAAAGTGGCGACAGCTTGTCGCCGAAATAGGCTCCCGTAATGATGGAACCTGCTATCCAGCCATCGTCAAAGCCATGAGCCTTGCCAATGCCCATGAGCGCCACGCCAATGGTGGCTACCGTGGTCCACGAAGAGCCAATCATCAGACTGACCAGCGCACAAAGCAGGCTGCTGCTGACCAGGAATATTTCCGGCCGCAGAATCTGCATGCCGTAATAAATCATGGTGGGCACAATGCCCGACACCATCCATGTGCCGCCTATGGCTCCGATGAGCAGCAAAATGATGATGGCAGGTGTGCAACTGGATATCTTGTCGGTTATTTCTGCCTCCAAGCGGCTCCACTCCAACCGCTTGGCAAAGTGGCCCACCAGCACGCTGACGGCCGATGCCGCCAGAAGCGACACCTGGCTGGCACCATCTAACGTTGCGTTGCCGAAGACGGCAACGCAACACGTTATAAGGATGACCAATACCACAAACGGCAGGAACGACCACATCATCTCTATCTTCTGGTAAACGGACAGACGGTTACTTGGTGACGCGCTCCAACCAGCTGACCATGGCATACATGACACCCATGGAAATGAGGCACACCACAAGGAACACAGTCCAACAGATCCAGATGGGCCACTCGTTGTAAATGAGCGGACCAATCCACAGCAGGCCGTTGCCTACGGCCGTCGCTCCGAGCCAGAGGCCCTGGCAGAGACCCTGCAGATGCTTCGGCGCTACCTTCGACACGAACGACAGTCCGAGTGGCGAAATGAACAGCTCGGCCACGGTGAGGAAGAAGTAGGTGACAATGAGCACCCACGGACCGGCTTTCAGACCGGCCTTGGCAGAATCGGCCAACACCGTGAACTCATTGGCCGAAGGGTAGTCCTGCATCAGGCTATAGACGGCAAGGAAGAGGTAGGCTATGCCGGCAATGCCCATGCCGTAGGCTATCTTGCGGGGCGTGGAAATGGCACGTCCCCGGGCCGTGAACTGCGAGAACACCCACATGATAACCGGCGTCAGCACAATGACGAAGAAGGGATTGACAGCCTGCCAGATTTCGGGAGCAATGGCATCGGTCTGCACGAAGTCGCGAGCAAAGAACGAAAGCGACTGTCCGTTCTGGTGGAACGAGAACCAGAAGAACACCGCAATGCCCAACACGGCAAACAGGGCATACATGCGCTGCTTGATTTCCTTTGCCATGGCCTGCTTCTCTTCGTCGGTGTAACCCTCGGAGACGGCAGCCTCCTTCTTGCCCGGTGTGGGGAAGAGGTGCTTCGACAGGAGGAAGATGGCAAGCGAAATGAGCATGGTGACTACCGACGCGATGAACGAATAGTGTATGCCCGTATTGAAGATGTCAAGATAGTGGGTGCAGAACGCGCCCAGGTCGGCGGTGTTGCCGCCTACCTTCGCAACCAGCTCAGTAAGGTTGCTCATGTGGTCGGCCGGCATCTGGCTGCCCATGCTGATGAACTCATGACAGAGTTTGGGCAGGTCGGCATTATACTCCAGACCGTTACGGTTTAGCCACCAGCTGCGCAGCAGGGGGGCAATGAACGGAGCGACGAGGGCACCCACGTTGATGAAGACGTAGAAAATCTGGAAACCGGCATCACGCTGCCCCTGTGCCCACTTCAGGCGTTCGGGACTTTCCTTGGCTGCCTTGGCCTCGAAGTTGTCGTACATCTGTCCCACAATAGCCTGCAGATTACCCTTGAAGAGACCGTTGCCACAGGCAATGAGCGCCAGGGCGAAGATGGTGAACGCCAGCAGCCACGAGGTATTGTCGGGCGTGGCCAGCACGGGAATGGAGAGCAGCACGTAGCCAGAGGCCATGATGACCAGGCCCCAGGCAATGGTGGCTTTGTAGTTCTGAGTGCGGTCGGCAATGATGCCGCCGACAAGACTGAGCACGTAGATGGCTGTCAGGAACATGGCGGCAATGAAACCGCTTTGGCCGTCGCTAAGGCCGAACTTTGAACAAAGGAAGAGCGCCAGCACGGCATTCATGATGTAATAGCCGAAGCGTTCGCCCATGTTGCTGAGAGCTGCCAGCAGCAGCCCTTTAGGATGATTTTTGAACATAGCTTTTTATTTTATTTTGTTGTTTTTTGTCTTGGCAATGTCAAACAAGTAACTCAGTTTTATGACAATGTTGCCATAGTTGGAGCGGGCAAAATAGTCGCGCTTGCTACTGCCGTAAATGTTACCCAGTCCGAAGTAGTAACGCCCTTCAAGCAGAATGTGGCCGGCTTTGGGAATGGAGAACTCGATGCCGCCACCTGCCGCAATGCCGTAGTCGAACTTTTTTTCCACGGGCATGGTTTCCTGGTTGATGACGCGCGAGGCAC
Source organism: Prevotella sp. (assembly GCA_017940545.1). Classification (GTDB taxonomy): domain Bacteria; phylum Bacteroidota; class Bacteroidia; order Bacteroidales; family Bacteroidaceae; genus Prevotella. Next base: position 4,972 of record JAGAYI010000019.1, read on the forward strand.
GACTGCTGATGTTGCGCCGGCTGAGCTCGTAATTGGCTTTGGTACTCTCGTTCAGGTAGAGCCCGAACTGCGGACCGGCCTGAATGAAGAACTGGAAGCCCTTGCGCTCGCGTCCCCACCCCATGCGGGCCAGCAGGGGAACCTGCACGTAGTTGATGCGGCGCTCATATTCTTCCGGCAACTCGGTTTGCGGGTTAATGACGGGTTCGTCGTTCATGTCGAGAATGTCCTGCTGCCAACCTATCTGGGCGTAGTTCACCTCGGCAACTATGGCACAGATGCTGCTGAAATATTTTTCGGTGGTATAGCGGAAGGTCAGTCCGCCCAGCATTCCGCCATACTGTTTCTGAGGAACAACAGGCATAAAGTCGATGGTGCTGAAGACGTAGCCTCCACTGACGCCCACGGCAAACTCATCGCGGTGGTCGCCAATCTGTGCGGCTGAGGTTAAAGGTAAAAAGGTAAAAAGGTAAAAAAGTAAAAAACATTTCACCCATTTCGCTCTCCCTACCTTATTAAATATAAAGTTTATCATGCTTCTTTTTTCCATGCCTTTTACTTGCCTTTTCAGAATTTGATGGTTTCTATGCGCTTTTCGGGCGTGTAGTGAATAAACATGATGTGCCTGTTTTCCAGTCCGCCATTCCCGCAACGCTCGAACGACAAGGGTGTCTGAATGGCAGGATAGCCCACCATGCCCGGCGCTCCGCTGAAGTGCTTGCCATACATGTGAAGTCCCCGCATGAAGTAGAAGGCATGGTCGAAGCCCGTTATGGCAAACCGCGGCAGGGAGTTCATCATGTCAGCATGGAAATTCCAACGATACTTCTGCTCAATGCGCTTGGTGCGTGGCGACTGGGGGTCGTAGTAAAAGGCTGTCGGTATGTGTACGTCGAGCTGGTGGAACTTGTCAATGTTCCTGCTGGTGTAAAGCATCCACTCGGTGTAGCCGAAGAGCGTCACCTCTAATTCCTGATGATCGACAAGCATTCCCGTCAGTTTCGACAAGGCCTTGCGCAGTTCCCTGTTGTGCTCAGAGTTGAGCACCACCACATTGCGCTGTGCCATGCTGAAGTTCTGCACGAACTTTTCCTCGCTGGTGTTCAGGTTGGTCAGGGCGTAGTTCACCATTTTCTCGTCAAGGCGCTTGCGCAAGGCAGTCGTGAAGGAGCCTTTGGTGCTGGTGGAGTCGTTACAGTCAATGATGACCGGATGGCAGTTGGGGAACTGCTTGAGAAAATGGTCAACCGTGTTCAGGTTAAAGTCAGAGGGCGACTGATACACCTGGAAGAGCAACGGGTTGCGATTAACCTCAGGCGTATTGATGGAGAAAGGAATAAGCACGCGAATGTCGTTCTTCTCAGCAAACCGGCTGATGGCCGGCACCATTTTCGAATACAGGGGGCCGATGATCAGGTCCAACTGGGCCGCCTCGTCAGTAAGAAACTGGTTGACGTCGGTGTCCTCGGCCACGTTCCATGCATGCAAGTCAATGGACATGCCCGTCTGTCGAAGGCTGTCACAAGCCATCAGCACACCTCGATAATACTCTATCATACGCCGGCCGTCGCCATTGACGGTGTGCAGGGGCAGCATCACGCCAACGCGCACTTCCCGGTCACGGACATCGCCCTTCCGGGGCAATGCCGGTTTGACGGGAGCCGGCTGCACCGGCTGCGCGTCGGGCTTCACCTGCGGTTCCGGAAAAGGAATACAGACAAAGGTGCCCTTCTTCAGCACAAAGTCAGGCTGCAGCATCTCCGGGTTCGCCTTTTTCAGCGCATCGACCGTCACACCATAATCATTGGCAATACTATAAATAGTTTCCTTACGTTTTACCTTATGAACATCGCGCCACCGGGGAACCTGTGCCAACAAGGTTTCTGTAGCGAAAAACAACATCACGAAAAGCATGATGTATGTAAAGACTGTACGCTTCATTTTCTTCAAATTAGCTAATTTGCTTGCAAAGATACGAAATATTTTGCAACCTGAACCGTTTTAGAAAAAAAATTCATACCTTTGCAATTCAAATCATCACAATTATGACATTTCAACGCTTGTTTACATTCATTTTTTCGGCTTTCCTGGCTACAAGCCTCTACGCACAGAGTGAAGACACCAATACCGAAAACGAAGAAAAAACGGAACAGGGCACCGAAGAGGGAACTGAAGAGGGCACAGAGGAAGGCGACAGCGCCAAGACAACAGTAAGCTACATTGAGATTCCCAACGCCTTCTCGCCCAACCAAGACGGCTACAACGACGACTACCACGTCACGAAACACGCCAACATCACCGAGTTCCGCGCCATCATCTTCAACCGTTGGGGCCAGAAACTCTACGAGTGGACCGACATTAACGGGAAATGGGACGGCACCCATAACGGACAGCTTGTCAAGCAGGGAACCTATTTCGTTCTTATCAACGCGAAGGGCTCCGACGGAAAAGTGCACACCATCAAACGTGACGTAAACGTTCTTTATCGGGTAGCAAACAATGAACAACAATAACAGTCAGGATGAAAAAATAAATGTCTGGGGAGCACGGGTGCATAACCTGAAAAACATTGACGTCGAGATTCCACGCCAGTCGCTCACCGTAATTACCGGACTCAGCGGTTCGGGCAAGTCAAGCCTGGCCTTCGACACCATCTTTGCCGAAGGGCAGCGCCGCTATATCGAGACTTTCTCTGCCTACGCACGCAACTTCCTGGGCGGACTGGAACGGCCCGATGTCGATAAGATAACCGGTCTGTCGCCCGTCATCAGCATTGAGCAGAAGACGACCAACAAAAACCCCCGCTCCACCGTAGGCACCACCACCGAGATTTACGACTTTCTGCGACTGCTCTATGCCCGTGCCGGAAAGGCCTACAGCTACGTGACGGGCGAACCGATGGTGAAATATACGGAAGAACGCGTGCTCGACATGATACGGCACGACTATGCCGGACGGAAAATCATGATTCTGGCACCCGTCGTTCGCAGCCGTAAAGGACATTACCGCGAACTCTTTGAAAGCATGCGCCGCAAGGGCTACCTGACCGTCCGCGTTGATGGAGAGCTGCAGGAAATCGTCCAGGGCATGAAGGTGGACCGCTACAAGAACCACAACATCGAGGTGGTCATCGACAAACTTGTGCTGCCACCGGCACCTGCTGAAGGAGAGCCAAGTGCAGAACCCGGCGAACGCCTGAAGAAATCAGTATCCATCGCCATGAAACAGGGCGAAGGACTCCTGATGATTCTCGACGCGACGGATGCCGGAACAACGTCAGGAAAGACGAAAGGAGGAATCAAATACTTCTCGAAACGACTCATGTGCCCCACGACGGGAATGTCCTACAACGACCCAGCCCCCAATAACTTCTCGTTCAACTCGCCAATGGGAGCCTGCCCGCGCTGCAAGGGACTGGGCTACGTCAGCGAGATTGACCTGGAGAAGGTCATTCCAAACCGTAACCTGAGCATCTACGACGGAGCCATCGTCCCGTTGGGAAAATATAAAAGCCAGATGATTTTCTGGCAGATTGATGCCATACTGCATAAATATGACCACACGCTGAAGACACCCGTGAGCGATATTCCTGACGAGGCATTGAGCGAAATACTCTATGGCTCGTTAGAAAATGTGCGCATAGACAAGGAGCTGGTACACACCTCCAGCGACTATTTTGTGGCATACGACGGCGTGGTGAAATACCTGCGCTCCGTAATGGAAAACGACGACAGCACCAGCGGACAGAAATGGGCAGACCAGTTTCTGGCCGAGTGTGAGTGTCCGGAATGTCACGGACAACGCCTGAACCGCGAAGCACTCAGCTACAAAATATGGGACAAGAACATTGCCGAACTGGCTGCAATGGACATCAGCGAGCTACGGCAATGGCTCGACGAGCTGGACAGAGAAGGAACGACACACCTCGACCACCAGCAACGACAGATAGCCGGCGAGATTCTCAAGGAAATACGCACCCGACTGGACTTCCTGCTTGACGTAGGACTTGACTACCTGGCACTCAACCGCCAGTCAGCCAGCCTCTCAGGCGGCGAGAGCCAACGAATACGACTCGCCACTCAAATCGGTTCGCAACTGGTCAACGTGCTCTACATCCTCGACGAGCCCAGCATCGGACTGCATCAGCGCGACAACGAAAGACTGATACACTCGCTCAAGGACCTGCGCGACATTGGCAACACCGTCATCGTAGTAGAACACGACAAGGACATGATGCTGGCAGCCGACCACATCATAGACATCGGTCCCCGCGCAGGACGCAAAGGCGGCGAAGTCGTGTTCCAAGGAACGCCGGCAGAAATGATGAAAGCCGACACCCTCACTTCCAAATACATCAAAGGTGAGCTCACCGTTTACGAGCATTCCGGATCATCCGATTATTCCGAATCATCCGATTATTCCGAACCATCCAAGCCCTCAGGAAAGAAAATCACCCTACGCGGCTGTCGCGGCAACAACCTGAAAAATATTACCGTAGAGTTTCCACTCGGCAAACTCATCCTCGTCACAGGAGTCAGCGGAAGCGGAAAGTCAACCCTCATCAACGAGACTCTCTACCCCATCCTCTCCAAGCACTTCTACCGCTCACTCAAAAACCCCATGCCCTACGACACCATCGAAGGACTGGAAAACATCGACAAAGTCATCAACGTTGACCAAAGCCCCATCGGCCGCACGCCACGCTCCAACCCCGCCACATACACCGGCGTGTTCAGCGACATACGTTCCCTGTTCGTCCATCTGCCCGAAGCACAAATACGCGGTTACAAGCCGGGGCGTTTCTCGTTCAACGTCAAGGGCGGACGCTGCGAAACCTGCGGCGGCAACGGCTACAAGACCATCGAGATGAACTTCCTGCCCGACGTGATGGTGCCCTGTGAGGCATGCCACGGGAAACGCTACAACCGCGAAACCCTGGAGGTACGATACAAAGGCAAGTCCATTGCCGACGTACTCGACATGACCATCAACCAGGCCGTAGAGTTCTTCGAAAACGTGCCCGACATCCTGCGCAAAATCAAAACCATACAGGACGTCGGACTCGGCTACATCAAACTCGGACAGCCTTCCACCACCCTCAGCGGCGGCGAGAGCCAGCGTGTCAAGTTAGCCACCGAGCTGTCGAAGAAAGACACAGGCCGCACACTGTACATTCTCGACGAGCCCACCACTGGCCTGCACTTCGAGGACATCCGCATACTCATGGGTGTGCTGCGGCAACTGGTCAGCCGGGGCAACACCGTCATCATCATCGAGCACAACCTGGACGTCATTCGGCAGGCAGACTACATCATCGACATGGGACCAGAGGGTGGTCGCCGCGGTGGGGAAGTGCTATCTACCGGAACACCCGAGGAAATAGCACGAAGCAAAAAGGGCTTTACTCCCCGCTTCCTGAAACAGGAAATGAACATGAAGTAAAGACATTAAACCGAGATTCATTCTTCTGCCCCATGACAGCAAAACGTCTCTTCATCACCCTGTCCGTCATGCTGACCGTCGTCCCGTGCATGGCTCAGGAACACCTGCCCTATATGACAGAACAACTAGTGGACACCACACAAGCAGAGACCCTCGGACTGCAAAAGCCGCAGCAACTCACCACCACCACCATTTTCTCTCCCGACGAGTCAGAGCCACACTATGCCAACGGAGCCGTCCTGACCGCATTCAAAGGCTCATTGTTCTGCATGTGGCAGTCATCGCAAACCGACGAGGACGCACCGGAAACCTGCGTCATGTACTCCGTCAGCACCGACAAGGGACAAACATGGTCGCCCCCTACCCTGCTCGCTTCGGCCACCGACTCCACCTACTGCACGTCGGGCGGCTGGCTCAGCACCCCCGACACGCTTGTAGCCTACATCAACACCTGGGCTCCTGGCACAGAAACGGCCTGTGGCTACACCCGCTATGTCACAACAACCGACGGACGCAACTGGTCCACGCCACAGCACGTTACAATGGCCGACGGCAGCCACATGGACGGCATCATAGAACAAGACCCACTCGTGCTACCCACCGGGCGCATCGTTGGGGCAGCCCACTTTCAGCCCGGACTTCACGTATCGCCCATCTATACTGACGACCCCACAGGTCGCCACGGATGGAAACGCGGAGACATGCAGTCCCACGACCACGGCAAACAGTCGCAAGAGTTGGAGCCCAGCCAGTATCTGCAGCACGACGGCTCGCTCATCATGGTGTTCCGCGACCAACAAGGCTCTTATAGAAAACTGGCCGCACGCAGTACCGACGATGGAGAAACATGGACGACACCCATGCCCACCAACATTCCCGACGCACGAGTCAAGCAGAGCGCAGGAAACCTGCCCGACGGCACTGCCTTTCTCATCGGCAACCCCACGGGCAACAAGCGTCGCTATCCGCTGGCCGTGCTCTACTCTGAAGACGGTATCTGCTTCGACCGCGCCTTCCTGCTGCGTGCCGGAGGCAGCGACCTGCCCCGTCAGCGTTGGCCCGGCCGTTACAAGACGTTAGGATACAGCTATCCGAAAGCCCTCGTTTACGGCGGGAAGCTCTACGTAGTCTATGCCACCAACAAGGAAGCCATTGAGTGCAGCATCCTGACATTATAACTTGACTTCTCGCCTTACTGAGGCAGTAGGAGATGATGGCCACGTGTATCTGTATTCGGACTGCATTTTCAGATTCTCCCCAGAAACGCTTGACTTGGAGGTGTTGCTTGATCCATTTGAAAAAGAGCTCCACCTGCCACCTATATTTATAGAGCAGGGCAATGTCCTTTGCGCTGAGGTAGAAGTTGTTCGTGTAGTAGACGAAGCTTCGATGAAGCCCTGGCGCATAATAGACAATTCTTCTGATAACACCGGGATACTTCTCCTGATTCTCCTTTTTGGTGAAGCGAATGGTCTAGTCTTTGAGCACGTTGTCTGTTCCATCGAGAATACTCTCGCCATCGACAATCTCGTAAGCAGGCTTACCTTTCTCCCTGATGATGAAAAAAGCCCCGAACACGTTGATGCGATAGAGTCTGACGAGGTCAAAGTATCCTCTGTCAAACACATAGCGCGCCAAAGGCTCGTATGTGAACCAGTCCATCGAGTTGACATCATGCACCTTGGCATTGGTAATTCTGTAGAATACGGGTATCTCAGTAACGATGTCAATCTGAGTATGGATTCTGATGCCAGACTTCGTGCTTCTAAACTCTGCCCATCTGAATACGGACATGCACAGGTCGATGGTAGTGGAGTCAATAGCATAGAATTTGCCATGCAGTTCAAACTCTTTTGTAATGCGTCTGGCTTGGGCAATGGACACCATGTAGAAAGCGAACTCCTCAAAGATACGATGGTCTCTGAGAGCATTGGCCTTCGACAGCATCTGTCTGTTGATAGGCTGGTGGCCAAATCCGAGGTGTTTAGACTTCTTGGCATGGGCGGTTGTTATATCAGTGAGTTCCCTAAGGCTTCCACAGCCCATAAGCTGACCGAACATCAGAACCAGCAAATGGTTCCAATGAGACATCGACCAACCCTTGATCCTGTCGTTGTACTTGGCGAGTATGCGCCTGAACTGCCTCTGAGGGAGAAACTGTACGATCTGTGCAAAAACGAATGTCCCTATATGCATATCTGCTCCGGTTTTGAATCGGATGCAAAGGTAGGCATTTCAAAACCCGGACAGGGTATCGCTGGGCTAAAACGTTGTGCATGAGAACTTTAATTTTGAATTTAAATGATTTTAAGAGACACTAGTGATTTCATCAAAAAACTCGTCCTTGCATATTACCGAAAAAAAATACCGAAAAAAATATTCGTTTACCACTCGCTCCTAAGTTCGCTTTGCTTACAAAGAAAGATCATCAATTATTTCGGAATAATCAGCAGACCCCGTGATTCTCAGAGCACTGCTGGTTTTCTGTGGTGCTCTTTTGTTTTGCTTCTTGCTGTCCTTTTGTCTCTGCATGTTACTGTCCTTTTGTCTCTGCATGTTGCTGTGTCACAGCAACACCCTCAACGCTCATCTCTCGCAAATTACCCTTGCCATCGCGTTCAGCTCCAGGCATTGGCCCCTTTTGATAACAATCTTCTCATTATGATGCTCCCAAGGTGCCAGAATCAGCAACTGCCCTTTGGCACAGGCATCCATTCTCTTTCCGCCTGGCTTTGCCAAATCCGTAAAACCATTCTCTTGCAAATAAATGAGCGGCAGTCCCTCCTCGAATGCCGCCCTCATAATAGCTTTCTCGCCCTTTGAGATAGCTGGCGATACAAGCACCGCACCTTGCCTTGCGGCTCTAAGGCATTCGTTCAGCTTTACCTGTAAATCACTCTCGCTGATGCTCCTTGAGCACTGCACCTGTATTTTCAAGGGCTTTTCTAACAAAAACCGATTACCAATAGCTGAAAAACTGAGACCTGCGAACGCCAACCCCCTCTGCACCCTAAACAAATCAGGATTCTCCCTCTTCATCAGCAGTCGCCTCGGGTTATCCTTCAGGTAAGTCAGCCAGCGCTCCAGCTGCCCATCCCTCAGCAAAATCTGGTCATTAAAGCCCTTCGCAAACAGCAGCCCGTTCTCGCGGCTCCTCTGTGCATGTTGCTGTGCCACAGTAACAAACTCAACGGGCATCACCTCCCGAAACGCCTTATTGCAGGCCTGCTTAACCCCCAGTAGCACCTTACCTAACGGTTTCTCCATCCGCTCTTTTACAAATAGAATGGCGTGCAGATGGTCAGGCATCATTTGTAGTGCCACCACTTTTACCTCCAGATGATGGCTGCTGATGGACTGCCAAATCTCCGCCACAGCCGCCCCTAATGGCGATAACTCGACATGAGGCGCCTCTGGTGATGGCTCTACGGCCTCACTTCTCCCCATCACTTGACCAAACAGCGGCCTCCGCCCCTCCGTCACCATAGTTATCATATACATCCGCCGAGCGGTGTAGTCGTTATCCACACAGCGACGCAGCATCGAGGGTTTCTTCTCGCCAGCATATGCCTTCTGTTTTTCAAACGTTTCTCTATCCATAGCAATCGTACTGCAAATTTACAAATTTATTTCCTATTTCTGTTTGCCACTCGACTCTAAGGTCGCTTTGTTTACAAAGAAAGTTAATCAATTATTTAGATATGATCATTGGAGTCCCCACGTACATCATTATATATCTTATATTCAAACTCTAATAAGTGATTAATATCCTCAGTTCGCCTGACAACTCTCAGAATCTTGAGTGCAGCAAACTTATGCTTACGATTTTCCATCAAAACTATTTCTCCAACATTTACAGATTTGGTACGTGAGCTGAAATCAAAGTTAATAAAATCATTAGGAGAAGGAAACTCCTTATATGCAGGGTTATATCCTAATCTTAACACATGGTCTCTATAGCAATGAATAGAATTTTCTCCACATTCACTCCATTGAGTGTTAAACTCATAATCACCTTCACCAATTATATATGATCCGCTATTCCTTTTATAATCAAAAGACACTTTCCCTTCTAAAAAGGGTATATGAAAAATTATCTTCTCGACATTCAGTTTTGTTGTTATCTTGTCAGAAATCTCAGTTGAAATAAAAGGATTCTTTCCCAGTGGCGGTTTCTTCTTAATATCTTCATCGTAGATGCGTTCTAGTAGTTCCTGATAGCAATCAAAATAATTCCCATTATCAAAATCAACATATCTCAACCCCGATAAAAAAGTCGGAACTTTTTCTGTTCCGCTGTTACCTTTAACGATAGGAATTATATAGCGTTTATCACTATTATTCATCATTTCTGACGCAATAATTCGTTTCTCATAGCCAGCACCTCCGATTCCTCCGTTTGCTTTTTCTATGTATTTGTCACTACAAATACACAAAACGAAGTGGGAATCTGTAAGACCTTGCTCCATGAAGAATGAAAGATCATTGCCCAACCTCGCATCCCATTGGTCTAAAATTACGTCTAACCCATGTTTACGAAGGTTTGCTGCAAGTTTCAACACCCACTTTTTATGCTCCTCACTATCCCATGCATAAGATACAAAAGCTTTTTTGTTGTCTGGTGTCATATGTGTGCTTTTATTGTTGTCCGTTCAACTTTATATTATAATATTTGAGCTATCCACTAATCATAGTTTAGTTCGCCAGAGTTAAACAGTAAAAACAAATCCTTATTTTTTATTTAGCTTATCTTCTAACATGATATCCAGTAACCTTGTCGTACTTTCATCTGGGAATGTCTCCAGCCTCTTTTTTACCCATGTAATGAAGTCCGATTCGCTGGTAAATTGAATATTGAAAAACTTGGCTGTACTTTCATTGTAATGTTTCTCGATATTTGTAATTACCTGATCCTTGATACCTTGCTCCAGTAACCGCAAGGTCTCATCACTCAACATGATGACATTGGTTTCATCATAGTATTCGGTATTTGCATAGCCTCCAAAATTTCCGATGATTTGACGAAGAACCCCCATGTCTGTATTTGGCTTGTTGGGGACAAATATTTCCATACCATAAATTGGATTGTCCTCGCCATAGACAAGAGGCGATGAACAACGAATACCTGTATCTTCATCATCGTCATCTTCTATATAAACTGGAGGTGTCCAGTTATAATATGACATATCTATGCTTATCTGCTTACGAGGTGCAAGTGGAGTCTCATATCCATTATAATGACCCTTGAATATCTCTTCCAATTCAGATTCACCTATCTTTAAAGGCTTCCATCCGTCATGTTCATAGCAGAGCAAACGATTTAAAAGTTCTTGTTTTACTTCATCCCCAATAACAAGGATTTGGGTGTCACGAGTTAGACCTTCCTTACTTTTCTCAGAAGCTCCAAACTCTTTTACTTTCCGTACAAGTGCGGCACGGTTTCTGAACTTTCCAATGAATCCAACACGACGGTCGGTCAGAGGGTTCTGCTGACTAATGGCGCTATCGCCAAATATATCCAATTGTTGAGTACTCATAAAACTGCTATTATATTTGTTTGATGATTTCTTTGAATTCTTCTTCAGGCATAATGCGGGCACCAACTTCCTGTGCTTTCTGCATCTTAGATGGTCCAGCATTATAGCCTGTTATCAGTATGTTTGTTTTCTTGTTCACTCCATCTTTAATGATGGCACCAAGTTCGTTCAACTTGTGTGCATATTCTTGACTATCACTTTTTGCAAAGCCTGTCAGCACAACAACTTGGTTCTTGAAAGGATTATCGGCAACACTTTCCAAGTCTGTACGTTGCACCTTGTCCTCAGGATTATATTTCTGTTTAGATGTAGTTGGCGTTTCTGCAACTTCAACAGTTTCACCTTCGCTAAGTATCTTTTGGAATAGAACCATCAAATTGCCGCTCATTTCTGCATCGGCCAAAGCATTATGATGATTGTTGCCAGCAATGCCAAATCGCTTACATACCGTGTCAAGTTGATGGGTTCCAGGTCCTTCTTCAGTGATTCCAAGTTTAGCCTCTACTTGTCTCGACAGTACAAGTGTGTCGAAAATGTTCTCAAAATCAAGTTTTGTCTCAATTCCATAGAATGCACTTGCATCTCTTATGCATGCTCTTTCTACACATGCATTATGTGCTACAAGAGGTAAACCATCAGCAAAGCGTTCCATATCTGGTAATACTTCCTCAAATGTCTTCGCGTCTTTCACCATTTCCTCTGTCAAACCATGAATCCAAGTCAGTACGGTACCACATTTTCCAGGATAATCGAATGGTGGACGAATGAGAGTATAGAATCTATCTACGATTTCGCCATCAATATATTTAACCATACCGACAGAACATGCCGAAACACGCTGAGGAAAAAGCGTTTCAAAATCAATTCCGACGAAAGATTTTGGTAGGGACTTAACATCATATTTGCGATAATTGATTCTTCTTAGTGTCCTTGCGCCAACCTTTCTAACTTTGATTTCTACAGAGCCATTTCTTTTGATTACTTGGACTTTATACCCATCAACGATTTCATCGTACTTGTATATGTTATAGTCATAAATCCCGTACTTCTCTTTGAGTCCTTCGTAAGAAACAGTTTTGCCATTTGAAATAATGCACTCGCCAACAAGCAGAATTTCAGAAAGTAACTTATCGTCCATGTCAGGATTATAATATTCGCTTAGATATAAAGAGATCTTAACAAGATTACCATTGTCAGCTTCTACGTCAGCATAACGGAATGGATAATGAGAATAATTTAGAGGAATATTCATTCGTCCGTTAATCAGTTCTCCATTATCCATGCATACATGTTGGAGGTTAAATCCGAAAAAATCTGTATCCCAATAATCATTAGAATATGTGTCGCTATTCAAAATCTTCTGGATTTTCTCATTCCAATAGTACTGAGCTTCTTCTTTAGCTTTCCTTTCAGCTTCTATCTTCCTTTGCTTTTCTTCTTCTTTTCTTCTGATAGCATCATCATGTGCCTGCTGTTGGAGCTGGCGCATAAGTTCATTACCACATTCAGGGCATCCACATCTTGAATTCAGTATAGCATAAGGAAGTTTTATAAAAGCTCCGTGCTTAGGGCAAATCAACATGATAGGCGAAGTAGAACTTTCGTAAACAAACTCTTCCAATCCAAATTTATTACCAAACTTCTCTTTCAATTTGGCAATAAACTTCTCTCCCTTCTCGCATTTGGGGCATCCTTTGCCATCCAAATGCTCACGGGCATAAACTTGAAAATCACCATGAACGGGACACGTCACCACAACTCGATGCTCACTATTCCTATAGGCCACTTTGCTATAGTCATAGCGGTCACCATAAACCTGCTTGGCCTCTGCTATGAATGATTCCGTTGTGACCACTCTTCTGCAGAGCTCCAAACTTCTATTGCCTTGTTTCTCTAACATATCCATATTGGTTTTCACTTCGTTTCCTTCTTTTTATCTTATCTCATCCAGCACTTTGCCATTACACAAGAAGTACTTAGTCCCTGATAGACACCAAAAGGGGTATGTAAACGTACCGGTTCTTTGCTGTTCATATTGTGTCGTTAGTGTAATATTCCCTGCAAATTTACATAATAATTATGAAAAGACAAATAACTAAAAGATAAAAAAGATACTTCAGCTCACGAAAATGCTATGTTTTGCTCACGAAAACGCCGTTATGAGCAAGTGTAAACGCCGTGTTTAGGTGCTGAAAGTGCCGTTTTCAGTGGCTGAAAGTACCGTTTTTCCTTACTTAAACCTATAGTTTAGGTAAGGGAAACCTATAGTTAGTACGGCACAAAGTATAGGTTTGTGTATAGGAAAGTCGCATCGCTTGCTCAGGTGCCGCTTGAGCAAAGTTCAAGCGGCACCTGAGCAAGGTTCAAGTGCCGCCTGAGGAGAAAAATTTCGAGAGAATCCAAAGACCCAACCAAATGTGGCTGAAAGGCCGATGTATAAAGGGTTTGAGAATAGTGGGGTATTGCCTAAAGAGGTAACATACAGGTAACCAAACACCCCACCTAACACCCCACCCTTCATCGGTTTTTCACTACGCGATAGTAGTTGATGTTGCCATGATTGGTGTGCCCATAACCGAGTTCCTTCAGCGCCAGACCCAGATGTACCTTGGTGCTGTGGCAGCTCTTGACGGAGGGGTATTCATGCTGAATGAGTTTCAGCAACTGTCCGCAGCTCATGGGTTTTGTGACTTCTCCCTCATTAGGTTTGCGGAAGCAGCAGCTGACAATTTCAGCGATATCCTTCTGCTCCATGTAATTGAGGTTCAACTCCTGAATACGGGCTACCTCGCTGTTGTTGAACCAGTAGGGAGCCTTCAACTCGCGGATCTCATGAAGCACCTGTGCATAGAGCTGATCGTAGTCAATCTCGCCGCCGTTGTCAATGAGCTGTCCCTGCGGGATGGTCAGGCAGATGTAGCGACGGCTACCTGTGGCATCCGTCAGCGGATGAGGGTTGTTCGTGGTTGCCACGAAGGAAGCGAAGCGGGGGCGGTCTTCCTGCGAACAGCCATAGATGGGACGGCCGTTGACCTTACTCTTCGAGAGTGTCTGTTTCAGCGCCGCATGCTGACTGGGACGGATAGCCTCCAATTCATCGAGGTTGACCAAGAGGTTGTTGGTCAGCGCCATCTCCTTGTCAAACTTGTTGGAGAGGTTCAGGTGGTCAAGGAAATACTGACGCAGATGCGGAGGGAGCAAGCGCACAACGAAGGTGGTTTTGCCACAGCCCTGCGGACCAATCAGCGTGGGAAGGCACTCGTTGCCATGCAGGGTGTCCATCTGGAGCCAGTGGGCTACCATCGAGCGCAACCAGACGACGAGGAAACCATGCTGTTCCGTGCTGATGCCGGGCAGTCGGCTGAAGAGACGAGAAACGTGGTTCTGTCCGTCCCACTGGGGCAGATGTTCCAGATAGTCGCCAATGGGATTGAATACAGGCACCTCTTCTGAATGCATCAGGTCGATGATGAGCGACTTGGGGTTGCCACCCTCGCAAATGTCCTCACGACGAGCTCTGATAATGATGCTGTTCAGGGCTTCCTGTGTCAGTACTCGCCAGACGGGGGTGTCGTCGCCCTGTGGTTTGGTTGAAAACTCTACTTTCCCGCTCAGCACGTTGCGGCGGAAAAGATAATGATCCTGAAGGAACAACTCTACAGAAAGTATTCCTTCCTGTGAAGCTGCAATAGCCTCACCATTTAGAATGGTTTTTGACATAAAATAAAATAAGAATTAAGATTTGAGGCTAAGAGTGGCCAATGAGTGTTTCTCATGCATCAAAGCGTTTGCAAAGATACAAAATTTTTAAGCGAAATCCAAGTTTTTGGGCAAAAAAGTTTTAGTTATCTGTTCTTGCGTCCCGATGGTAGCGGCAAAGCCGAGCGATCTGTTATCAGTTATCAGTTTTCAGGCTGGTGGGGTGTTTGGTGGGATGTATGGTTACCTCTTAGTTACCTCTTTGAGAACCACCCAACCCGCTTCAAACGCCCTGTACATCGGCATTTGCGGTGGTTTTGGTGGGGAGTACCAAAAAGACCGGAACATCGTGGGGATGCTCCGGCCTTTTATATGAGAAAAACGTTCTGAACGCTTACAACGCTGCAGAAGCGTAGATCCAGTCGTAGATGCAGCTGACGACACCGAAGAGGGCGATGCCTGCGGTGCAGATGGCCATGGCCACCTTGGTGCTGTTGTCACTCTGGAACGTGGGCAGCGGTGTGTCGGTCTTCTTGATGTACATGGCCTTCACAATGAGCAGGTAGTAGTATAGGCTGACGACGGTGTTGATCAAGGCTATGAAGACAACGAAGTAAGCCCAGAAGGGGTTTGGCTCGTGGCCTGCCACGCCTGCCATGAAGACGAAGAACTTGGAGAACATACCTGCAAACGGGGGAATACCAGCCAGCGAGAACAGGGCCAGCGTCATGAGGAACGCCAGCTTGGGGTTGGTCTGGTAGAAACCATCGTAGGTGCTCATCATGGTCAGCGGCTGACCGCCAGGCGAGGGCTGTCCCTTATGTTCGACAACATTAATGACTGTGAAGACGGCCATGTTGGCGACTACATAGACGAGCACGTAGTAGATAAGTGCGGTTGTGGAAATCTGGAAGTTGTTTCCGATAACAGCCAGCATGATGTAGCCTGCCTGCGAGATGGAGCTGTAGGCCATGAAGCGCTTGAGTTCCTTCTGACGGATGGCAAAAAGGTTGGCTATGGTGATGCTGAGAATGATGACGACGAAGAGCATAGCCTGATAGTAGTCTGCCATGGGGGCAAAGGCTTTCTCGAGCACGATGAGCAGCGTGAGGGCTGCTGCGCCCTTGGAGATAACACTCAGGTAGCCAGTGACGGGCGTGGGGGCTCCCTGGTAGGTGTCGGCCGTCCAGAAGTGGAAAGGTACGAGCGAGAGCTTGAAGCCCAGTCCGCTGAAGAAGAAGGCCAAGCCCACGAGCATGATGGGTGCGAACATATAATGTCCCTCGAGTGCCTGGCGGACACCGTCGTAATAGAGCGTACCTGCTCCGGCATAGACAAACGAGATGCCGAAGAGCATGATGCCGCTCGAGAAGGTGGCTACAAGGATGTACTTGGCAGCGGCCTCGGCAGAGTGTTTCTTCAGCTTGTCGAATGCCACGATGCAGGCCAAGGGCACGGAGGCGGTCTCCAGTCCGAGGAAGAACAGCAGGAAGTGTCCGCTGGACATCATGAAATACATGCCGAGCAGTGTGGAGAGGATGAGCATGTAGAACTCACCCTCATACTTCGTGGCGGTGGCGCTGGAACGCACCCAGGTCTGAGCCATGACGACGACGATGAACGTGCCGGCGGTGAGGATGGTCTTCATCACGCTGACGGCGTTGGTTGTGACGTACATGCCGCCGAAGGCTTCGGTGGGTACGGCTGTCAGACATACGCCGGTGGTGACGGCTAACAGGCCGAGGGTCAGAATGTAGAGCGTGTTGCCCTTCTCCTGTTTCTTGGCTATGCAGAAATCTGCAAAAAATATGATGATGAGCGCGAGCACCAGGGCGGCTTCGGGCAGCATCAGTAAGAATTGACTATATCCCATAATCTTTATCTCCTCCTTATTAGATGATGTTAGACAAAATGGGGCCTACTGCATCGTTAATGACATTGCTGGCCCACAGGGGGAACAGGCCGAGGCCGGCCACACAGGCAATGAGGCTGATGACGGCGACGCGCTCGTCCCAGGTGGCATCGGTGAGCTCCAGGAAGTGCTTGTTCTCTACTTCGCCATAGAGAATCTTGCCGACGACACGCAGGATATAGACTGCGGTAACTACAATAGACGTACAAGCGATGATGGTTGCCACGCGGTGGAAAGTGTCAGCATTCTCGAACGAACCGACGAAGATGGTCATCTCGGCAATGAAGCCTGAGAAGCCCGGCAGACCGAGGTTGGCCAGACCGGCAATGACATAACCGACGGCGAGGAAAGGCATGATCTTCATCAGGCCAGCCAACTCGCGAATATCGCGGGTGTGGGTACGACCGTAAATCATACCGATGAGGGCAAAGAAGAGAGCCGTCATCAGACCGTGAGAAAGCATCTGCAGGATGGCACCGGTGCAAGAGGTCTTCGTCATCATCAGAAGCGCAAAGAGCACCAAACCGCAGTGGGACACCGACGAATAGGCGTTGATGTACTTCAAGTCGGTCTGTACGCAGGCCGAGAAGGCACCATAGACGACGGAGATGGTGGTGAGGATGAGGAATATCCACGCCAGGTCGTTGGCTGCCTCAGGCAGCAGATACATGGCTACGCGGAAGCAGCCGTAGCCTCCAAGCTTCATGAGCACACCGGCATGGAGCATGGACACGGCGGTAGGCGCTGAAGCATGACCGTCGGGCGACCATGTGTGGAACGGGAACAGGGCTCCCAGTACGCCGAAGCCGATGAAGATGAAGGGGAAGAGCACCTTCTGCATGTGAACGGGAATGTTGTGCATGGCAGCAATCTCGTTGACGTTCATGGTGGTGGCACCGCTGAAGTAGTAGATGCCCAGGATGCCCAGGATGAGCAGTGCTGAACCACCCATCAGCATGAGTGTAAGCTTCATGGCAGCATACTCTTTCTTGCCGGAGCCCCAAACGCCAATGAGCAGGTACATGGGGATGAGGGCTACCTCGTAGAACATGAACATGGTGAACATGTCGGTGCAGATGAAGAAGCCATAGACTCCTGTTGAGAGCAGGGTGAACCAGAGGAAATACTCCTTGGTCATGGGTTTCAGCTGCCACGAGGCAAAGGTTCCCGTGAAGACGATGATGCTCGAAAGGAGCAGCATGACTACCGAGATGCCATCGACACCGACGGAATAGGCAATGTTAAGCGGCTTGAACCAAGGCGTTGAAGAGGCGAGCAACATGACATCGGCATTGCCGGCAGCACGTTGTTGTACGAAATAAATGGTCAGCCATACGGACAGTGCCAGCAGGCATGATGCGCCGACAACCATCACACCACGCACCTGACTGAGGTTCTTGGCCAGCCAAAGGCCCAGAAGCATCAGGGCGGGAATTATTACGAATAGACTTAATATATTCATTGTTTCGTTGTTTCGTTTTTTTCGTTATTCGACATTAAAGGGCTAATAGTATTAACGTCAATCCTACGGCACCACAAAGGAACCACACGGCATACTGACGCACGTCGCCACTCTGCCACGGGCGCAACGACTCGCCGGCCTCGTTGGCTCCCCAAGCCATGAAGTTGAACGTGCCGTCAACAACGTGGCGGTCGAACCAGGCAATGGGGGTTGAGACGCAGCGGAAGATGATGCGATGGGTGACAAACTGCCATATCTCGTCCTGATAGAAACGCTTGTAGGCTGCACGGTGCAGACGGGGGAACGTCTTGTACAGGCGGTCGGCTACGGGCTGCTGCTCTCCTTTGTATATATAGGTTGCCAGGCAGATGCTCAGAATGGCAATAATCGTAGAGGTAGCGGCTACCTGTGTATCGAAGTGGATGGTGTAGTCGGTACCGGTAGCGGTAACGAACGAACCGAACGAACCGCCCCACCCTAAGAAGCCTGCCAGCGTGGTATAGACACCAACGCCGACGGTGATGACGCAAAGCACTATCAAGGGGATGGTCATGGTGAGCGGTGCCTCGTGGGGCGTATGGTGCTCGTGAGCCTCTTTGTTCTCAGTACCCCAGAAGATTCCGTAGTACAGGCGGAACATGTAGAAGGCGGTCATGGCGGCAATGCCAGTCATGATGTAGCCGACAATGGGGCTGTACTCCATGCAAGCTGTGATAATCTCGTCTTTCGAGCTGAAACCCGAGAAGAAGGGTATGCCGGCAATGGCCAGGCAAGAGATGAGGAACGTGATGTGGGTGATGGGCATGTACTTGCGCAGGCCACCCATCAGAGCCATCTCGTTGCTATGAACGGCATGGATGATGCAACCTGCACCAAGGAAGAGGCAGGCCTTGAACATGGCGTGAGTAAACAGATGGAACATGGAAGCCATGTAGCCTAACGAGGCATGGTTGTCGATAACGGCCTCGTCACCGTGACCAGGCAGGCAGACACCGAGAGCCACCATCATGAAGGCAATCTGCGAAATGGTTGAGAAGGCGAGCACACGCTTGATGTCGCTCTGGGCACAGGCCACGGCAGCGGCATAGAAAGCGGTGAAGACACCCACCCAAACCACGATGTCGAGCGACTCGGGGGCATACTGAATCCACAGGGGGAACATGCGGGCAATCTGGAACACACCGGCTACCACCATCGTTGCAGCATGGATGAGGGCTGAAACGGGTGTCGGACCCTCCATGGCGTCAGGCAGCCAGATGTGCAGGGGGAACATGGCACTCTTACCGGCACCACCAATGAACATCAGCACAAGGGCGGTGGGCAGAATGAATGCACCGGCTGTCATGGCCTTGGCTGCACTACCGACAATGAACGGGGTGGCCCCCTCGCCCATCACCAGGTGGTTGACAAACGAGAAGCTGAACGAGTCGGTGTAATAGCCGAACAGCAGGATGCCGACGAGGAAGAACATATCGGCAAAGCGCGTCACGATAAAGGCTTTCTTGGAAGCGGCAATGGCGGGCTTCAGCGGATAGTAGAATCCGATCAGCAAGTAAGAGGAAACACCTACGAGCTCCCAGAAGAGGTACATCTGGAAGATATTTGTGGCCAGAACCAGTCCGAGCATGGACATGGTGAACAGGCTCAGGAAGGCGTAGTAACGCTGGAATCCCTTTTCGCCGTGCATATAGCCGAAGGAGTAGATGTGTACCATGAGGCTGACGGTGGAAATGACAATGAGCATCATGACCGAGATGGGGTCGAGCAGGACACCCATGTCGAAATGCAGATTGCCCAGCGGCAGCCATGTGAAGTTATAGGGTACGAAAGTTGCGAAGCTGCCATCAGCCAGGCGGTCGGCCGTAAAATAGGTAAAGGCCGTCCAGTATGACAGTAGCGTAACCAGTCCCAGCGATGTGGTGCCGATAAGACCGGCGGCCTTATGCGACATCTTCATGCCCGCCAGTGCCAGAATCACGAATGATAGCGCAGGCAGCAGAAGAATCAGGAAGGAATAACTATATACTGTTTCCATTTTTCAACTTTTTAATTCTTTAACTTTTTTACCTTCAAACACTACCATTTCATATTCTTAATGCTGTCCACGCTGTCACTCTTGAAGTTGCGATAGACATTAATGATAATAGCAATGGCGACGGCCGACTCGGCTGCTGCCACACCGATGACGAAGAGCGTCATGAACATGCCCTCCATGCCCTGCGGGTAGAGCAGACGGTTGACGGCGGCGAAGTTGATGTCAACGGCATTGAGCACCAGCTCGACCGAAATGAGCATGGCAATGAGGTTACGACGGGTGACGAAGCCAAACACGCCGATGAAGAACAGCAGGGCGCTCAGTATGAAATAACATTCTACGGGTATCATTTCTCTTCCTCCTTTCTTGCTACAACCAAACCACCAATAATACATGCCAGCAGGAACAACGAGATGAGCTCGAAGGGCAGAACATACTCGAACTTACCTGCACCTACCAAGGCATTACCAATATCGCTCATGGGCACCTCAATATTCGTGGGAGCCGTCGTGACAAAGCCTGTCTTCAGCAGAATCACGCCTACCACCACCAGTCCGGCAAGGGCTGCCAGAGCGCCACGCAGCAGTTTGCTGGCTTTCAGCTTTTCTTCCAGTCCCTGTAGGGTACGCTTGCTCACCAGCTGTATGGCAAAGACGTAAATCATGGTCACGCCACCGGCATAGACCGATATCTGAGCAGCGCCTAAGAATGTATAGTCGAGCAGGAAATAGATACCTGCCACTCCAAACAGCACGAACAACATGAATGTTGCAGCGCGCATGATTCGCTTGGTCGTCACGCACAGCAGGGCTGAACCGATGATGACCACAGCGAGAATGCAAAACATGATTATATTTCCCATAACCGTTTACTTCGTTTTAGTGTTAAACTTACCTATCTCCTGCGGAGCACCGCCATTGAGAAGGTTGGGCAGAGAGCCGCCCTGATAAACCTCCTTGTCGAGGTGCAACACCAGCTTCGAGCGGTCGAACACTGCGTTCTCAAAGTCGTTAGTAAACTCAATAGCGTCAAAGTTGCACGCATTCGTACACAGCTGACAGAACATGCAGTCGCCAAGGTCGTACAGGTAGTCGTCGAGCACCTTTTTCTTCTTGCCCGTCTCAGGATCTTCTGCCATGTGTGACGTAATCTTGATGGTTCCGTTAGGGCACGATTTCTCGCACAGCGTACAGGCCGTGCACTTGTAGCTGCCGTCCTCATTACGCTTGAACACAAGACGCCCGCGGTGACGCTTGGCCACGTGGAGCGTTGTCTTGCGGTTCTCGGGGTACTGCTCGGTTGACTTATTGGTGAAGAAGTCCTTGAAGTATTCCTTCCAGGTAATCTTCATGCCGGTAGCCAACGTCTTCAAGCCGTGCCCGATTTCTCCAAAATATGATTGTTCTTTTTCCATTTCCATACTTTATTTAATATACAGTCCCAGCGCCACAACAACCGTCATCAGCACGAGGTTGATGAGAGCCAGCGGCATCAGGTATTTCCACTCTAACTTCAGAATCTGGTCAATGCGCAGACGAGGGAAGGTCCACTTAATCCACATGAGCAGCCAAACGAGTGCAAAGGTCTTGCCCATGAACCATACAATACCGGGAATGTAGTTCATCACCGCATCGAAAGCGCCGACACCGATGTTGACAGGTGCCCAGCCACCCAGGAATACGGCAGCGGCAATGCCGGCAATAATAAACAGGTTGAGGAACTCTGCCAGATAGAAGAAGCCGAAGCCCATACCAGAATACTCGGTGTGGTGACCGGCGGTCAGCTCGCTCTCGGCCTCGGCCATGTCGAACGGGCCACGGTTGGCCTCGGCGTTACCGGCAATGAGGAACACGAAGAAGGCAATCAGCGCAGGAATGTGTCCCTGGAAGATGAGCCACTTGAAGGGGCCCGTCTGGGCCTCCACAATGCCCGACATCTGCATGGTGCCGGTCAGGATGACGGCGGTAATCAAGCAGAGGCAGAGCGACATCTCGTAGCTGATCATCTGGACGGCACCACGCATGGCGCTGACCACAGAATATTTGTTGTTGGAACCCCAACCAGCAAGGAAGATGCCTACCACGCCTATCGAAGAGATGGCGGTGAGCAGGAACACGCCGACGTTGAAGTCGAGAATGGTGGCACCATTGTTCCAGGGAAGGAACGAGAATGCACCCACCGAACCAACGATGACCAACAGCGGTGCCACAGCATAAAGGAACTTGTCGGCCTTGTCAACAAAGAATATCTCCTTGATGAGCATCTTGAAGACGTCGGCAAACACTTGCAGCAGTCCCCAGTAGCCCACACGCATCGGGCCCAGACGGCACTGGAAGTAGGCACACACCTTACGTTCCATAAATATCAGTGCGCATGCTATCAGCGCATAGGCTACCAGAATGAACACGCCTACCAGCACGCACTCTATCAGTATTGTCAACCACTCAGGACAGCCTAACGTGTCCATCAGGAACTGGTTGAACCATTGTGTTACTATAGAAAAATCAAACATATAAAAGCTCACCCAAGCCCTCCCAAAGGGAGGAATGTTAAGTTACATGGTTGGGTGCTCCATTTATTAATCGTTATACATTCATTTTATAAAACTCGTATTTAGCGAAAGTTCTTCCACCCTTGTCACCTCAGACATCCCTCCCTCTGGGAGGGCTTGGGTGGTTTTTTCGCCTATCTGTCAATATCAGGTATCACGAAGTCTATTGCAGCACCCGTGGCCACGAGGTCGGCAATTTTCTGGCCGCGCAGCATGGGGTCGAGCGCACCGGTCAGCGAGAGGCCCATGGGGCGCATCTTCAGACGGTACGGGCTCTTGTCGCCACGAGAGTCGAGATAGACGCCGAACTCACCGCTGGCACCTTCTACAGAGAAGTACCACTGTCCCTCAGGCACCTTGATGATGGGCTTCTGCTTGACGTAGAAGTCGCCCTCGGGAATGTTGTCGATGAGCTGCTCAATGATTCTGAGGCTCTGGTACATCTCCGTGATGTGACAGGTGTAACGGTCCATGGTGTCGCATCCGGTCATGGTGACCTGCTCCCACTCCACCTTGTCGTACATGTCGTAGGGGTGGTTCTTGCGCACGTCGTTCTTCCAGCCAGAAGCGCGTCCAGCAGGTCCTGTCACGGCATACGAGATGCAGTCTTCAAGCGACATGGGACCAACGTTCTCAAAGCGTTTGTGGGTGATGATATTGTCACCGAACACATCGACGTACTCCTGAATAATGGGCTTCATATACTTGATGAGATCCTTCACATTCTTCACGAAGTTCGGGTCGATGTCGTCCTGCAGACCACCGATGCGGTAGTAGTTCTGAATCAGTCGGCCACCGGTGGTTTCCTCCATGCAGTTCAACACATGTTCACGGTCGCGCATGCTGTAGAGGAATGCCGTCAGGGCACCCATGTCCTGTGCACAGCAGCCTACGTAGAGCAGGTGGCTGTCCAGTCGCTGCAACTCGTCCATGATGGTACGGATGTACTTGATGCGGTCGGTCAGTTCAACGCCGAGGCCTTCCTCGATAACACCTACTAAAGCATGGCGGTGCATCATGGCACTCAGATAGTTGAGACGATCGGTTAAAGCAAGAGTCTGTGGATAGGTCATCGTCTCGCACATCTTCTCAATGCCGCGGTGGATGTAGCCTAAGTGCGGATAGACACGCTTCACAGTCTCACCGTTGAGTACGGTTTGGAGGCGGAGCACACCGTGGGTTGAGGGGTGCTGCGGACCGATATTGATGACGTACTCGTCGGCGGTGAACAGCTTGTTCTGCTTCGACTGCAGGTTGCCGTCCTTATCCAGATAGTACTCAAGACCATAGTCGGGTTCTACGTCATCCTCCAGCGTATATTCGTCGTTGAACTTCCAGTCCTTGCGGAAGGGGTAGCCCTTGAAGTCGGAACGCAGGAACAAGCGGCGCATGTCGGGATGGCCCAGGAAAACGATGCCGTAGAAGTCATATACTTCACGCTCCAAGAGGTCGGCGACGCGCCATAATCCCGACACAGTCGGGATGTACGGAACGGGCTGCCCGTCAGTATCGCCGGTACCGTTGCTTGACATGCCGTCGCCACAAACCTGTGTGCGGGCCAGTTGCTTGACAGAGCAACGTTCGTGCGTATCGGTATTCTCTAAGATGTAGATACAACCGAGGCCCTCTTCGCCGAAGTCCTCGCCGACGATGGTTACCAGATAGTCAAAGTGCTTCTTTTCCTTCAAGTTGCGCATCTCCTGTGCGAACTTGTCAAAGTCGAATGATAAAAAGTCTAACTTCATGCCTGCTCCTCCTTTGTTCTAACCTGAGCACTCTGGGTACTCTTCATCTCGTTCACAAATTCTTCAGGGACGTCGGTCACCACGATGGGTGCACGGCGGTTGTCGCCTAACT
Source organism: Prevotella sp. (assembly GCA_017940545.1). Lineage (GTDB taxonomy): Bacteria > Bacteroidota > Bacteroidia > Bacteroidales > Bacteroidaceae > Prevotella. Next base: position 29,467 of record JAGAYI010000019.1, read on the forward strand.
TGCGAGCTACCAGCTCCTCGTTGGAAACGCCGAGCTCACGCTCTTCTGCTGACTGCTTGTGGTTGGCACCACCAAAGAATTTCTCAATCTTCACCTTGCGCTGCAGCTGCATCATGCCATACATGATAGCTTCCGGACGAGGCGGACAACCAGGAATGAATACATCGACAGGGATGATTTCCTCGATGCCCTTCACCACATGGTAGCTCGACTTGAAGGGGCCTCCGCTGATGGCGCAGCCGCCAACGGCTACCACATACTTCGGCTCGGCCATTTCGTCGTACAGACGCTTCAGGGCGGGAGCCATCTTGTGGGTGATTGTGCCGGCACACATAATGAGGTCGGCCTGTCGGGGGGAGTTACGTGTCACCTCGAAACCGAAGCGGGCAAAGTCGTAGCGGCTGCACCCGCAGGCCATGAACTCGATGCCGCAGCAGGAGGTTGCGAAGGTGAGCGACCAAAGCGAATTGCTTCGACCCCAGTTGATGAGCTTGTCCAAAGAACCGGTCACTACGTTGACGCCGCCTTCATGCAGTTCGTCGATAATCTTCTCCAACGACTCGTTGTCGTTCCATTCCTCGTAGGGAATGCTTTTGATTTTCGGCTTTATTTCCATTCCAGCGCTCCTTTCCGCCAAGCGTATGCCAGGCCTAAAACAAGTACTACCAAGAAGAAGCCGATGGACAGCAGAGCTGCCGAACCAAACTCCTTCACTACTACAGCCCATGGATAGAGGAAAACCGTTTCCACATCAAACATGAGAAACAGGATGGCGAACAGGTAGAAGCCAATATGCGAAGGCAGCCAACTCGATCCACGAGTGGGGATACCACACTCGTAGGGTTCGCCTTTCACCTTGTTATAGCTTCTGGGGCCAATGAGTTTCGCAACTACGTAGGCCGCCGCCACCAATGTAATAGCCGTTATCAAAACGGTAATTAACAAAGTAAAATTCATAATGTTTATAATATATTATAATGTCGTTCTCGCGAATCGTGGTGCAAAGGTAGTAAATAAATTGTGAACGAACGAACAATTATGAATTAAAAATGAAAAATTATTTGACCGGGAGTACTGCAAGAGGGTGTGTCAAAATGAAGTGAACCCCGAAAGTTAGACAAAAAACTTTCGGGGTTCACTTCAAAATAGGCACATCCTCTTGCTTTTTTGCTATTCAAATGTCAGGGCCTCACCTATGCAGGCATTGGGCTGCTGAATGTGGAGCATGGCGCAAACGGTGGCTGCAAAGTCGGTGATGTGGGTTTCCCGCGGACTGCTGCCATGGGGCACGTGCCAGCCATAGAACAGCATGGGAATGTGGGCGTCATAGGGGTTCCACTCGCCGTGTGTCGTGCCCACCGGCGACGACCATTTGCCAAACTCATAGTAGCCGGGCTTGGGGAAGAAGATGATGTCGCCGGAACGGCCTGGATAGTAGCCTAACAGCGCACGGTCACGCAACACAGGGGGCATCGCCGTGGTGGCCAGGTCTCTATAGGCAGCAGCAAAGGTGACGTTTTCTTCCATACGCACACAATCCAGTACTTGCTGAACTATGTCGGCAGTAATAAGTCCCTGAGAACGGATGGTGTCCCAGTTCATGAAAATGCGGTAGTCCATGATGTCGCCGATAATGCCAGACACGTCCCCCATGTCGGAGGCCAGTTCGTCGTAGATGCGACTCTTCATCCCGTCACTGCTCCACGGACCTGCCGAGAGCTGATGGTCCTGCATAAACTTCCAGTTGTGGGCGGCGCCGTGGTCGGCCGTCAGGAAGGCCAGGTAGTGCCCCACTCCCACCTGTTCGTCAAGGGCTGTGAGCAGGCGGGCCAGGTCTTTGTCTAATTCGAGATAGGCCTCGTTGGTGTGTTCGCCGCGCGTTCCCCATTCGTGGCCGATGACGTCGGTTTCTGAGAAGCTCACGCAGAGCATGTCGGTGACGTCGCCCTGGCCGAGATGCTCGCCCTTCAAGGCAGCGATGGCCATGTCGGTGGTGATATGTCCGCAAAGTGGATAGAGCCCTACGTCCTTGCCCACCTTCTTGAACTCGGCGTTCTGCTCGAGCGCCTTGTTATGGTCTTTCACCCACTGGGGAAGTTCGTTCATATAGTAGGTGGAGGTGATGAAGCGGCGGTTCTTCTTGTCGAGCCAATAGGCGGCGTTGGCCGAGCGTCCGGCGGGCAGGATGGCCGCACGGTCCTTGTAGCTGACGCCGATGACCTTCGATCGGAAGTCGGTGTGCAGGCGCAGCTGGTCACCAATGGTCGTGGCGAGCAGGTTACGGGGCGACATCTGCCCATCCTTTTTGTTGTCGGAGCCCACGGGCTGTACCGACGTGTCGGTGCAGCAATAGACGTTGCGGTTGTCGATGTAGAAGTTGTTGCCGCAGATGCCGTGGAAGGCGGGCGTGGTGCCAGTATAGACGCTGGTATGCCCGATGGCGGTCACCGTCGGCACGTAGTTGATGAGGCAGTTGTCGTAGCTGAAGCCCTCGCCGATGAGCCGTCGGAAGCCTCCTTCGCCAAACTGCTCATAATAGCGTGAGAGATAGTCCCAACGCATTTGGTCAACCACAATACCAACGACGAGCTTCGGTCGCTCGCCAAACTCTGGTCTGCTATTCTGTGCAGACATCTGCACAGCGCAGGCCAACAATACAAATAGGAAAATGACTTTTTTGAACATCGTGTTACTTATTAACTTGGGCACAAAGGTAATCATAAAAATTGATGTTCCCAAATATTTTGCCAGTCATTTTTTAGTACAATTCAAGTTTCC
>JAGAYI010000020.1 GCA_017940545.1 Prevotella sp.
ACTACGAGCTGCAAGGCTCCAGGACGCTGCAGTTCTGCCAGGCCGTAGATGCCGACAGCACCGCCCAGCAGGCCATAGCAGCCGTCGGCGCCACCGTGTTCTACACCGCACTGAAGGAGGCCAACGAGCAGTGCCGCGCCATCATCGACCAGCGCAATGCCGACCGTGCAGCAGCCTCGCAGGAGAAGATGATCAACCTGCGCCGGGCTACCGACAACGAGTACACCCACCTGCTCATGATTACCAATGCCTACGCACTGACCGACGAACAGCAGCGCTACAACACCCTGCTGCAACAGATTATTGAGGACGTGAACTACTACGAAAAGGTGGTCTTCGCAGGCAGCGGCAGTGCAGTCGACGGCGGCACCGGAACGGGAACGGGAACGGGAACGGGAACCGGAACGGGAACTGACACCCCGGGCACCGACACTCCGGGCACCGACACCCCGGGCACCGGCGGCAACACCGGCGGCGGTGGCAATAGCGACGACGAGCCGGGCGACCAATAAACCGCTCGAGCTTTGCTCGCTCAACGTGTTCTTTGGGCTTCGCCCGAAGATCATCCTCGCCTCAGCAAAGTCTGAAAACAAGTTTTCACTTTGCATTCGGCTCGTCGATCTTTGACATACTGAGACAAACGGAAATTTTTCTGAGGGAAACCCTTGGAGCGTTGCGATAATTATCGTATCTTTGCAGCCGTAATCATATAAACAAGGAGATTATGGAAGCAAGAACGACAATGTATCCACAAGAGGGACAGCTGCTGGTAAGCATTAGCGACATGTCCATGCTGAAGGACATCAAAAAAGCCATTGGCATGTTAAAAGGAGTAGGCAACGTCACGGTGCCACGCCGTAAACGCATCTCCGCATACGAGCGTTCTCTGCAAGAACTCGAAGAAGGACGCGTGTACGAGGCCAAGGATGTGGATGACCTGTTCAAACAATGTCTTGGATAAGGTAGGCTATGTACACCATCAAGTTTACAGGCGAATTCAAACGCCAGATGAAGATGTGTGAGCGACGCGGCTACGACATGGAGCTATTGCGCGAGGCCATCCGCATACTTTCCACAGAGGGCAAGCTACCAGAGAAATACTTGCCACATCAGTTACACGGTGATCGCCAAGGGCAGTGGGAATGTCATATCCAGCCAAACTGGTTGCTTATATGGAAACAGTACGACAGAGAACTTGTTCTCGTCATGCTGAATACGGGCACTCATTCCGACTTATTCAGCAAAAAGTACAAGAAGTAGCGCTGACACAGGTTTGGATTTCGAAGGAATCCAGCACTGAACTCAAGAAAAGCAGAAATTTCCGCCGAGACATCCGCAACAGGATGGGCCCGGCGGTTTCCGTTTTGTCTCACGTATCGTCACTGAATCGCCGAGGCGAAGAAAGAAGAAAAAAATTATAAACAATAAAAACTATAAGATTATGAGAAAATTAAATCGATTAACAATGACGCTCGCACTGCTCATCATGGCAGTCGGCGGAGCGTGGGCGCAGGACACGTACAACGTGACCTTCAAGGCCAACAACAAAACCACGACGGTGGAGAACGTCACGCTGCCACACACGTTCAAATGTGATGGTTTTACTGAAGAAGGCGAACTCGACCATATTATGAAGGAACTCTATGGATTGAGTAAAGGCTGTTGTGGAAATGACGCTCCAACCTCCTCTGGCAGTGAGAAGGTAACTGGTGGTATAGAAGATGGCAACCAATTCATCACCATCAGCGCCCCCTTCGAAGGTACTGCTACGGTTAATGGTATTTATGAAGGTGAGACCTACCAAGGCTTTTACTACTCCCTCGAAATCACCTGTGCCGTTTACGAGCCCACCGAGTGGTCGCTGACCCCCGACGCCGACAAGAAGGTATGGACTCTCGACAAGATGCCCGCCAGCGACGTCGAGCTGCAGGTGGAGTACTTCGCCGAGAGCAACCTCTTCCTCAGCAAGGACGCACTGGCCGACCAGGGTAGCATCGCCGTGACCGCTGGCGAGACCACCGTAGCGTTCGGCGACGACGGCAAGTCTGCCAACACCGTCACCGAAGGCACCCCGATGACCGTCACCTACAACGGCACGAAGAAACTCCTCGGCATGAAGGTGGAGAAGAAGGCTCCGGCTCTGCTGTCAATCGAAATCAGCGGACATGTTACGGCTACCATCTACTACTTTGAAGGTGAGACGTGGGAACAGGCCATTCAGAACCATCCCACCGAGAATTCGGCCTGGAAGATTCAAAATGGTTATATATCTGGCAATGGGGTTAATCTGACTGCAGGTGGTAATTATGTAAATCCCAACGATACCATCAACCCGAATGCTGACTACCATTTGTGGTGGACGTAACTCGCCTCTCGCGCGTATATAATATAAAAGGTATAAACAACATAAAGAAATACAATATATGAAAACAATATCGAGATATATCATGACGCTCGCGCTGCTACTCACGGCAGTCACGGGCGCGTGGGCACAAAGCACGCTCAACGTAGTGAAATTAGAGGTGCCCGCAGAATGGGCAAACGACTATGACCCATTGACCGCTGCCGACCTGCCAGGCTTCAAGACCTCAACCTTGGACGAAACCAAGGCATGGACGGGCGCACCCGCAACAGGCAATGCTATTCTTATCTATTCATTCGCTGATAATAAACCTAATTTGGTTAACTACTCAAATGGAGTAAGAGGTAGTAATGGACCAGCTAGTTTTACGAAAGATTTAGTCTCTGGCATTAGTGCGACGATCTACTACACCGCTGAGCCCGAGCCCGCCGCCGAGCCCGCCGAGCCCGCCATCGACTTCAAGTGGGACGCTGCAACGAAGACCGGCACCTTCACCATGCCCGCCTTCGACGTGGAGATAGCTCCCATCTACGCTCCCAAGGCAGTGTTCGCCACCGACGGCAACCTGGTGCTGATACCGACAGCCATTGAGGGCGTCTATGCCGAGAGCACCGATGCTATCGTCAAGGCCGGTACTGTAGCTAATATTGGCGAGACCGAGAACCCGCAGGGCACCGTGATGTACGCCGTCACCAGCACCAACCAGGCTACGGCCCCCGCACTCACCGCCTTCAGCGCCGACGTGCCCACAGCCGAGAACATCAAGGTCGGTAG
>JAGAYI010000021.1 GCA_017940545.1 Prevotella sp.
AGTAAAATTGAGAGACTGCAAGAGGATGGGAAGAACTACATCTTGTGTGGTCAGTCCCAACTATCCTGCGGCTTCCAACGAGGACTATCTATTTGACTGCATGAACTTATATGCCAGGCTTGGTGATGACGGGACGGTTGAACTATCGGGGACTGTTTTCTATTGGGATCCTGTCGATGGCGATACTCAGAAGTCCACGACAATCAAGACATTCCCAGACCTTGATGACTGTCTTAGTTGGCTTGGCAATGAGAGTGCCGCCCGTGACAAGTGTGTTGAAATGTTAGACGAAAATTGTTAGTGAGTATGAAGAAACTTTTATTGTTCATTGTCATGTTTCTCTCTGTATCTGGTATTCAGGCACAGAGCATAAGCCATATTGAGACAACAAAGAACTGGTACTACATCTATGACCAGAATGGCAAAAAAATCAAAACTCTCAGCACCGGTCAAGGTGAGCTGAAGGGTTATAGCAGCACGTTCTACATTATCAAACAAGGTTCAGCATTTTATGTTACCTATGATGTTAACGGGAAACGTCTGCATACATTCGGTGCTGCGTCCGTTGGTGAGATCCTGGCAGTGTCGGGTGACACCTTTACGAGTCGCCAAGGCGCATGGATCTATACATGGGACAAAGAGGGTAAGAAGATTAGTACAAGGGCAGCTAAATAACAAATTGTATATCTTATGAATCAATATTTTAAAAACTTTTATGAAGGATTAAATCCTGCTGACTATATTGATATTCCTGACAAAAAATAAGAGATTTGTTGTGGGAAGCTTACAATGATAACGGAGTTGTTGTAAACACTAACAAACTATACGAAGCTTATCAACTTTGTAATTCTGCATATATCATTCTAAAAGAACAAGAATATCAGATTGAAGCTGATAATGCAGAGATTAACGGAGAAAACGGCTTCTCTTTATTGTATGGGATTAATGATGACGAATACCATGCAATACAATCTATGTATGAAATTTGCGAGATCTACCATAAATATTTTAAATTTTTCGATACATCACAAATCAAGTCCAATCAAGTTGAAACAATAGAGCAAGAAGAAGCCATTCAAGAATCAGAATCATTTGATTACATAATTGATAATGACCCGGAGCATGAAAAATTGGTATAGATACAGACAAAGACCTTTTTATATATCGGTTTACTGGTCTTGTAAAACAAGGAGCGTCATTTCTTCCTAGTGAAAAGATAAAATGGTATGGAAAAAACGTTTTATTAGGGCATATTATCCGATGCCTAACCTCAGATAACAAATATTACCCTGAAAAAATGGAAATAGCTGCTGAATTCTTTGAATCAAAGACCGGAAAAAAATAAATTTGGCTTCCGCAAGGCACGTTAACGTATCTAACTTTGAAGATGAGAAAGATAGTATTGATCCAAATTTTGTTGAAGCTGTAGAGCTACTACGAAAGTGCGGTTTCATCAATGCAGAATACACCTCAAGGCGGAGAGAAACGCTCCAATACAGGAAAAAGAATGGTCGAACCCAAAATTGACCGTTAAACTTTCATAAAAGAAAAACGGAACCTAAAACGGAACCCCAAAAGGAGAGAAAAACAAAACCTGCTGAAAATCAGCAGGTTTCAAAGTTTTTGAGCGGAGAGAGAGGGATTCGAACCCCCGGTGCCTCTCAGCACGACGGTTTTCAAGACCGTTGTAATCGACCACTCTACCATCTCTCCTTGCTTGGATAAACCATGCGGCCGTCTCAAAAGCGGTGCAAAGGTAATACATTCTGACGAAACAAGCAAATTTTTGCCACACTTTTTTGTCTGATTATTATAAAATGATTACAATTGACACCTCACCGAAGGTACTCACGCTTGAGAAAACTTAAAAAAATTTTGGTTTTCTGCTCGCTTAATCGTACCTTTGCAACATGATTTACCCACAAAACTTTGAAACGAAGGTAGGATTCAACGAGGTCAGAAGACTACTGAAGGAACATTGCCTAAGCTCGTTAGGCAAGGAGAAAGTCGATGAACTGTCTTTCTCGACAGATTCCGACGAGGTGAACGAATGGCTGCAACAGCTACGAGAGTTCCGGCGCCTTCAGGCAGAAACTGACAGTTTGCCGCTCAATTATTTTTTTGACGTACGTGAGGCCATCAGCCGCATTCGCTTAGAGAACACCCATCTGGAAGAAAACGAACTGTTTGACTTGCGCCGGTCACTGGAAACGATTGGAAACATAGTGAACTTCTTAAACAGAAGCACGAAGGACGAGGCAAGTAGAACACGCATTGCAGCTGCCGAGGAGGACCCCGAAGACGAAAAGGCGGAGTACCCCTACCCTGCCCTTCACCGTCTGGCCAAAGACGTGCAGACCTTCCCCGCCATGTTGCGCCGCATTGACTCTATTCTTGATAAGTTCGGAAAAATCAAAGATTCAGCATCCATGACACTGGCCGGCATCCGTCACGACCTGTCGCAGACGGAAGGCAGCATCTCACGTACACTATATACCATTCTGCATGCAGCCCAACGTGACGGTCTGGTGGATAAGGATGCCAGCCCCGCATTGCGTGACGGCAGGCTGATGATTCCCGTTGCACCTGCCCTGAAGCGGAAGATAAAGGGCATTGTACACGACGAGTCTGCTACGGGAAAGACCGTATTCATAGAGCCTGCTGAGGTGGTGGAGGCCAACAACAAGGTGCGCGAATTAGAAGCAGCTGAACGCCGTGAAATCATACGTATTCTGACGGTTTTCTCTGACGAGGTGCGCCCACAGGTACCCCTGCTGCTGGCCAGCTATGATTTTCTGGCTACCATCGACCTTATTCGTGCCAAAGCCGAATGGGCCCGTGATACACAAAGCTATGAGCCAACCGTGAAAGACCAGCCGCACATTGACTGGATACGGGCTGTGCACCCGCTGCTGCAGCGTTCGCTAAAGAAACAGGACAAGCAGGTGGTTCCATTGGACATCATGCTGGAATCATCCTCCCGTCTTCTCATCATCTCAGGCCCTAATGCCGGCGGCAAGTCAGTCTGCCTGAAGACAGTCGGACTGTTGCAATACATGCTGCAATGCGGGCTGAGCATTCCTGTGGGCGACCGTTCTACGGTGGGACTGTTTCACAACATTATGATTGACATTGGCGACGAGCAGAGCATTGAGGATGACCTCTCGACCTATTCCAGCCATCTGCTGAACATGAAGATGATGATGCGTCAGGCCAACGACCACACCCTGCTGCTGATTGACGAGTTCGGTGGCGGTACGGAACCCACCATTGGCGGAGCCATTGCCGAAGCCGTGCTGAAGCAGTTCTGGCAGAAGAAGGCCTTTGGTGTCATTACCACCCACTACCAAAACCTGAAACAGTTTGCCGAGGGGCACCCGGGTGTAGTAAACGGTGCTATGCTCTATGACCGCCACGAAATGCGTGCCCTGTTCCAGCTCAGCATCGGTCAGCCGGGCAGTTCTTTTGCCATTGAGATAGCCCGCAAGACGGGTCTTCCAAACGAAGTGATACAGGATGCCACCGACATTGTAGGTTCAGAATATGTGCAGAGCGACAAATACCTGCAGGACATTGTGCGCGACAAGAGATACTGGGAGGGCAAGCGACAGACCATTCACCAGCACGAGAAGAGGTTAGAGGAACGTGGTGAGAGGCTGGATGCCAGCATCGAGGAAATTGAGCGTGAGCGGAAGGCCATTCTGCGGCGTGCCAAGGAACAGGCTGAAGAGCTGCTCCGCGAGAGCAACAGGAAAATTGAGAACGCCATCCGTGAGATTCGTGAGTCGCAGGCAGAAAAGGAACGCACGCGACTCATTCGCGAAGAGCTGAAGACGTTTGGTGACGAGGTGGCAGGCATTGACACCCGTGCCAGCGACGAACTGATAGAGAAGAAGATTCGCCAGATACAGGAACGAAAGGAGCGCCGCGAGAAGCGGAAAGAAGCAAAACGGTCCCAACCCCTCCCTAAGGGAGGGGAGTCTGCAGCTGCCTCCAAGACACCTGTCCCCAGTAAGGGGTTGGCTGTTGGCGACACGGTACGCATCAAGGGGCTTACTTCGGTGGGCAAGATAGAGAGCACCGACGGCAAGATGGCTACCGTCATCTTCGGCGACATGCGCACCAAGATGCGTGCCGACCGGCTGGAGCCGGCAGAAATGCCCAAGACCGAGGAGAAGCACGAAGGACTGGGACAGATGCACTTCAGTCGCCAGACGCGCGAGACCATTGACGAACGCCAGAAAAACTTTCATCAGGACCTTGACGTGCGGGGCATGCGCGGCGACGAGGCCATCAATGCCGTCACCTACTTCATTGACGATGCCATACTGGTGGGCATGCCCCGGGTACGCATTCTGCACGGCACGGGCACCGGCATACTGCGCCAGCTCATACGCCAATACCTGAAGACGGTTCCCAACGTCAGCCACTTCCGCGACGAGCACGTACAGTTCGGCGGGGCAGGCATTACGGTGGTCGATTTGGAATAAAAAAAGCAACTCACGTTACGGCAAACATACACCAAACAATACTTACCTAAAACTGTTATGAAGCACATTAATATTTATGAGGAGACTGACCGATGTCTGTTATGTCAGGACGCACCATGTACCAAGGCCTGCAAGACCGGCGACCCTGCACGCGCCCTCCGTGCCATTCGCTTTTACAACACCAGTAATGCTGCCAAATGGGTGGCCGACTGTACCGATGCCGACCTGGAGGCCGCCGAGCAGGCGTGCATCCACTTCAACCGGCCCATCCGCATCAGGGAGGTAGTACACGCCTTACAGCCTGCACCGGCAACGAGCGGAGAAACCCCCGACCTGAGCATCGACTTCTGCGGAATACGCTGCGAAAACCCCTTCTTTCTCGCATCGTCAGCCATATGCACCAACTACGACATGGTGGCCAGGGCATTCGACGCCGGCTGGGCGGGGGTCTTTTACAAGACCATCTGCCTGAAGGAAATCAAGGAGGTCTCACCACGCTTTGATGCCATGCACTCCTTCGGCAGCCACGGCGACTTCTACGGTTTCCGCAACATGGAACAGCTGAGCGAGAACCCCGTCGAGATGGACTTCGACATTCTGCGAAGACTCAAGCAAGACTACCCCACGAAGGTTGTCATAGCCTCCATCATGGGACAAACGGAAGAGGAGTGGATGGAACTGGCAAAAATGTCGGAAGCTGCCAGTGTTGATGCCATCGAGCTGAACTTCTCGTGCCCGCAAATGCGACTGACCGGCATGGGCAGCGACGTGGGACAAGACCCTGAACTGGTGGCATCCTACACCGCCTGCGTGAAAAGCTGCGTAAAAATACCCGTCATTGCAAAAATGACACCCAACATCACTCACATCATCCACCCCGCCATGGCTGCCTACCATGCCGGAGCCGACGCCATCTCGGCCATCAACACCATCAAGTCGGTGACAATGAACCGACACGCCGAGGTGGCCAACCAATATACCATATCCGGATACTCAGGACGAGCCATCAAGCCCATCGCCCTGCGCTACATTCTGGAAATGGCCAACAACCGCATCTTGAAGGGAGTGCAGCTGAGCGGAATAGGAGGCATAGAAACCTGGTACGACGCGCTGCAATTTATGCAGTTAGGCTGCAGCAACGTTCAGATATGCACCGCCGTCATGCAGTTTGGCTACCGCATCATTGACGACATGACCGAAGGACTCCGGCACTACATGGCACAGCAGGGAACGACGCGCCTGAGCGACCTTGTTGGCGAGCAGCTCAAGTCGTTCGTCATGCCGCACGACCTGAACCGCTCAACCATTGTATTTCCCAAATTCAACTACGAGCGCTGCGTGGGCTGTGGCCGCTGTGAACTGTCGTGCAGAGACGGAGGCCACCAGGCCATCAACTTCGACAAGGAAGAGCGCCGGCCGCACCTTGTTGGAACCAAGTGCGTAGGCTGCCACCTCTGCCGGCTGGTGTGCCCCGCCGGAGCCATCAGCGTAACCCGGCGCACAGAGAAGAAACAATAACAAACAAAAAACACTCAAACAATGAAAAAAATCATGCAATGGATGTTCGCCGCCATCCTCACCATCTGCGGTACAACGTCAGCAAGCATTCTGCTCAGCTCCTGCAAGACTGCAGCCACCGCTGCCCAGACCCCGTCACAAGTAGTATCTACCGAACTCATACGCACCAGCCAGAGTTGGGACGGCGTAGAACTGCCCGACTACCTGCAGGGACGCCCCGAACTGGTAGCTATGAAGTATGTGTTCCCCGCCGGACAAAAATTAGGATGGCACCACCACCCCGTCATGAACTACGGCATACTGGCACAAGGCGAACTGACCATCATCGGTCAGGACGGAAAAGAAAAAGTGGTGCACGAGGGTGAAGCCGTCGTCGAAATGGTAAACACCATCCACCACGGCGAGAACCGTGGCAAGAAGCCCGTCGTTCTATACATGTTCTACCTCGCGCAGAAGGGCATGCCGCTGGCCGTGCAGCACCCCGAAATTCCGTTAGAGTAACGGTTACCAAAGTCGGGATTAAAACGATAATACGATTCTATTTCCGAGACGAGTTACAACTTTGCCCTCAGATTATAAATCTTTATATAAAAAGGAAAGGGGCGCAACATGAAAAAACAAATTCTTTTCTCCGTTTGGTTTTGTCATTATTTTTTCATACCTTTGCACATACATAGTATTCTGATTACTCTGAGTATTCTGATTACCCCGATTATTCTGATTATTCAGAAACAACCAGGAAACAACAGGTTTTCAGCGCCCGCTGCTCTTACTTTCACCGCCCGCTGCTCTTACTTTCAGCGGGCGGTGCTATTAGTTTCAGCGCCCGCTGAAACCCAGAGCCCCCGGCAGTTTTTCCCAGTTTCCCTTACTCAAACTCCCGGTTTCCCCGGCAGTTTCTCCCAGTTTCCCCGACACGGTTTCCCGAGTCAATTAGGTGAGTGTAAGAAACGCGTCTGGGTATGATTTGTATTACAGGCTCTCGCATTGAAGCTTGGATGGCTAAGATTCCACCATGCTTGGTCATGCTTTTTTGTGTTTCTGAAAAAAATGCCGGCTCTCGAAACGAAAGCCGGCATGTTTTTAAAAAAACTTAACAAGAATTGCTTGCGCTATCCTTGTGCTCTTCGAGCCTCTTGTCGGATTCGAACCAACGACCCCGAGATTACAAATCACGTGCTCTGGCCAACTGAGCTAAAGAGGCGGGTGGACGAGCTGACTGTATCGCGCCGCTACAACCAAGTACCCTTGCTATGTTCCCATCCTGGGGGATTCCGAGGGAGCTGGCCGTACAGGACTCGCCCGTGTTTGCTGAAAAGCGGGTGCAAAGGTAATGTTTTTTGTTGAGAGTGGAGCTATGTCGGTTGGGCGTTTTTCGCTTTTTTTGAATATTTAACAATCTACGCTCAATGGCCAACGCTCAACTCTCAATAAAAAGCATTACCTTTGCACCGTCAAAATGACTGTCAAGCAATAAAACAGTCAGAAACAGTCAGAAATAGAAAAAAAATAAAATATGTCTCCTGCAGAATATCAACAACTCAAGGCTTTCGCCCGCATTGACGGGGCACTGCTGTCAGGGCTATGGATAGGCAGCTTTGCCTTATACATCAAGGGGATGAGCAACCCTACGCTGGGCATCGTCAGCATGCTGCTGATGGCCGTCAGCCCATTCTACGCAGCCAAATGCCTGCGGACGTTCCGCGACAAGGCTCGTGAAGGCATCATCAGCTTTGCACGCGGATATGCCTACGTGATTCTTATTTTCTTCTACTCCGCCCTGTTGTTCGCCATTGTTCAGTATGCTTATTTCACCTACATGGACAACGGCTTCCTGATAGCCAAGTTCACAGAGATGGCCAATACGCCCGAAAGCGTACAATTAGGACTGAAGGACATGATGCAGGAAAGCATCAGCCAAATGGCCGCCATGCGCCCCATTGACCTGTCGCTGAACGTGCTGACAGCCATCATCGTGGTCGGCTTTGCCTTAGGGCTGCCCATTGCCGCCCTGCTGCAGCGCACGAAGCCTGCGCTTTCGGGCAATGACGAGGCGGAAACGACAAAGAATGGTTGAAAATTTAGGGTGTAAAGAAAAATGAAGCTAAGCAAACCGAGAATATGTTAGATATTTCAGTCGTCATACCTCTTTATAACGAGGAAGAATCAATACGAGAGCTATACGAATGGATAGAGCGCGTCATGCAGCACAACGCTTTTTCCTTTGAAGTCATTTTTGTGAACGACGGCTCTACTGACCGCTCATGGGATATTATTGAGGAGCTCAGCAAGAAGTCGGAGCACGTAAAGGGCATCAAGTTCCGCCGCAACTACGGCAAGTCGCCGGCACTGTACTGCGGCTTTGCCCAGGCTCAGGGCGACGTAGTCATAACGATGGACGCTGACCTGCAAGACTCTCCCGACGAGATTCCCGAGCTGTACAAAATGATTAAGGAGGACGGCTTTGACCTGGTGAGCGGCTACAAGCAGAAGCGCCACGACCCGCTGTCGAAGACGCTTCCCACCAAGCTTTTCAACGCCACGGCCCGACGGGTCAGCGGCATCAGGAACCTGCACGACTTCAACTGCGGGCTGAAGGCCTACCGCCGTGACGTGGTGAAGAACATCGAGGTGTTTGGCGAGATGCACCGTTTCATCCCCTATCTGGCCAAGAATGCCGGTTTCGACAAAATAGGCGAGAAGGTGGTGCACCACCAGAAGCGCCAATACGGCAAGTCTAAGTTCATGGGTTGGAACCGCTTTGTGAACGGATATCTGGATTTGATAACGCTTTGGTTCTTAGGCACATTCGGAAAGAAACCGATGCATGTGTTCGGATTCCTGGGCACCATCGTCTTCTTTATCGGTTTCGTTTCTGCCTTCTGGTTAGGCGCAGAAAAGCTGTGGGCTCTGTCGCAGGGCATCCCCATGCGCCTGGTGACTGACTCGCCGTTCTTCTACATTGCCCTGACCATGATGATGATGGGCACCCAGCTGTTTCTGACGGGGTTCGTGGGCGATCTCATCAGCCGCTCATCGCAAGGGCGCAACGACTATCAGATTGAGAAAACGATTTAAAAGTAAAAAGGTAAAATAGTAAAAAACGATGAAGATGTCAGAACACATAAAAAGAATAAAGCGACGCGTAAGGGGCTTGAGCCTTTTAGCTTTTTACCTTTTTACCTTTATACCCTTATACCTCTCTTGCTCTTCCATCGACTGCCCGGTGGAAAACGTGGTAGCCTCCATTTACTATATCAAGAATGCCGACGGAACCGAAGCTACGCTGAAAGACTCGCTCAGCGTTGTGAGCTGGCGAAAGAACCGCACCGACACACTGCTGCTGAACAAGGAAGCCGCCCTCACATCGTTCCAGCTGCCCATGGGCTACGTGAACCCGGAAGACACTCTGGTCTTTATTGTGAACACCACCACCCATAACGCCTACAAGGACACCCTCTACATTAAGAAGGAGAACCATACGCACTTTGAGTCGGTAGATTGCAAAATAGCCTATTTCCATACTGTCACGGCCTTACGCCTGAGTTCTCATAACGCCATCGATTCCATCACTATTGTAAAACCAGAAGTGAACTATGACCTATCATCAGAACATTTCCACATTTATTTCAAGACTTGGGATTAGTCTGCTCGTGCTGCTCTTCTCGTGGCAGGGTGCTCAGGCACAGAAAGTCTTTGTCATTGAGAAAGACTCCATTCCCCTGTTCAGAGGCTTTCAGCTGTCGTTCGACCTGGTGGGACCGGCCATGTTAGCCCTTGGAGACTACGGCCAATATGAAGGTGCCTTCCGGCTGAACCTGCACGACCAGTGGTTTCCGGTCATAGAAGCCGGTCTGGGTAAGGCTGAGCGTCACGACGAAGTGACCGAGATATTCTACAAGGCAACAGGTCCCTTCTTCCGGGCAGGAATCGATTTCAACGTGATGAGGAACAAGCACAGCGACAACCGCATCTTTGTCGGCGTTCGCTATGCCTTAGCAACCTATAAGGTAGATTTGGAGCGCCGCGACCTGCCCGACCCCGTATGGAACTGGGATTCCGGCTTCCGCATTGACGGGGCCTCGTGCTCACACCACTGGGCAGAAATCGTCTTCGGCATTGATGCAAAAATATTCGGCCCACTACACCTTGGCTGGAACGTGCGCTACAAGCGGCGGCTCATACACAAGGACAGCAAAATAGGACAAGCCTGGTATGTTCCCGGGTTCGGCATCAACAACTCTGACCGCATCGGGGGCAACTTCAACGTAATCATTGACATTTAGAAAAACCTATGGAGGACAAACAAAAGAAACGCCTCGTATGGCAAATTCCCTTCCTGCTGTTGCTCATTATAGGCACCGTATGGGTCATTAAGAACCAGCACGACACGCCCTATCAGACTGACGAAGGTTTTGTATTCGGAACGGTCTATAAAATCACCTACCAACACCCCGACAACCTGAAAGCAGAGATTGAGTCGGAGCTGAAAAAGGTTGACGGTGCGCTTTCTATGTTTAACGACGCATCAGTCATTTCCAGCATCAACAAGGGCAGCACCACCATTCCGCAAAGCGAGACGGGCAAGATGTTTCTTGACGTCTATCAGCTGGCCATGCAGATTTCCGAGGTAACCGACGGAGCCTTCGATATCACCGTAGCACCTTTGGTCAATGCATGGGGCTTTGGCTTCAAGAACGGCACCACGCCCTCAACGACCCAGGTTGACAGCATCCTACAGTTTGTGGGATACAAGAAAATCTCGCTCAATGCCCAACACACGACTCTGCGAAAGAAAGACCCGCGCATCATGCTCGACTGCTCTGCCATTGCCAAAGGCTATGGTTGCGACGTAGTGGCCCGTTACTTGGAGAAACGGGGCATTCAGAACTACATGGTCATGATAGGCGGAGAAGTGGTGACAAAGGGTATCAACCCCGGGCGACTGCCTTGGCGTATAGGCGTCACCAAACCTGTTGACGACACGTTGGGACTGTCACAGGAAAACCAGACGGTGCTCAACGTTACTGACAAGGCCATGGCCACCAGCGGCAACTACCGTAACTTCTACTACAAGGGCGGAAAGAAATATGCCCACACCATTGACCCCGCAACAGGCCGACCGGTGCAACACTCCCTGCTGTCAGCCACCGTGCTGGCCAAAGACTGCGCCACGGCCGATGCCTATGCCACGGCATTCATGGTCATGGGAACGGAGCGTGCCCGAAAACTGATAGAACAACACCCCGAACTGATGGCCTATTTCATCTATTCTGACCGTCAGGGACAGTTAGACGTATGGTTTTCCCCCTCTCTGCAAGACAAGATCAGCCAGTGAATCCAGAACTGAAGATATACGAAAAACTGTTACAGTTCCCGCTATTCCAAGGCATGAGCCGAGCTGAGCTGATGCAGGTGGTGGCCCACACCAAAATGGGGTTCTCAAAACATGCCGCAGGCAAGCGCATCGTCAGGGAAGACGAGAACTGCACCCACCTGTATTTCCTGATTAGCGGCACCATGGAAGCGCGCACAACAGCCGACGACCACAGCTACTCCGTCGTCGAGCAGCTCTCAGCACCTTACATCATACAGCCAGAGCGCATCTTCGGCATCAGCCAGCGCTACACGTCGGCATTCAAGACCGCCACGCCCTGCCACTTCATCACCATCGACAAACAGGAAGTGATGCTGCTGACTGAAACGCAACTGATTTTCCGACTAAACCTGCTGAACCTCATGGCTACCGAGACACAACGGCTGGCCCGCCAACCCTGGCGACCTGTTGCCTCAACTCTCCGCGATGCTCTTACCCGATTCTTCATACGGCACACCCTGTACCCGGCAGGAGCAAAGACTTTTTATGTGCTGATGAAACGGTTAGGGAACGAATTGCGTTGCACCCGACAGGAAATATCGCAGGTGCTCAACCAAATGCAGGACGACGGGCTGCTCACCCTGCACCGGGGGCGCATAGAGATACCCATGCTGGAGCGGTTGCTCATGTGACACACACATTCGCATGGCAGCGGTGAGGCGTTTTACCCATACTCCTGCATAGTTAATCTTCCATAAATTTGCGGTCGTTACCGTGATTTTTACTACTTTTGCAAGTCGAAACAAAGAACTATTGATATGACTACGCATAAAAATCCTTTTCTGGAACCTTACAACACGCCGCACGACACTGTGCCCTTTGACCGCATACGTCTTGAGGACTACGAGGAAGCCTTCATGGAGGGCATACGGCGCGACAACGAACTGATAGAAAAAACCATCAACAACCCGGAGCGCCCCACATTCGACAACACCATCATCAACAAAGATGAAGACGAGGACGGTTACTATGACCTGCTGAGCCGAGTTTCCACCGTCTTCTTTAACCTCTTGTCTGCTGAAACCAACGACGAGATGGACGCACTGGCTCAAAAGATGCAGCCCATATTGACCAAACACGCCAACGACGTGAGGCTGAACCCCAAACTTTTTGAGCGCATCAAGGCTGTACACCTGCACCACCGCAAGCTGACAGCCGAAGAGAAAAAACTGCTTGACGATACGTATGAGGGACTGGTACGCGGCGGTGCGCTGCTTGACGAGGCCGGCAAGGAAAAATTGCGCCAGCTGACTGAAGAGGCTTCGATGCTCTCGCTGCAGTTCTCGCAGAACCTGTTGAAGGAGAACAAGGCTTACACCCTGCGAATTACCGACAAGGCACAATTAGACGGACTGCCTGAGACGGCTGTCGAAGCTGCTGCATTAGCATGGAAGGAAACCCAACACGACACAACCGACGAGGGCTGGCTCTTTACGCTCGACTACCCCAGCTACTCGCCTTTCATGACCTACTCCACACAGCAGGACCTGAGGAAACAGATGTACATGGCACGTAACACCGTGTGTACCCACGACAACAAGGAAAACAACCTTGAAATATGCAAACGGCTCGTCAACCTGCGCCGTGAAATTGCCCAACTGCTGGGCTATAAGACTTATGCCGACTATGTGCTGAAACACCGTATGGCCAGCAACACACGCAATGTCTATAAACTTCTGAACGACCTCATTGATGCCTACAAGCCTACTGCGATGAAGGAAAGAGAGGAACTGAAGCAGGCACTCAGAGTAGAGTGTAGAACTAAAAGTGTAGAGTATGCTACCACACACGACAATGCGCAAGCCACAACTGCGGCAGCAAACTCTAAGCCCTATACTCTAAACTCTAAACTTTATCCTTGGGACATAGCCTTCTACAGTCACAAACTGCAGATGAAGAAGTACAACATCGACGCCGAGATGCTGCGCCCCTACTTCGAATTGTCAAGAGTTATCGACGGGGTCTTCGGCCTGGCTCATCGGTTGTATGGCATCACGTTCAAAGAGAACAAAGACATTCCCGTCTATCACCCTGACGTAAAGGCATACGAGGTGTTCGACAAGGACGGTTCTTACCTCGCCGTCTTCTATGCCGACTTCCACCCACGCAAGGGAAAGCAAAGCGGAGCCTGGATGACGGAATACCAAGGCCAGTGGATTGACAGGAAAGGCGAGAACGTGCGCCCCCACGTCTCAGTAGTCATGAATCTGACGAAACCTACCGAAGAGAAACCGGCACTGCTGACGCTGGGCGAGGTGGAAACATTCCTGCATGAATTCGGACATTCGCTGCACGGCATGTTTGCCAACACACGCTTCGAGAGCCTCAGCGGCACGAACGTATGGTGGGACTTCGTAGAGCTGCCATCACAGTTCATGGAAAACTACGCCGTGGAAAAAGAATTTCTACGCACCTTCGCCTTCCACTACCAGACGGGAGAGCCCCTGCCCGACGAGCTCATCAACCGCATCGTCAAAAGCCGTAACTTCATGGCAGCCACGGCATGTCTCCGACAAGTTTCTTTCGGCCTGCTTGACATGGCATACTATACCCAAAAGGACAAGTTTACCGGCGACATCATGACTTTCGAGAAAGAAGCATGGAAGAAAGCCATCATAGGCGAACAACTGAAAGAAACCTGCATGACGGTGCAATTCTCACACATCATGGCAGGCGGCTATGCTGCCGGTTACTACAGCTACAAATGGGCCGAGGTGCTCGACGCTGATGCCTTTGCCGTATTCAAGCGCCACGGCATCTTCAACCAGGAAACAGCACAAAAATTCCGCGACAACATTTTGAGCCGGGGCGGCACGGAACACCCGATGACACTCTACAAGCGTTTCCGCGGAGGAGAACCGACAATAGAAGCATTACTAAAGCGAAATGGAATCAAACGACAAACAAAAAAGGCTTGACAACCGTTATCTGCGCATGGCACGCATCTGGGCAGAGAACTCCTATTGCACGCGTCGGCAGGTAGGGGCTTTGGTCGTCAAGGACAAAATGATTATCAGCGACGGCTATAACGGCACCCCCAGCGGATTCGAGAATGTTTGTGAGGACGACCAAAACGTGACAAAGCCCTACGTGCTTCACGCTGAAGCCAACGCCATCACCAAGTTGGCACGTTCCAGCAACAACTCCGAAGGTGCCACCATCTACATTACGGCATCGCCTTGCATCGAATGTGCAAAACTCATTATTCAGGCTGGCATCAAACGGGTAGTGTATGGCGAGCAGTACCGACTGACCGACGGCATCGAACTGCTGCAACGTGCCGGCATCGAAGTCCTGTTTATTGACATCAGCAACATGACAAAATAACGAAATACCGAAACATCGGAATAACGTAAAAATTAAAATATGCATAACAAAAACCGTTACATGCCGCTACTCATGGCATTGTGCATCGTGATTGGCATACTGATTGGAACATTCTACGCCAACCACTCTTCCGGCAACCGGTTGAGCATCATCAACTCCAGTGGCAACAAGCTGAACAGCCTGTTGCAGATTGTCAGCGACCAATATGTTGACACCGTCAACGTTGACCAGCTTGTTGAAGGTGCCATGCCACAAATTCTTTCCGAACTGGACCCTCACTCCGTCTATATTGCTGCCAAGGACGTACAGATAGCCAACGACGACCTGCGCGGTTCCTTCTCGGGTGTAGGCATTGAGTTTACCATCCGTCAAGACACCATTCATGTGCAGAACGTCATCAGCAACGGGCCATCTGAACGTGCAGGACTGCTGGCCGGCGACAAGATTGTCAGCATCGACGGCCAGCCGTTCGTGGGCAAGATTGTGACCAACGAGGAAGCCATGCACCGGCTGAAGGGACCCAAGGACACGCAGGTGAAGATTGGCGTCATTCGTTACGGCGAGAAGAAAGAAAAATTCTTCACCGTTACCCGTGGCGAAATACCCATCAAGAGCGTCAACTCTGTCTATATGCTCAATAGCAATACGGGATACATTCGCATCAAGAACTTCGGCGAGAACACCTACTCAGAGCTGCTCATTGCCCTGGGCACACTGGCAGAAGAGGGATTCTCAAACCTGGTCATCGACCTGCGCGGCAACACAGGAGGCTATCTGGGGTCTGCCGTCAAGATTGCCAATGAGTTCCTGCCCCGCAACAGCCTGATTGTCTATACGGAAGGACGCAAGTCTCCACGACAGGAATACCGTAGCGACGGCCACGGCTCCTATCAGCAGATTCCGTTGGTCGTGCTCATCGACGAGGGTTCTGCCTCTGCCTCCGAAATTCTGGCCGGTGCCATTCAGGATAACGACCGCGGCACCATCATTGGCCGCCGTTCGTTCGGCAAGGGACTGGTACAGCAGCCCCTGTCATTTGCCGACGGCTCCATGATTCGCCTGACCATTGCCCGATACTACACGCCTTCTGGACGCTGCATTCAGAAGCCCTACACGTCAGGCGCTGACCAGGACTATGAGTCAGACCTGATGACCCGTTATCAGCATGGAGAATATTTCTCACAAGACAGCATCAAGCATACCGGGCCCGCATACCACACCCTGAAAGAGCAACGCACCGTCTATGGCGGTGGCGGCATTACGCCCGACCTCTTTATTCCAGAAGATACCCTGAACGTAACATCTTACTATAAGGAGGCGGTCATGACGGGACTCATCCTGCAGTTCGCCTACACCTATGTTGACGAGAACCGTGCAACACTGAAGACCATGAAGGATATGAAAGCGCTTGAAGCCTACCTGATCAAGCAAAACTCGGTTGAGAAATTTGTCAGCTATGCCGAAAAGAACGGACTGAAGCGTCGTAACCTGCTCATTCAAAAATCGCACAAACTGTTGGAACGGTTCATCAACAGCCGAATCATCTATAACATGATGAGCGAACAGGCATGGACGGAATACCTGAATGCCGACGACCCTGTCATTAAGGCTACCATCCAGCTCTTCAAGGACAACAATGCCTTCCCGAAGAATACAGAGAAGAAAGGCAAACAGCAGAAAGTGGCACATGCGGCCTTCGACTACCGGAGCACCCATGTGCAGACCATCATCATGGCTCATGCTTAAAACAGAACTGCGGAATATGATTCGTCAACGCAAGCAGACCTTCTCCCGCCAACAACTGGAAGAATGGTCGCTTGACGTGACGGAACAGCTCAGGCAGGAGCCCCACTTCGAAAAAGCCAGAACCGTCCTGCTCTACCACTCCCTGCCCGACGAGGTGGTTACCCGTCATCTACTGGAAGAAGTGACGGGAAAGAACATTCTGCTGCCGCGGGTCATCAACAATGAAGAAATGGAGCTGCGGTACTATACAGACATCCAGGACCTGCAACGGGGAGCCTTCGGCATCATGGAGCCCTGCGGAAAACTGTTCCACGAATACCGGCAGATTGATGTGGCCGTTGTTCCCGGCATGGCATTCGACATGAAAGGACATCGTTTAGGCCGCGGCCGCGGTTATTATGACCGTTTCCTTTCGCGCGTACCTTTTATATATAAGATAGGGCTTTGTTTCGGTTTTCAGTTGGTCGAGGAGGTCCCGACCGACGAAAACGACATCCCGATGGACAAAGTCATCTGCGAAAAAGCTTTATAGAATCAGCAAAACCGGATATTAGCAATAACCTGGCTTTGCACATAGTCGTTCAATGTCTGTACGAGTTGCTGGCTGCGCATGCTGAGTTCTGCACGCAAGGCCGGACTCGACAAGCGCACGTACAGCGTCTGATTGCGAATAACGACGTCCTGTGTGTAACGGGCAACAGTCTGCCCCGCCACAACAGGCCATGCGTCAACAACCCGCTTCTGCAACAATGGTGTCTCCAACCCCTGTGCCCGCAGGTTTCTCAGAATAAGCTCTTCTATTTGTTTTACGTCGCGTTTAAACACCTTGATAATTAACCTTTTAATAATTCTCTATTTTGAACTTTCCGCCACATTCCCGTTATCTACGTGAAACATCCGATAGTCAAATGAGCTGTGCCGCATCATCTTGTCCAAATGTTCCCTGTTGGTATCTGTAATAAAAATCTGCCCGAAAGCTTCCCCTGCCACTAAGCTGACTATCTGCTCCACACGGTCAGCATCCAGTTTATCGAAAATGTCGTCAAGCAATAGCAGCGGCGTGGTGTGCGATGCAGTACGTTTCAGAAAATCAAACTGTGCCAGTTTCAGGGCAATGACATACGTCTTGCTTTGTCCCTGCGAACCTTCACGCTTCATTTGGTGGCCACCTAACGTAAACTCCAGGTCGTCCCGATGGACACCATGCAGCGAGTAGCCTACTGCACGGTCTTTCGCCCTGTCACGCTGAATGACATCAAGCAACGGGCCACGCTGGCAGTGAGAGACATACGAAAGGCCTACCTCTTCACGGTTCTGCGAGATAATCTGATAGTAGTGCTGAAACACAGGAGCCAGCTCTTCCACAAAGGCTGTACGCTTCTGGAACAACAGTTCCCCTTCCTGTGACATCTGCTCTTCCAGGATACTCATCACGTCAGGGTCCGGTTCCCGGTCTTCCATCTTCAGGAGTGTGTTCCGCTGTTGCAGGGCCTTGTTATAGCGGTTCAGGGTGTCTATATAGACATGGTCGTACTGTGAAATCACCATGTCCATGAGCCGGCGCCGCTCCTCACTTCCGCCATCTATGAGCAGCGTGTCACCCGGCGAAACCACAACCAGAGGAATCAGTCCTATGTGCTCAGAGAGCCGCTTGTACTCTTTCTTGTCACGTTTAAAGTGTTTCTTGGTGCCACGTTTCATACCGGCGTAGATGTGAACCGGAGGTTCTTCATCCCCCGCGCTTAACTGTTCGCCTGACACGTACTCACCTTCGAGTACGAAGAAATCGGCCTCGTGGCGAATCACTTGAGAGTCAATAGGGTTTTGCTGACTACGGCAGAACGAGAGGTAGTAGATAGCATCCAGCACGTTCGTCTTCCCCACCCCATTATGACCGATAAAGCAGTTCATTTTGGGTGAAAAAGCCAGCGTAGCTTCCGCTATATTCTTATAGTTTAAAATCGACAACTGCCGTAAAATCATATCAGCAACACGTTTTTCTTGAAATGCGATGCAAAAATAATCAAAATATTTCAAACGAACGAGTGAAAAAGCACAAAAGTTAGGACTTTTGTCACTACAAAACAAAAAAAGTCGGCAATAAATTTCACTATCTCCAATAAAATGACTAACTTTGCCGCGCATTTTTAATAAGCATACAAAAATAACATAATAATGGCAGACAAAAACGTAAAGAATGCGCAAACAACAGAGAGCGCATTGAACAAATCGGAAGCCTTCTTCCTGAAATACAAGAAGGCAATCATCGGATGTATTATTGCAGTAATAGCAATTATCGCTGCGTGGGTTCTCATCGACATGTTCGTTCTTACCCCCAACCGGGTAAAGGGACAGGAAGCAATGGCTAAAGGTCAGCAGCTCTTCGCTAACGACGAGATGCAGAAGGCCATTCAGGGTGACAGCACCGGTTTCGTAGGTTTTGCAAAGCTTGCTGAAGAGTACAGCGGTCAGAATGGCAACCTTGCCAACCTCTACACCGGTCTGGCATACGCCCAGCAAGGCAAGTGGAACGAGGCCGTTCAATACTTGGAGAAGTACAAGGATCAGGGCGACGAGATGATTTCTCCCGCTGCTGAAGGTGCTCTGGGTAATGCCTACGCCCACCTGCAGAAGCTCGACGAGGCCGTTAAGCATCTGAAGAATGCCGCTAAGCGTGCCGACAACAACTCTCTGTCTCCCACTTTCCTGATTCAGGCCGGCGAGATTCTCGAAAGCCAGGGCAAAAAGGCTGAAGCGCTGGAGCTCTACCAGGAAGTGAAGGACAAGTACTTCCAGTCTATGCAGTACCAGACCATCGACGCATACATTGAACGTGCATCAGCAAAATAATGGCAACAGCACTTCACAACCTTAGCAATTACGACTTTTCGAAGGTTCCCGATGCCTCGAACATGTGCTTCGGCATTGTCGTGTCTGAGTGGAACCCCGAAATAACCGGCGCACTGTTAGAGGGAGCCGTGAGCACCCTTGAGAAGCATGGCGCCATCCCTGAGAACATTCACGTCAAAACCGTTCCGGGCTCCTTCGAGCTCATCTACGGTGCCCACCAGATGTCCCTCAACGACGGCTACGATGCCATCATCATCCTTGGCTGCGTCATTCGCGGTGAGACTCCTCATTTCGACTACATCTGTCAGGGAGTAACCCAGGGCATCGCCCGTCTGAATGCCACAGGAAACATTCCTGTCATCTACGGACTGCTCACTACGAACGACCTGCAACAGGCGCGCGACCGTAGCGGTGGGCGTTTCGGCAACAAAGGCGACGAATGCGCCATTGATGCCATCAAAATGGCAAAGTTCTAATAACACAGGATAAATTAACAAGCAGGCGTGCTCCATTAAGTGGGCACGCTTTTTTTATATACATTCAAATATACCCACAACAATGAAACTCATTTCATGGAACGTTAACGGACTGAGGGCCTGCGAAGGCAAGGGTTTCAGCGAAACATTCAAGCAGTTAGATGCCGACTTCTTCTGTCTGCAGGAAACGAAGATGCAGGCCGGTCAGCTCGATTTGGCTTTCGACGGCTATGAGTCCTACTGGAACTATGCCGAGAAGAAAGGCTATTCCGGCACGGCCATCTTCACCCGCCACAAGCCACTCCACGTCACATACGGCATTGGCATTGACGAGCACGACCACGAAGGGCGTGTCATCACACTCGAAATGGAGCGGTTCTTCCTCGTTACCGTCTATACTCCAAACTCGCAGGACGAACTGCGACGACTGGACTATCGCATGCAGTGGGAGGACGATTTCCGCCAGTACCTGCTGTCGTTAGACCAGAAGAAGCCCGTCATTGTATGCGGCGACATGAACGTTGCCCACGAGGAGATAGACCTGAAGAACCCGAAGTCGAACCGCCGCAATGCCGGTTTTACCGACGAAGAACGCGAGAAGTTCACCACCCTCTTAAACAGTGGCTTCACCGACACCTTCCGCTGGCTCTACCCCGAGCAGGTCACTTACTCCTGGTGGTCGTACCGCTTTCAGGCCCGTCAGAAGAATGCCGGCTGGCGCATTGACTACTTCGTCGTGTCCGACCGTCTGCGTGACTCCATTGACGATGCAAAGATACACACCGACATTCTCGGCAGCGACCATTGCCCTGTGGAACTGACCATCAAAGACTGAGCAGCAAACAGCTATTTCAGCCTCGAAATGAAAATAAGTTTAATTTTTTTTGGTTATTTGGCACTAATTCGTAACTTTGCAGCGGTTTAAACACCACTAACATGTTTTACTAAAAAAGAGAAAGAAGTTATGAGAAAGATTCTTTTAGCAGTGATGGCTGTTGCTGCCATCGGTTTCACATCATGTAACAACAAGAACGCCAAGACCGACGTTGCCATTGACTCTACAAGCATCGTTGAGACTGCCAGCGCAGCCGAACTTGCCGGTATCGACGCAGAGAACCTGACCAAGGACCTGGCCGAGAAGATTGCTGCCAACAACCCCGAGGCTGTTCAGAGCATCATTCAGCAGGCCAAGGACAAGATTGCCGAGCTGCTGGCCCAGGGCGATGCTGAAGCTGCCAAGGCTTACCAGGCTAAGATCAGCGCATTCCTGACCGAGAATGCTGACAAGATCAAGGCTGTTGTAGGCGAGCAGAACGAAGCTGTCAACACCCTGATTTCTGCCATCAGCGCCGTTCCCACCGAGGCTACTGAGGCTGTCGAGGGTGCTGTCGATGCAGCTAAGGAGAGTGCTGAGCAGAAGGTAAACGAGGCCAAGGAAGAGGCTCAGAAGAAGGTTGACGAGGCTGTTGACGCCCAGAAGAAGAAGGCTGCCGACGCTATCGACAACGCTGCCAACGATGCCAAGAAGAAGCTTGGCCTGTAAACCATACTGAACGACTGGCGTAGCTGCAACAGCAGCCCAAACGCCAAGACACACAACCATGTCCCGGTTCCGTTTGCTGACGGAATCGGGCTTTTTGTTGAAAATTTTTGTCTGCCGCCGGCAAAAAGCATACTTTTGTGGGCAGAAACACCAAAACAACAAAAAGATTATGAAAAAGTATTTGTATGCAGCGATGTTCATCGCAACCATTTTCACCACAACAGCATGTTCCGGCGAAGACCCCGTGAGCGACATCCTGAACGGACAGACTACCCCCGACAGCAGCAGTAGCAACGACAACAGTAGCAACAGCAGCAGCGACAACCAGTCGGCCGCATCAAACGTCAGCAGCGAACTGCTGTCCTTCGTCGTCAACATTGACAAAGACACGGCAGAGCCTGCCACCACGGCTACGGCCACCTACCCTGACGAGAACGACGACATCAGCAAGCGTTCTTTCACGACCATCGTCAACATTGACATGTCGAACCCGACCGCCAAGACGGAAAACGGAGTGACCATTACCGTTGACGGGCACGACGTCACCGCCAACCATGCCAGCATCGAGAACGTCTGCTACGTGGTGACGGGCAGCACCACCGACGGTTCGCTGACCATTGACGGCAGTACGGACTACGAGTTGGAGCTCAACAACACCAGCATTACCAACACCCACAGCACGGCCATCGACCTGGAAAGCAAGCAGAGTGCGTTTATTGTCTTGGTGGGCAGTAACAAGCTGACCGACGGCACCAGTGCCGACGACAGCCACAAGGGTGCTCTCTTCGGCAAGGGCAAGCTGCTGTTCAGCGGCACGGGCTCGTTAGCAGTCTATGGCACTTACAACAACGGCATCCACGGCAAGAGCAACATCGTGTTCGACAAGGGCATCAACCTCTATGTCAACTCTACCGCCAACCACGGCATCAAGGCCAGCGACAACATCTACATCAACGGCGGCATCATCAATGTCGAGGTGTCAGCCCCGGGTGCCAAGGGCATCAACGGCGACATTGACGTCATCATCAACGGTGGCCGCACCACCGTCGTCAGCACCAGCAACGGCGAGTGGGACACGGAGGACTTAGAGACCAAGGCTTCTGCCGGCATTGCCTGCGAGAACATTCTCACCATGAACGACGGCGAGGTCTATCTCAAATCGACCGGCAGTGGCGGTAAAGGCATGAAAGCCGACTGGGAGGCATACATCAACGGCGGAAAGATACGTATCATCACCACCGGCGGCCTCTACTACAGCAACGGCACCAACGAGAGCCATAACTATACGGGCAACACCGACAATCTGGACGATGCCTACACCTCGTCGCCCAAAGGCATCAAGGTGGGAACAAAGAACGAGCACGGCGTGCTGACCATCACCGGCGGCGACATCATGGTTCGCACCAGCGGTAACAATGCTGAAGGCATGGAGAGCAAGGGCACCCTGGACATTACGGGCGGAACGGTGCTCATTGCAGCCCACGACGATGCCATCAACTCGTCGGGCGACCTCACCATCAGCGACGGTACGGTCGTGGCCGTAGGCACCAACAACGACGGCATCGACGCCAACGGCAACATGTACATCAAGGGCGGAACCATCATTGCCTATGGTGCTAACGGGGCCGAAACAGGCATCGACATCGACGAGCAGCACCGTCTCTACATTACCGGCGGCAGCCTGTTTGCCATCGGCGGCCGTGCCGACGGTTCTGTCGGCAGCACCACACAGGGCATCATCAGCGCCTCTGGTTCCGTACAGGCCAACGGCACCGTCACGGTGAAGAGCGGCGAGACAACCGTTGCCTCGTTCACCATGCCGCCTTACTCCTACTCCAACGGAGCAATTATCATTACCTCACCCTCCATTACCAACGGCGGCAGCTACACGCTGAGCTTAGGCTCGGGCTCTTCGTCGGTAACGGCTTCCAACACCATCTCCGGCGGTTCCATGGGCGGTGGAATGCCTGGCGGTGGGATGCCTGGCGGCGGCGGTGGCCCCGGCAACCAGTGGTAAGTCACTCCCGTAGTATGTGTGCGTGGGGGCTATAGAGAATCTGCAGTCCCCCCACGCAATAACTTTCCTTATTCAGCGTTTATTCATTAAGTAACCGATACAATAACTTGGTATTACTAAGAAGCCTATCGATGAAAACTTTACACAAGCATGAGAACCTGACCTATCTGGCACTATGGGGCATACTCTTCATAGCCCCCCTGCTCAGCATGTACATTGGCGTCATGAGCGGCGACATTGACAGCTTTCGCTGGGACGAGCTGTTCCACGTCTGGCAGCAGTTTGCCTCCTTTCTGGTTCTCTTCCTCCTTCACAATTTCCTGCTGGCTCCCCTGCTCATCAACAAGCAGCGGCATTCGCTCTACATCGGCAGCGTCATCCTGCTCATCTTCCTGTTCGCACTCTACCAGTGCACCACCCACCCGGGGCATAACGGCCCGCGGCCCGGACCCCACGGACACCGGCCGCCACTCGAAATGGCAGAACACCACCGTCCGCCACACCTCGCTGACGATGCTCCGCCACCCCGAGAGTTCATGCCCCACGGCGACAAGGAGCACAGGGACGGCCCCACGGTTCATCGCGACCCCTTCATGTTCGACTGGCACGACGTGTTCAGCATCATTACGCTCATCCTCATGTTAGGCATGAACCTCGCCGTCAAGCTCTACTTCAAGAACCGCCACGACCAGCAGCAGATGGCCCAGCTGGAACACCAGAACCTGGAGCGGCAGCTGGAGTACCTGCGCTACCAGATTAATCCCCACTTCTTCATGAATACGCTCAACAATATTCATGCGCTGGTGGACATCGATTCCGAGCAGGCCAAGAGTACCATCCTCGAACTGTCGAAGATGATGCGCTTCGTGCTCTACGAGGGTAACAAGCAGCGCGTGCCGCTGAACAGCGAACTGAGCTTCCTGCGCAACTACATCACGCTGATGAGCCTGCGTTACACCGACAAGGTGACCATCAGCGTGCAGCTGCCCGAGGCCGTCAGCAAGGGCGAGGTGCCTCCCCTGCTGTTCGTCACGTTTGTGGAAAACGCCTTCAAGCATGGCATCAGCTACCAGCAGCAGTCGTTCATCGAGATACGTGCCACCCTCAGCGACGACGACATGCTCCACTTCTTCTGCCGCAACAGCAAGCAGCAGGAGAAGGACGCCGGGAAGCCGGGCGGCGTGGGGCTGCGCAACATCCGTCAGCGGCTCGACCTCATCTACGGCAAGCGCTACTCGCTCGACATCAACGACGGAGTGGCTGACTACACCGTGGAACTGAAAATACCCGTGAAATAAACCGTAAAAATTCGAATATGATCAAGTGTTTAGCCATTGACGACGAGCCGTTGGCACTCAAGCAGCTCGTTGCATACATTGAGAAAGTGCCCTATCTGGAACTGGCCGGCCAGGCCAGCAACGCCGTCGAGGCGCGTGCCTTCCTGCGCGACAACACGGCCGACGTCATGTTCTGCGACATCAACATGCCCGACCTCAACGGCATGGACTTCGTCAAGTCGCTGGCAGCGCCGCCCCTCGTGGTGTTCACCACGGCCTATGCCGACTATGCCGTCGAGGGGTTCCGCGTCAATGCCGTTGACTATCTGCTCAAGCCTTTCGGCCTGGACGAGTTCCGCCGTGCGGCCGAGCGCGTCAAGGAGCGCCTGAGCACGGAAGCCTCTCAGCAGACGGAGCCTGCCATCCACAGCAACGACGACTCCCTGTACGTGAAGTCCGACTACCGCGTGGTGCGCATCACGGTGAGCAAGATTCGCTACGTGGAGGCCATGTCAGAGTATCTGCGCATACACGTCGAGGGCGAGCCGAAGCCCATCACCACCCTGCTCTCCATGAAGAAGATGGAGGAGTGGCTGCCCGACACCTTCATGCGCATTCACCGTTCTTACATTGTGAACCTGCAGCAGGTGCAGGAGGTCAACAAAAACCGTATTATCCTGGATGCCGACACCTATCTGCCCATAGGCGACATGTATCGCGAAGCCTTCCAGCAATACCTTGACCAGCGGTTCCTGGGGAGAAGCTAGAAGGAGTTAGGAGTTAGGAGTTAGGAGTTAGGAGTTAGGAATTAGGAGTTAGGAGTTACAATAAAAAAAGGAAGCCCACCACCGTGGTGAGCTTCTCTTTTTCCAACTCCTAACTCCTAACTCCTAATTCCTAACTCTAATTACTTTATGAACTTGCGGCCGTTCTGAATCACCATGCCCTTGTAGTTCTTCGTCACGCGGCGACCGCTCAGGTCGTAGGTGGGAGCCGACTCGTCGGTGTCCGTCTTGACGGCATTGATGCCCAGGGCTGAGCTTTCAACCAGAGCCACTTCCTTCACCGTCTTGCCGGGAGCGTCAATGCTTACGCCGAGGCTCTGCTTCAGTGTCTCGGCAGCCTCGTCGGTCTTGATGACGAAGCTGACGGTCTTGATGTCAGACGTTTCCTCAGCAACAATCTCAAAGTCGGTGCCACAGGTCAGCATCTTCGGGCTGCTGGTAGTATCCAAGTACTTCAGCACCTCCTTGAGGCTTTCCTCGGGGCTGGCAATGGTCTCGGCGAACGTCACGCGGATGGCGGTGCCCTTCTTCACGCCGGCAAACTCGTCGTAGTTGGTGAAGTGGCACGGAGCAATGACCGGTGTGGGGTCGCTGGGACTGGTAATCCATACTGACTGGTCGCTGTATTCCTCAGGTGTGGGGGCAATCTCGATGGCGTTCATCTCGAAACCGTTACCTGCCACCTGCAGACCGTTCTTCTCGGTAATCGAGAGGATGTCGCCCGTCAGTACGAAATCTACCTCAATCAGGCTTCCGGCAGCACGGCGCGGTGCGGGCGGTGCGGGAGTCACGACGCGCATTACGGAGCGTACGCCCTCTATCTCGCGGCCGTCGTAGGTCATGAGGCGAATCTTTGCGTTTTCGGTTGTCTTCGTTATTCTGAAGCGTATGCGGTCACCGGGTCTCGGCTTGTCTTTGAGCAACTCCTTCAGAGCTTCCTTCGTAATCTTGATGGGATTTTCGATGGCAATAGGCGTGTTGGTCCACCATACGGGCTTGGTTTCCTCCTCGTCGCTGCTACCACCTTCCCCTATCAGCTGAATCGTGATGCCGTAGTTGCCGTCAATCTTGATTTTATACGTTCCCCGGCCCACAATCAACTGCGTGCCAAGCTGCTTTTGCATCTGCTTGCGCTCGCCACCAGGCGTCAGTTTGTCCGGTATATCACTTTCCACGGTTGCATAACGGTAGTTCGCGTTGAACGTATTCCAGTCTGCTGCCACCGGCACGTCGCTGACGGTGAAGTAGAAGTTCTCACTCTCAGAGATGATGTCCAGTTCGTAGTTGCCCTCTTCACTAACCTGCATCTTCTCCATCGTCGAGAGGTCCCACGAGTTGTTGTCGCCAATGATGAAGAGAGCATGCTTCCTGGTGGTTTCTACGGTAAGCGCCTTGCCTTCGGGCATCTGGGGGTCATAGATGAAGGTAACGTCATACAGGCCCGATTCCTTAAACTCATAAGTTCCCCAACCTGCTCCTTCTGCATAGGTAGTCTTGTTGGAAACGACCGACCAGCTGAATCCTGTTACTTCACCTTTTTCTACATAGACAGGAACGTCTGTACGTGTCAGCCTGTACTTGCCGTCATCACACGGCAGCATCTTTTCAGAGTCTTGCAGGTTTGAAAAACCGGTAAAGTTACCAAAGAGAGCTTTTTCTAATGATTTCTTTAATGAGGCAGCTGCTTCTGTATCACCGGTTTGGCTCCATACATTACCCTGGATATGGTAAGATTTTTCATTAACAACCACCAAGTTGAAGGATTCTGCAATACCTGCATGTGTATCATCGCCAGGGAACCGTGCAGTAACTGGCGTTGAGCCGACCTTCTTCAGAATCAGTTGGTTGTTCGCCGGGTCATATTCAGCAATGTCGGTGTAGGTCACCGACCATTCTATGGGCGCATTCTGCAACACCTCGTCGCCAGCCGTAATCGTTACCGTAGGCAGGGCGAATGTGCGGTCGCCCAGTATGGCAGAAGCATTCTTAGGGCCGTTGATTTTTATTTTCGAGTTCTGCTTATAAACGGTTTCAACGGTAAGCTGTTTTTCGAATCCTGCATTAGGATCATACGTAAAGGTAATGTCATACTGTCCTGCCTTGTTGATGGGGAGCCAAGTATTATTTAGAGTATTATTTAGATAGTACTCGGCATACGTTTTATTAAATGCCAGGGCATAGGTTATTCCTACCCCGTCAACGCCCACGATGATGTGTTTGTAACTGAGCTTATATAAGCCCGTCGTTTCGTCGTAGTAAAATTCCTCTTTGCTAGTAAGGTCTTCAGGATATATCTGAGCAGTAGCTGCGCGATTGAAGAGTTGCATACTGACGGAGTTCAACACCCCTTGATCTACTTGAGTGCCACTTTGGGCTGCCACGAATGCATAGAGATGAACAGAAGAAATCTTCGATACGGTCAGTTCGAAGCTTGCAGAGCTGCTTTCGTAGCCGCCATTTCCCGGGAATGTTGCGGTAATGGTGGTAGTGCCCGGGCCCTTTATTGACAGTCCGTTAAACGAAGAAGCAACTTCTGCCACTTGAGTATTTGAGCTTGTCCACGTGACATAAGTGTTGGGCACTTCTTCATTGTTAGCATCAAGCACCTTAGCTGTCGGCAGGTCGTATGTATGCCTGTTCTCATATATGTTCTCGGAATATTCATCCAGGTCGAGTGACACCGTTGAAGCTGCCTTGGTGTCGTCAGCAAACATGCTACCTCCACACAGCATGGCGAGCACGCTCAGTAGCGAAAAGCGTAATAGTTTGTACTTCATAATGTTGTTTTTAAAAAGTTAATAATTATTGTATATTCTTTTAGTTTATCACTTTCACAATGGTTGGTGGGTGCAAATATACAAAATAAATGTGAAAGAGACAAACTTTCCACCCGTTTTTTTCTATGCCGTTCTCTCCGACAGTCTATGCCGGGGAAACCTATCGTTTGTGCTGGGGAAACCTACAGTCTGTGCCGGGGAAACCAACATTTGACTAAAGTCAAACAATCATTTGACTGGAGTCGGACAATCGTTTGACTGAAGTCAAACAATCATTTGACTGAAGTCAAACGGTTGGAAAACCGTAGTCAAACGGTTGGAAAACCGTAGTCAAACGGTTGGAAAACCGTAGTCAAACGGTTGGAAAACTGTAGTCAAACGGTTGGAAAACTGGTGTCGGACGGCGAATTTTGCTTACCGCTATCAGCAAGTTTCCTTAACTCTTTAGAAAGTTACTTCTCCATTTGTACCAACTTATTTTTTACGGTTACTGAATCCTGAAATCCCCAGATGACCTCGTTAGCAAAAAAATCATGAAGAT
Organism: Prevotella sp.; assembly: GCA_017940545.1. Taxonomy (GTDB): domain Bacteria; phylum Bacteroidota; class Bacteroidia; order Bacteroidales; family Bacteroidaceae; genus Prevotella. The sequence goes on from JAGAYI010000021.1 coordinate 28,725, forward strand.
TGTTTGGCTGTTTTGGATTTTCTGGTTAACTTTGCTGCCTATATATAATAAAGAGATATAAGAATAATCATGAAACAACTGCGAAAGAGGACAGCTGCCGTGCTGACGTTGTGTCTGCTGACGCTGACGGCCCTGGCCCAGATGGCCACCCCCGTGCACTCGTCGGCCGAAATGAAGCAGCTCGGCGGCAACGAGGCCGAACTGCTGTTCCACCTGAAGATAGATGCCGGCTGGCACGTCTATTCGCCCGACGTGACGGGCGGCCCCATAGCGGCCACGTTTAATGCCGACAAGATGGAAGGCGCCAAGGCGGTGGGCAGACTGAAAAGCCGCGGCAAGGAAATCAAGAAGTTCGACCGGCAGTTTGGCCAGGAGCTGCAGTATTTTGAAAACAGCGTGACCTTCGTGCAGAAGGTGCAGCTGACGGGTGGCAGCTACGACATTGACTGCTACTTGGAGTACGGTGCCTGCAACGACCGCATGTGTCTGCCCCCCGGCGAGGTGACGCTGAAGGCGAAGGGAGAAGCCCCCAGCCCCGCCCAGGAGAAGCCGCTGAAGCAGGCTGCCGACAAGAAGGAAGCGGCGGACAAGGCGGTTGCAGGCAGAGATACCGTTGCCACGACAGCTGCTACAGACACTATTGCCGCCACGGCAGACACTACCGCCACGGCGACCGCAGCCAGTCCGGCGGCAGGTGACAGCCTCTGGGCCCCGGTGACTGACGAGCTGCGGGCCCTGGGCACGGCCGACGACCTGACCGACCACTCGCTGCTCTACATTCTGCTGATGGGCTTTGTGGGCGGACTGCTGGCCGTGTGCATGCCCTGCATCTGGCCCATCATTCCCATGACCGTCAGCTTCTTCCTGAAGCGGGCCAAGAGCGACAAGCGCAAAGGCATTGGCGATGCGCTGACCTACGGCCTGAGCATCATCGTCATCTATCTGACGTTGGGACTGCTCGTGACGGCCCTCTTCGGCAGCGACACGCTGAACGCGCTATCGACGAATGCCGTCTTCAACATCTTCCTGTGCCTGCTGCTCGTGGTGTTCGCCCTGTCGTTCTTCGGCTGGTTCGAACTGAAACTGCCCGAGAGCTGGTCGAACAAGGTAGATCATAAGAGTGACGAGTTATTCACCCTACACTCTACACTCTCCATCTTCCTCATGGCCTTCACGCTGGTGCTGGTCAGCTTCTCGTGCACGGCCCCCATCGTGGGCCTGCTGCTGGTAGAGACGGCCACCAGCGGCAACTGGCTGGCGCCTGCCTTAGGCATGCTGGGCTTTGCCGTGGCCCTGGCGCTGCCCTTCACGCTCTTCGCCCTGTTCCCCTCGTGGCTGAAACAGGCTCCGAAGTCGGGCTCCTGGATGAACACCATCAAGGTGGTGCTGGGATTCATTGAGCTGGCCTTCGCCCTGAAGTTCTTCTCGGTAGCCGACCTGGCCTACGGTTGGCACCTGCTGGACCGCGAGGTGTTCCTCTCGCTGTGGATTGTCATCTTCGCGCTGCTGGGCGTCTATCTTGTCAGGAAGGCACCGCTGTTCGCTCGTGACGAAGAAACGCACGGCGACATGGAGCTGCACGCCTATTCAGCCTGGGGCAGCATAGGCGGGTCGGCCACGTTCCTGCTGGGCATTGCGTCGCTGGCCTTCGCCGTCTATATGGTGCCGGGCCTGTGGGGTGCTCCGTGCAAGGCGGTGAGTGCCTTTGCGCCGCCCATGAACACGCAGGACTTCAACCTGAACACGAAGACCGTTGAGGCACGGTTTACCGACTACGAGGCGGGCATGGCCGCGGCGCGTGCCGAGGGGAAGCCCGTGCTGATAGACTTTACCGGCTTCGGCTGCGTGAACTGCCGCAAGATGGAGGCCGCCGTATGGACTGACCCGCGCGTGGCAGAGAAACTGACGAAGGACTTTGTGCTCATATCGCTATACGTTGACGATAAGACCCCGCTCAGCGAGCCCTACGACGTGCCCGACGGCGAAGGCGGCACCCGGCGGCTGCGCACCGTGGGTGCCAAGTGGAGCTACCTGCAGAGCTCGAAGTTCGGGGCTAACGCCCAGCCGTTCTACGTCATTACCGACGGCTACGGCAAGCCGCTGCGCGGCAGCCGCGCCTACGACGAGGACGTGGAGGCGTATCTCAGGTGGCTGAGCGGCGAGTAGCTCCCCGGGACAGCAGGAACAGGGAAACGGGCTGCCCTATGAGAAATAGGGAAAACCCCACGGGGAAGTAGGCAAATACCCTTGCAGGGAAAGGTGAGAAAAAGTATCTTTGCAATGAACTTAAAAAACAATGAGACAATGAAAAAGTTATTTGCAATTCTTTTCGCGACGGCACTCACACTGCCCATGTTCGCACAATACGGCCGCATATACCCCGGCAGGCCGACGAGACCGATGCCGCCAACGCGCAGCTACCACTACGACAACTACTACGGACTGCGCCTCGGCGTAGGCTTTACGACGGTGAACTCTGACGACAGCCGACTGGACGGCGGCACGTCGAAGGCCGGCCTGAACCTGGGCTTCGCCGCCGGCTTCCAGATAGTGCCTTCGTCGCCACTCTACTTCGAAACGGGCCTGTACTACACCGAGAAGGGCGGCAAGGGCAGCTACGACGCCAAGAAGTTCACGTACAACCTGAACTACTTAGAGGTGCCCCTGCTGCTGAAGTATGCCATACCGTTCAGCTACCGCGGCAGCGTGCAGCCCTACGTGGGCGGATACCTGGCCTGCGGCATCGGCGGCAAGGTGAAGGACTATGGCAACCGTCAGGCCTTCAGCTCGTTCAGCAGCGACAACTTCAGGCGCTTCGACGGCGGCCTGCGCCTTGGCTGCGGCGTGCAGTACGACATCGTCTATGGCGAAGTGGCCTACGAGTTCGGACTGGCCAACGTCTGCAACGATGCCTTCGAAACGTCGCACAACCGCTGCCTCTATCTGAACGTGGGAGTGAACTTTTAAAATGAAGAATGAAGAATGAAGAGTTTGCTGCCGCCATAACAACTATGAACTATCATAAGGAAAGGTGAACAGAAACAAAGCTCAGGAGAAACTACAGAAAAGCCAGGCGTATGCAAACCTGCAGCGCCTGGCCGACTGGATGGACCGCTTCTACGTGGATGCCATCGTGGGACTGGCCATGCCCTACGGCATCGGCGACCTGGCCATGGCCGTCTTCTCGCTGGTATATATCTACTTCTCGCTGGTCGTACTGCACAGCATCCCCTTGACGCTGGCCATCATCAACAACACGCTGCGCGACATTGCCATCGGACTCATTCCGTTCTTCATAGGCGACATACTGGACTTCTTCCACAAGTCGAACCGCCAGAACATGACGCTCATTGAGGGATTCGTCAGCGGCGACCGCGCCACCATTCACGAGGTGAACGCCAAGGCCATACAGTCGGTGGTCATGGTCATGGTGCTCGTCATCATCATCGTCCTGCAGCTACGCATGTACTACTTAGTGGCTAACACCGTGCTCAACATCTTCAGCGGCATCGGTGACGCCCTGCTACAATTATTTACTGTATAAATGAAAACATTTGACTTCAAGCCGCAACTGGCGGCAACCCTTCGCAACTACAACCGGCAGACGTTCATGAAAGACCTCATGGCGGGTGTCATAGTGGGCATTGTGGCCCTTCCGCTGGCTATTGCCTTCGGCATAGCCTCGGGCGTGTCGCCCGAGAAAGGCATCATCACCGCCATCGTGGCCGGACTCATCATCAGCGTCTTCGGCGGCTCAAAGGTGCAGATAGGCGGCCCTACGGGTGCCTTTATCATCATTATCTACGGCATCATTCAGCAGTACGGCATGGAGGGCCTGACCATTGCCACGCTCATGGCAGGCGCTTTTCTGGTGCTGTTCGGCCTGCTGCACTTAGGCACCATCATCAAGTACATTCCCTACCCCATCATCGTGGGCTTCACCAGCGGTATAGCCGTCACCATCTTCACCACGCAGGTGAAGGACCTGCTGGGACTCACCATGGAGCATGTGCCGGCCGACTTCATTGAGAAGTGGATAGCCTATTTTCAGAAGATCGGCACCATAGACTGGTGGAGCGCCGCCATCGGCATAGGCAGCGTGGCGCTCATCGCCCTGTGGCCGCTCATTCCCATGGGCCGCATACGCACGCTGAAGGCGCTGCCGGGGTCGCTCATCGCCATCATCGTCATGACCGTCGTGGCGATGCTGCTGAAGCAGTATGCCGGCGTGACAACCATCGAGACCATCGGCGACCGCTTCTCCATCAGCAACGTGCTGCCTGACGCACAGGTGCCGCAACTGACGTGGGAGACCATCAAGAGCCTCGTAGGGCCGGCAGTCACCATTGCCGTTCTGGGAGCCATTGAGTCGCTACTGTCGGCAACGGTGGCCGACGGTGTGACGGGCGACCACCATAACTCGAACACCGAGCTCATTGCACAGGGACTGGCCAACCTGGCCACGCCCATCTTCGGCGGCATACCGGCAACAGGTGCCATTGCACGCACCATGACCAACATCAACAACGGCGGACGCACACCCATAGCAGGCATCATTCATGCCGCCGTGCTGCTGCTCATCTTCCTGTTCCTCATGCCGCTGGCACAGTATATTCCCATGGCCTGTCTGGCCGGCGTGCTCGTCGTGGTGAGCTACGGCATGTGCGGATGGCGCTCGTTCAAGGCTCTGCTGCGCAACCCGAAGAGCGACGTGACGGTGCTGCTGATGACCTTCCTGCTGACCATCATCTTCGACCTGACCATTGCCATCGAGGTGGGACTGATTGCCGCCTGCCTGCTCTTCATGCGACGCATGGCAGAAACAACGGAGGTGAAGGCCATACTGGACGAGATAGACCCCAACGAAGATGCCGACATACAGGCCGGCAACCTGGAGCACCTGACCATTCCCGAAGGTGTCGAGGTTTATGAAATCAACGGCCCTTACTTCTTCGGTGCCGGCAACCGCTTTGAAGACCTCATGGCAGGTTTCGGCGACCGTCCCAAGGTGCGCATCATCCGCATGCGAAAGGTGCCGTTTGTCGATTCCACGGGCATACACAACCTGACCAACCTCTGCCTGATGAGCAAGAAGGAAAACATCGAGGTGGTGCTGTCGGGCGTCAACCCCAAGGTGGAAGCCGTGCTGAAGAAGGCCGGGTTCAACCAGCTGGTGGGCGAGGAGAACATCTGCAACCACATTAACCTGGCACTGGAACGCGCCAAAGAAATAGTCAACGCATGACCCGCAACGAGAAGAAATATGCCGCACGGTATCTGGAAGCATGGAACCGCTACGGCAACAACCTGCCCAACGAGGAGTATGACCGGCTGAGCCTGCTGCGCCGACAATTAGGCATCAGGCTGGCACGCGCACAGCAGGTGGAACGCGACATCGTCATAGAGGCGGCAGGAGGAACCACACTGCCCCTGCGCAAGACGCAGCTGCTGAAAGGCGACGAGGCCAGCATGCGCTACGACCTGACGACGCTCTCGTCGCCACTCGCCACGACACCCTACGACCAGATGCTGAGCGAGGTGGCACAGTATGAGGCAACCATCGACGAGATACTCAGCGAGGTGAGCGACGTGTCTGAAAAGATGGAAACCATCAAGAAACAGCTCATCAGCGTCAGCGGCAGCCTCATCAAGGAGAGCATACGGCTGATGCGGCGCAAGCACTACCACAGCGGCAAGTCGAAGACGGGACTCATCGTCAGCGCATCGGGAGCAGCACTGGGACTGGCAGCCTATGTTTTCCAGTCGTACCGGCAGCGCATCATCGAGAAGAAACGCTCAGAAAAGCTCGACGAGCTGCTGCTGAAGAAAAAGGAGATTGCCGAGGTGCGCCTGGAAACCATACAGCAGCTGCGCGACAGCTTCAAGCGTACCATCGTGCCGCGCATGGCACAGCTCTACGACAAAGAGTTCAGGCAGGAGATAGCCATCGACGACCCCATACGCCAGCAGAAGGTGGACTCCTTCAGGCGCGACTTCGTGCTGGCGGTCAAGACGCGATACCTGGAAGCCATACTCGACTACGTGGTGGCCGAGATGCAGTCGTGGCAGCAGTCGAAGCAGCACTCACAGCTGCCACGTCCCGACATCAACAAGACCATTGACGAGGAACTCATGACGTGGCCCAAGAAACTCGACATGACACGCGACGACGGCAGCGACTGGGACGACATGCTCAGCGACTACATCAGCCAGCCGCGAAAGGCATACCCCTACCCCATCTACCTCATGCTGAGCGACCCCTACATGCTGCGCACCTACGTGGGACTCGACATACAGTCGGCCAGCAACGCATCAGAGCCACTGCTGCAATTGGCATACAAGGAGGACGAACACCACATCAGGGTGACAACACCCGCACAGCAGACCGCGGCCGACGCACAGCAAGCCACAGCCGACGCACAGCAAGCCACAGCCGACGCACAACAGGCCAGCATTCCCGTGCAGCACATTCTGGAGCAGAACCCCTACTACCGCGACTGCGTGCGCATGCTCGACGACAGCCATGTGCCGTCGCCCAAGGGCTTCGGCTGGCGCGACGCACTGATAACCGCCCTCTACGTCATGGTACTCCTGGCATTAGCCTGCCTGATATGGCAGACCGACGGCCTGCTGTTCACCGTGCTCACCGTCATCTACTGCATCAGCGTGCCGTTCACCGTGCTGCCCGTCACCGAGAACCTGCCCTACGTCAGGGAGGAGATTCGCTACGAGGAAATGCTGGAAGCCATCAAGCGGCGTGAAAGCGTGATAGCCAAAAAGTATAACAAGATAGTTATTTAAGTAAAGAGTGAACTATGAACTAAAAACTATGGAAGAAATCAAGAAACCCACAGAAATCATCAAGATTGACCCTATTCCCGAACTGACCACGGCAACAGAAGGACTGAACAACATCAACTCGCTGGCCGACAACATTCTGAACACCGTCAGCTCGTGGAAGCAGATGGAGCGCGACATGCACCAGATGGACGTGCAGTTCAATGCCTACCTGGCCAAACTCGATGCTGACCTGGAACAGTATAAAATCAGCGCCCCCATTGTCAGCAAGCAGCTGGATCGCGTGAACGACCTCATGTCGCGCATCCTCGACAAGGTGGTCGATATGGATGTCAAGACGGAACTGGACATGCAAAATAAGAATCGAATGATGGACTCACTCGATTCTTATATTGACAAAATGGCGGAGATGATGGTCAAGCTGCTGTAGTAGCTCAAGACTACTATAAATGCACTTTTTGATCATACTGGTCTTGACGCTGCAAGACTTACTAATAATAGAATTGCTTAAAAAAGTGCTTGCTCTCTCGCCATGCGCCGTGCTCCCGCCACCTGATGATGTAAAGCTCACCGCGTCGGGGAGCCGGTATGCGCCGACCGTCGAGCGTATAGTACTCCGGCTGGCTGTCGGCAGGAGCATCGCCGTCCACCCGTTTGATGTCCGTGCCCACCGGCGGCGTGTCGCCGCCAAGGCTGCCACCGTTGTCTAACGAGTCAATGCCACTCTGGGCCAGCGACGGGGTGGAGCATAAGAACAGCACCAGCACTACTGCTTCTTTGATTGTTGCCATCTATGTTTTTTTTGCTGAGCCGTAATTGTTTTTCTGTCGCTGACGGGGCTTCAGTGCCCCGCCCTACGACAGAAAAACAATTACGGCTGTTTGCGTTCGTTCATTTTCGTTCGTTCACCTTTTTGGGGAGGTAAGTTCTCATTGGACGAGGACGGGCCGCACGGATTGACCGCCGCTACGGTTGGAGATGTTGTCCGCTTTCACGCCGCTATCGTCGAAGCGCAGTCTCCACGCGCCGACCGGGTTGTCCGAGCCGAGCTCACTCGACCAGTAGCGGCCGCTCGACCCCTGGCCGCTCAGACTCGTACCGTAGCGGTAGCCCGCAGCGGGCAGGAAAAGCAGGATGTTGTCAGAAGCATCGTAGAAGGCAAGACCGGCTACACCAGTACTGTTATAGCTCGATGTCCAACAGCAACGCTTGGTACGGGAAGACGAGCTATATGGGTATTGCGATACCAACTCCTGCCACTGGGCATGCGTCGGCATCTTCCATGCACTGCCCCAGTTGAAGGTGGCGGCATCGTCCTCGGGTTGTAGTACTGTATATGTACCGGAATCTCCAGAATTGTTATACTTGGTGAATCCGTAATTAGGAGATGCACTGCTGTTATATGTACCATACGCTGTCGTGTAGCCGGCCCAGTCGAAGGAACGGCCGTCGGAGGTGTCGCTGCCATAACCCGTCGTCTCGCCCCAAGCAAAGAAGAGACCATAGTCCTCAGGCTTGCTGGCACCGACGTTCATCTTCGCCCAAAGCGTACCGCTGGGAAGGCCAAGATCGACAACGTCGTCACGCAAAGTAAACTCATTGGGACCTGCGGTGTAGTATTTGTTCTCGGCTAAGGTGATGGCATTACCATCTCCGAGATTACCAATAGCAATCTGGCCTTGCTTGTCTCCACTGGTCATCGTCAACTTGGCTTTTATGCCGCTGCTGACGATGCCGGGAGGCAGGACCACATAGAGGACGGTACTGGCTGCATCGGTCAGGATAACATCTTTCAGGGTGATGGTACCATCCTCTGAACCAACCGTCAAATTACCCGTAGCTGGGTCGAGCGTGGCAGAGTTCTTCAGTCCGGTACCCCTGAGTACGATGTCACACTTGTCACCGTTGCTGGCTCCGTTCACCTGGATGGTCCACTTGATGAGCGACATCTTGTGGGTGAAGGTGAAGTTACGTGTGGCATAGGTAGATGTGGCATAGAACAACTCATAGTCAAAGGCTGACGCTGCCGTAGCACCCACTTGTGTCGCGAGGTTTGCCGTAACGTTGTTGCCATCCACTTCAATGGCATCGTTTTCGTTGTCGATCACGGCATAGAGCGGGGTACTGCTTGTCGGCTCGCTCTGGCTGTTGAGACGACCGCTGAACTTGCCCGTCCCCGTACCGGCACCAGAAATCAGCCTGAAGCCATGCTCCGACAGATTTCCTGATTGAATGTCACCTGTCCAGATGGTCAGCTGGTCGCCATCCTCCCACTGGCTCTTCTTTGTCTCCGTGGGGTTTACTGCCACGCGTCGGCTGCCTTGGGCGCTGGCGTCGGCTCCGCCCGGCGTGCCGGCCTCCACGGTGATGTACTCGCTCCAGCCGTTCCCGGTCTGGGCGGTCTGCTGCTGCATCTCATCGCTGCTACAGGCTGTTGTGAGCAACGCGGCAGCAGAAAGAATCATCATTGTAATCTTTTTCATTTTTCTATGGTTGTTTGTTTTCAAATTTGTACTGTTTGTTACTCTCTAATTTCCTCCTGTGACGGTGGTGCCGAGGTTACCGCCCCATTCCATGTCTTCGATGCTGTTGTTGCCGGAGTCGCCGCCAAGGTCGCCACCATTGCCCATGTCCTCGAACGTACCCGTGCTGGTAGCAAGCAGGGAGATGTTGTCGTCAGACAGGTCAATAGTGCTGGCTGCCGGGCGCATGTAAGCCTTCCTGGGAGCTGTTCTTGTGCTGTTTGTCTTTTTCATTATCTTTTCTGTATTAATTAATGATGTTGTCTGAATGAATAAGTAAGTGCTGCCCTATGCCCGACGGGGCATAGGCATACAAGTATAGCGCGGCAGATGCCAGCCATGCATCAGCCGCGCTATGCGCTCTGTTACAGATGTTTACGCTATGATTGTGTGTGTGTGTGTGTGTGTG
>JAGAYI010000022.1 GCA_017940545.1 Prevotella sp.
GGCGTGAAGCTGCAGCTGGGCGGCAACGACCAGTGGGGCAACATGACCACCGGCACCGAGCTTATTCGCCGCACGCTGGGCAACGACGTGGAGACCTTCGCGCTGACCTGTCCGCTCATCACCAAGAGCGACGGCAAGAAGTTCGGCAAGACGGAGTCGGGAAACATCTGGCTCGACCCGCAGCGCACCACACCCTATAAGTTCTACCAGTTCTGGCTGAACGTGAGCGACGAGGATGCCGAGCGTTACATCAAGATATTCACCTCGTTGGAGAAAGATGTCATTGATGCTCTTGTTGAGGAGCACAAGCAGGACCCCGGGCGCCGCGTGCTGCAGAAGCGGCTGGCCGAGGAGGTGACCGTCATGGTGCACTCGCAGGAAGCTCTCGACACGGCCATTGAGGCCAGCAACATCCTCTTTGGCAAATCGACGAAGGATGCGCTGGAGCGACTCGACGAGCAGACGTTCCTCGATGTCTTCGACGGTGTGCCGCAGTTCGAGATTGCGAAGGACCAGCTCGGGCAGCCTGCCATAGAGCTCTTCACCGCAGCTGCACCGGTGTTCCCCTCGAAGGGAGAGATGCGCAAGATGGTGCAGGGTGGGGGAGTAAGCCTGAACAAGGAGAAGCTGACCGACCAGAATCGCCCCGTGACGGCCGAAGACCTTATTGACGGCAAGTACCTGCTGGCCCAGAAAGGCAAGAAGAATTACTACCTGCTGATTGTGAGGTAAGAAATAAAAAGGTGGTAAAAATTTGGCTGATACCCAAATTTTTATTACCTTTGCAGCCGCAATACGCCCGATTGTCCAATGGTGTAATGGTAGCACAACAGGTTTTGGTTCTGTTTGTGGTGGTTCGAATCCGCCTTGGACAACGTGAAAAGCGTAACCGTTCGCAATCGGTTACGCTTTTTTTATTTTTGTATTCTTTTATTTTCTTATTTTTTTTCGTAACTTTGCAGACAAGAAATCTAAAACAAATAAAAGAACTAAGATGAAAACAAATTACGAAATTCGTTATGCTGCGCATCCTGAGGATGCAAAAGGCTATGACACCCAGCGCATCAGGCGCGATTTCCTCATTGAGAAAGTGTTTGCTGCCGACGAGGTGAACATGGTGTATTCTATGTACGACCGCATGGTGGTGGGTGGTGCCATGCCCGTGAACGAGAGCCTCAAGCTCGAGGCCATTGACCCGCTGAAGGCACCCTATTTCACCACACGCCGTGAGGTAGGCATCTTCAATGTCGGCGGTGCCGGCTGCGTGAAGGTGGGCGACGAGGTGTTCGAGCTCGACTTCAAGGAGGCACTCTACATCGGCCGTGGCGACCGTGAAGTGGTGTTCTGCTCGAAGGACGGCCAGAAGCCTGCCAAGTTCTACTTCAACTCTACGACGGCCCATGCCGAATATCCCTGCAAGAAGATTACCAAGGCCGATGCCGTGGTGGCCCACATGGGAAGCTTGGAGATGTCGAACGAGCGTAACATCAACAAGATGATTGTGAACCAGGTGCTGCCCACCTGTCAGTTGCAGATGGGTATGACCGAGCTGGCTACCGGTTCTGTATGGAATACGATGCCTGCCCACGTTCACAGCCGCCGCATGGAGGCATACTTCTACTTCGAAGTGCCCGAGGACCAGGCCGTCTGTCACTTCATGGGCGAGGTCAACGAGACGCGCCACATCTGGATGCGTGGCGACCAGGCCGTGCTCTCTCCTGAATGGAGCATCCATTCTGCAGCTGCCACGCACAACTACACCTTCATCTGGGGCATGGGTGGCGAGAACCTTGACTACGGTGACCAGGACTTCTCGCTGATTACGGACCTGAAATAATTTTTTGAACTCCTCATAAAAAAAACAAACAAATATGGCAAATCCATTTTCATTAGAAGGAAAGAATGCTTGGATTACAGGCGCTTCCTACGGCATCGGCTTTAACATTGCCAAGGCATTCGTGGCAGCCGGTATCAAGAACATTATTTTCAACGACATTAACGAGGCTGCCTTAGAGCGCGGACTCAACAACTACAAGGAGGCTGGCATTGAGAACGTGAAGGGCTACGTCTGCGACGTGACCGACGAGAATGCCGTGAAAGCCCTTGTGGAGAAGATTCATGCAGAGGTAGGACAGATTGACATCCTGGTGAATAATGCCGGCATCATCAAGCGCATTCCCATGCACGAGATGAAACGTCAGGAATTCCAGCAGGTCATCGACATCGACCTTGTTGGCCCGTTCATTGTGTCGTCAGCTGTGCTCCCTGAGATGATGGAACGTCGTGAGGGTAAGATTATCAACATCTGCTCCATGATGTCGGAACTGGGCCGTGAGACCGTCAGTGCATACGCTGCCGCCAAGGGTGGCCTGAAGATGCTGACCCGCAACATCTGTTCAGAGTATGGTGAGTATAACATCCAGTGCAACGGCATCGGCCCGGGCTACATCGCCACACCGCAGACAGCCCCACTGCGCGAACGGCAGCCTGACGGCAGTCGCCATCCCTTCGACTCGTTCATCTGTGCCAAGACGCCTGCCGGGCGCTGGCTGCAGCCTGAAGAGCTGGGCGGACCCGCAGTATTCCTGGCCTCGCATGCCTCTGATGCTGTCAACGGCCATGTGCTTTACGTCGATGGCGGCATACTGGCCTATATCGGCAAACAGCCCTAAGCGGGAACAGGAAAGGGGTTCCGACGGCCCCAACGCATATTTGTTGACACACTGAAAAAGGCTTCCCCGCATGGGGAAGCCTTTTGTTGTTGTCTCAAATTTAAAGTTTATTTGTTGACAGCCTCTGCAAGCTCAGCACCAGCCTTGAACTTAGCAACCTTCTTGGCAGCAATCTGAATCTTCTGCTTTGTTGCGGGGTTGATACCTTCACGGGCGGGCTTCTCGTTGACAGCAAACGTGCCAAAACCTACGAGAGCTACTTTCTCACCTGCTACGAGAGCACCCTTGATAGCCTCGATAGCTGCATCGAGAGCCTTCTTTGAGTCGGCCTTGGTCAAACCTGCGCCAGCTGCAATCTTGTCAATTAATTCTGTCTTGTTCATAATGTTTTGTTTTAAAATATTAATAATGAAGTATATAACGTTGCAAAATTTTTGGCAAATATAGTGTAAAGTATTTAGAAAACAAACAAAAAATGAAAAAAAATGACTTTTTTGTTGAAAAAAAGTGTGTAAAGCCCTGATTTTGTACTAAAAAACAGTTTTTTTTCGTAATTTTGCGCCCGATTGCGACAAAAAGTGAAAATAGAGAAAATAACGTCAAATCATCAAAAAAATGAATAATCTCCCTACGATAACAAAACATCTGCTCATCATCAATGTCTTGGTGTTTGCCTTCACCTGGCTGATGCCCTCGTGGCAAATCAACGAGCTTTTCGGCCTTCACTTCTTTCTGGCCAGTGAGTTTCATGTCTATCAGCTGTTCACCTACATGTTTCTGCATGGTGGTTTCACCCACCTGTTCTTCAACATGTTCGCGCTTTGGATGTTCGGCCGTGTCATGGAGAACGTGTGGGGACCCCGTAAGTTCCTGTTCTATTACCTCGTCTGTGGCATTGGTGCAGGCATCATGCAGGAGCTGGCACAGTTAGGCACCTATTTTGTCGAGGGCCTTTATGCCTACGACCAGGTAAACACCGGTACGGCCATCATCACCACCGGACAGTTTCTGAACCGCTGGAACACGGTGGGAGCATCAGGAGCCATCTATGGCATCCTGCTGGCTTTCGGCATGACGTTCCCTAACGAGCGCATCTTCATCTTCCCCATTCCCATTCCCATCAAGGCCAAGTGGTTTGTGGTCGGTTATGCTGCCCTGGAGCTGTTCTCCTCCATCAGCAGTTCCATGGACGGCGTGGCCCATGTGGCCCACCTCGGCGGTATGCTGTTCGGTCTGTTGCTCATACTCTATTGGCGTCGCCACCCCGGTAGTGATGCCCGTTTCAGCCAGAGCCGCGGACAGGAGTTCTTCGACCGCATGAAGTCTGCTTTCGAGCAGCGCAAGGCCCAACGGCCGTCATCAACCACCCGTCGTCCGACGCCTCACGAGACCGACATGGAGTATAATGCCCGTAAGCAGCAGCGTCAGGCAGAGGTAGATGCCATTCTCGACAAAATCCGCAAGAGTGGTTACGACAGTCTGACGAAGGCCGAGAAGCAGCGACTCTTCGATGCCAGTAAGGAGTGACGAAGCTAAATGCCTGGTATTACATGAAGAAAGTGAAGTCCATCGTTGTTGGGCTGATAGCCGGAGCCAACGTGGTGACGGTGCTGGCCATGCTGCTATTAGGATTCTCCGGCTATGTCAGTCCAGCCAGTTTTCCCACTGTCAGCAGCCTGGGCGTGCTGTTCCCCTTTGCACTGTTGGCCAATTTGTTCTTCCTGTTTCTCTGGCTGACGTTCAAGTGGCGCATGGCGTGGATTCCCCTGTTGGGCTTCCTCGTGGCCTACGTACCCATTCGCACCTATATGCCCTTTAACATCCCGTCAGCACCGCCCGACGATGCCATCAAGATCATCTCCTACAATGTAGAGGGCTACTTTGGCGAGCCCAACTACAAGGACGGCTTCCACATGATATATCGCTACCTGAAGGAGCAGCGGGCAGACATTGTCTGTCTGCAGGAAGACAACGACACCTGGCGGAAGGCGGAGGTGTTCTTCGACAGCATCTATGCCTATAACGACCTGGTGAAGGTCAGCAAGCCCTCAAACCCCATCATCAACCGTCTGGGCATACACACCCGTTACCCCATTATCAGGAAAGAGCGCATCGACTACGACTCCTATTCCAACGGCAGCGTGGCCTGGTTTCTGCAGGTAGGTGCCGACACCCTCATCGTTATCAATAACCATTTGGAATCAACCCACCTGACCAAGGCCGACCGCGAGCAATACACCCAGCTGGTGCATGGCAGCATGAAGAGCGACACAGCCCGCCAGGAGTCACGACGACTACTCTCCACCCTGTCGCGTTCAGCCACCTTGCGAGCCCCTCAGGCAGAGGCCGTCCACCGGTATGTTGAAGCCCACCGGGGCTATTCCATCCTGGTGTGTGGCGATTTCAACGACCTGCCCCTGTCCTATTCCCGTCGGGTGGTAGGTAAAGGACTGACAGACTGCTTCGTGACCACCGGCAATGGCATCGGCCGCACCTTCTACCGTCACGGCATGTATGTGCGCATTGACCATCTTTTTTGTTCTCCTGACCTTACGCCCTACAGTTGTCAGATTGACTCAAAATTTGACGCAAGTGACCATTATCCAGTCATTTGTTGGATAAAAAAGGGGGTAAATCCTTAAAAAATGCATGAAAAACAGCAATAAATTTCGTTAAGTGGCGAAAAATGTTTAAATTTGCACGCTAAAATCAGAAATAACAATTAAAAAAACAATAAAAATCAAATGCAAAACAAAGGAATTGTAAAGTTTGTAGCAGTGATGCTCGTTCTGGTGTGCATCTTCTACCTGTCCTTCTCTTTTGTGACTCGTCACTATGAGAACAAGGCCGTGGAGATTGCCGCCCAGAAGGGAGAGGAAGCCGGGAAGGCCTACCTCGATTCACTGATGAACGAGAAAGTTTATTTTGGTGCCTACACCCTGCGTGAGTGCCGCGAAATGGAAATCGGCCTGGGTCTTGACCTGAAAGGTGGTATGAACGTAATCCTTGAGGTCTCAGTGCCTGATGTTGTTGACATTCTGGCTGACCACAAGACCGACCCCCTTTACAAGAAGTCAATGGAAGAGGCCCGCAAGGCAGAGGAGAACAGTCAGGACGACTTCATCTCGCTGTTTATCAGCGCCTGGAAGAAAAATGCTCCGGGCAAGCCTCTGGCTTCTGTCTTCGCCACCCAGCAGATGAAGGACAAGGTGACCACCAAGAGTACCGACTCAGAGGTAGAGTCAGCCCTTCGTGCTGAGGTCTCTGCAGCCGTAGATAACGCCCTGTTAGTCGTCCAGAACCGTATCGACAAGTTCGGCGTCGTACAGCCCAACATCAGTAAGCTTGAGGGTATGTCAGGTCGCATCATGGTAGAAATGCCTGGTGTGAAGGAGCCCGAGCGCGTGCGTAAGCTGCTGCAGGGTAGCGCCAACCTGGAGTTCTGGGAGACCTATAACAGTCAGGAAATAGTTCCTGCACTGGCTCAGCTTAACGCCCAGTATGCTGCCGGCGACGTTCCTGCCGACACGACGAAGGCCGTTGCTGCTGACACCACGCAGGTAGCTCAGGCCGCCGCTGCTGACACCACCAAGGCTAAGGAAGGCTTGGCAGCTGCCATTGCCAAGAAAGACGTGAAGGCCGACGATGCTGCCAAGACAGCTCTCGACAAGCAGAACCCCTTGTTCTCTGTCTTCACTCCCTCACAGGGACAGTCGCTTGCTGTGGTGGGCTTCGCCCTCACTCGCGATACTGCAGCTGTCAACAAGATACTGCAGTCGGCAGTAGCCAAGCGCATCCTGCCTGCCGACCTGAAGCTCCTCTGGGGTGCTAAGCCCAGCGACCTGGAGTTCACCGATCGTCAGGAGCGCTTCGAGCTCTATGCCATCGATACCCGTAATTCCATCAACGGACGTGCACCACTCGAAGGTGATGTCATCACCAACTCACGCGACGGTTTCGACCAGCACGGACGTCCCGAGGTGACCATGCAGATGAATGGCGACGGTGCCCGTCGTTGGTCACAGCTGACACATAATAATATTAATAAGGCAGTAGCCATCGTCCTCGACGATGCTGTCTATAGCGCTCCGCGCGTCAACCAGCAGATTGATGGTGGTAGCTCGTCCATCACGGGTAACTTCACCATCCAGGACACCAAGGACCTGGCTAACACCCTGAACTCAGGTAAGATGCCGGCTCCTACCCGCATCGTACAGTCCGACGTCGTAGGTCCTACCCTCGGTGCACAGTCCATCAAGCAGGGTGCCATCTCGTTTGTCGTTGCTTTCGTCCTGCTGATGATCTACATGGTGCTGCTCTACAATTGGGTCCCCGGTATGTTGGCAAACATCGCGCTGTTGTTCAACCTGTTCTTCACGCTCGGTATTCTTACCTCGTTCCAGGCTGCACTGACCATGCCCGGTATTGCGGGTATCGTGCTCACCCTGGGTACTGCTGTCGATGCTAATGTGCTGATTTATGAGCGTACCAAGGAAGAGCTCCGCAAGGGTCTCAACGTCAAGGATGCCCTCGGCAAGGGTTATGCTAACGCCTTCTCAGCCATCTTCGACTCTAACCTCACGTCGTTGATTACCGGTATCATCCTTTACGTCGTCGGTACAGGTCCTATCCGCGGTTTCGCCACCACACTGATGATCGGTATCTGCGTCAGCTTCTTCACTGCCGTCTTCATGACCCGTCTGGTTTATGAGTATCAGCTGAAGCGCGACCGCTGGCGTAACCTCACCTTTACCACTCCGTATTCTCGCAACATGATGCAGAACACCCACTTCAACTTCATGGGCATGTACAAGAAGACCTTTACCATCTGGGGTGTTGCTGCACTCATCTTCATTGTCAGCTTCTTCACCTTAGGTCTGAGCAAGAGCATCGACTTCACGGGTGGCCGTAACTACGTCATGCAGTTCGAGAAGTCTGTAGAGCCAGAGGAGATCCGTGACATCCTGAACAAGGCCTTTGTCGAGAAAGATGCCAACGGTGCAGAGAAGGTGGCCAACACCACCGCCATCGCCCTTGGTGCTGAAGGCAACCGCATCCGTGTATCTACGAACTACAAGATAGACTCTAACGACCCGAACGTCGATGACGAGGCTGAGGAGATTCTCTTTGAGGCCCTGAAGGGTGCCGGCATCGTGACACAGAACAATGTTGATGACTTCAAGAACCCCGACGTTCGCGAGGGCGGTTCCATCATCAGCTCTACAAAGGTAGGCCCGAGCATAGCCAAGGACATCACTCACCGTGCCTTCATCAGCGTGGCCATCGCCCTGATAGCCATCTTCCTCTACATCCTGTTCCGTTTCCGCAACGTGGCCTTCTCAGTAGGTTCTACCGTTGCCCTGGCCTTCGATGCCCTCATCGTCATCGGCTTCTACTCACTGCTGTGGAAGTTCGTGCCCATGTCGCTCGAAATTGACCAGACCTTCATCGGAGCCATCCTGACCGTGATAGGTTACTCTATCAATGACAAGGTGGTGGTCTTCGACCGTGTACGTGAGAACATCCAGCTTTATGGCAAGCGCGACCGTCAGACGCTGTTCAACGACTCGCTGAACCAGACCCTGGCCCGTACCATCAACACCTCAGTAACGACCCTGATTGTGCTGCTGTGCATCTTCATCCTTGGTGGTGACAGCATCCGTTCCTTCTCGTTCGCTATGATTCTCGGTGTTGTCTTCGGTACCTGCTCGTCTATCTTCGTCGCAGCTCCTATTGCTTACCTCACCATGGGTCGCACCATTCGCGAGGAAAATGCAGAAGTAGCGGAAACCAAGAAGAAGTAATAAGGTTTTCCACCTTATTATATATATAGTATATTGGAGGCCGCATCTCCCCTGCGAGGTGCGGCCTCCTTTCAGTTAAACCCTTTCAACGTCGGCATGGAGCAAGCAGAACGCCACTGGTATGTGGCTGTTGTCCGTCGCAGCACAGAGCGATACACCCGCGACCAGCTCACACAGCTTGGTTACGAGTCTTACGTAACCACCCAGCACGAAGTACGTGAGTGGCGCAATGGCCGTAAGAAAAAAGTAGAACGCGTCGTCATCTCTGCCATCATCTTTGTCCATGTCACCGAACAGGAACGCCTTGACATCCTGAAGACCGGGCTCCTTTTCCGTTTCATGACCGATAAGGCACGTCCCGTCAACGAGTTCGGGCGTCATCCCTTAGCCATCATTCCCGAGCACCAGATGGAGCAGCTGCAGTTCATGCTCTTCCATGCTGACCGTCCCGTAGAGTTCATACCCGGCCGTCTTGCCAAGGGAACGCCCATCAGAGTAGCCCGTGGAGCCCTGAAAGGTTTCGAGGGCACCGTGCTGCGCTCCGAAGGCTTAGCCACCGTAGTATGCACCCTCGACCTGTTAGGATGTGCCACCATCAGCATCTCGCCGGAAGACCTTGAACCCATATAAATGCAAATTTTCGCCCAAAATGTCATTTATGTCCGATAAAAGTTGTACCTTTGCAGCGAAATGGCGCTGAATAGCAAGTTGAGGTGCTTCATAATCGTGACGGCAGATGTTGTTGTCAGCGCCGTAGGCGTACCAAAAAAATGTCAAACCATCCCCAAGAACAAACTATATGGAATTAAGTAAAAGCCCCAAAGCCCGTAGAAATTACCTGATTAAGAAGAGTCTTTTCATACTCCTGTCAGTTGTTGCCGTCCTGATGGGTGTTGCTGTCCTTTGGCTTTATCTTGACAAGTTCGGCTTGTAATTCGGCTGCCATCCAGCCATAAGGTTATAATCTAAATCCTTTCATTTTTGTTTCCAAACATTTCCATGTTTTGACTTCCCTCTTCGGGCTGTCGAGCAAAACCTTTTGTGACATAAATCTTCCGTGATATCCGTGTGATAATAAAGATTCTCAAGATTTGTGTGACCTTTTCATTTCTGTGATTTCCGTGCTTTCTGTGTGAGATAAATAATCCGTGAGATCCTCCAGATCCGTGTGACATTAAATATCTGTGAGACATTGAAAAAGGCAATCAAATTTTTGAATAAACATTTGGAGTATTCATATAAATCCACTAACTTTGCACCAGAACAATAAAAGATAGAAGAGATGAACACATTGAATTCGACCTTGTCAAGTCCGACGACAGACATATCACCTGTGGATGCACTTTGGGTTCTTATTCAAGGACAGACAAAGGCCGTTCGCAAAGCACTGACCAAACGTCTCTTGGAAGAAGAACAGGCGACTAAGTCTCAACAAGAAAATATCAAAAAAAGTCTCACGAAGGCTTTCGATGAACTTCACAAAGGGCAGGTAAAGCATGATGCCCGTTGTCTATTTTCCAAATAACGACTACCCGTATTGATGGTTACTTTCGATTATCTTCCTGAGTTTGAAAAACGTGCAAAAGACTTGGCAAGGAAATACAAGTCTTTTGAGTCAGATTATGAATCCTTTCTTAATGAACTGGAAAAGAATCCTTTTGGAGGAGAGTCGTTGGGGCATCATATATATAAAAACCGGATGAGTATTGCTTCTAAAGGAAAAGGCAAAAGTGGTGGGGCACGTGTCATAACCTATAATCTCCGACAGCCAACAGCAGATGAAATAGTAATTACCCTGATGTCTATTTATGACAAGAGTGAAATCAGCAACATCTCTGATGCATACCTTCGTAGTTTAATTCAAGAAATAGAATCCAAATAAATTTGTCAGTCCTGTCATTGGGCACAGGAATCATCTCGTAAGCAGCCAATTTTGACGTATTGCGAGAAAAGTTAAGATGATATACCTTTGCACTGACATTTTAAATATTAGATTATGTTCAGTAGCAAAGACTTTGAAAGATGCTGGTTTCTATACCAGAGTGAGGGTCTGCCTTACA